>CANQHL010000001.1 GCA_947623775.1 uncultured Clostridia bacterium
GGATAGGACGGGCGTTGCTAACTGAGGTTATTAGACAGGAAAAAGATTATCCAATTATTCTTCATACACAGCCAAGCAGTTTCCGGGCTATAAAATTATATAGTGATTTCGGTTTTAAAATTGCAACAAATCAAAAAGTTGGCATGCGTGAAAATCAATACAAACAGGCATTGCCTATTTTGAAAGAGTTTATGAAGCCGGAAGCTTATAACAATTTGCACTTTGGGAAAATATATAAAGAATATATTGATATAATTGCAAAAGAGACAACAAATCAATTTTAAATTAGGGAAAAAGACAAAAAGGCAAGTAGTAATTCAAAATAAAAGCAATTTAAATTGATTGCCTTTAAGGTGACATTAAGTTTATCAAATTTTGCATTTCAGTTTGAAGTAAGGATAAAGTTGACAAAATTTTGCAATTGTGCTAATTTGATTTCGGAGGTTGTGATGCGACTTGTTGTATTGTGTGATAACAACACTTTCATAGATAATTATCTGCTCGGTGAGCCGGCATTGTCTTTTTACATAGAAAATGGTGATGATAAAATTTTGTTTGATTTGGGGTATTCCGATGTTTATGTGAAAAATGCAGATAAAATAGGGATTGACATGGCAAAAATCAACAAAATTGTTCTATCACATGGACATGATGATCACACTAAGGGGTTGAAATACTATAACTTCAATCCAAATACAAAATGCTATTATTGCCCGGGCTGCTTTGATGAAAAATTTTGTGAAAATACAAATATCTCCGCACCTTTCACACAAGAAGAAATGTCAAAACGTTTTGTTCTTGAAAAAATAGAACATCCAACAGAGATTTCTAAAAATATTTATTGTTTGGGACCCATTCCTCGAATTACAGTATTTGAGAAAGAAAATCCTAATTTAAAAGTATTAAAAGACGGCATGCAGGTTCAGGACACAGTTGATGAGGACACGGCACTTGTGGTTAATGGCAATAAACATTTGATTATTGTCACCGGCTGTTCACATAGTGGAATATGCAACATTTGTGAATATGCAAAAGCTTACTTTAAAAAACCTATTAAAGCCATCATTGGCGGCTTCCATCTTTTGCAACTAAATGAGCAAGCTAAAGAAACAATTGCTTATTTTAAAAATGAAGAAATTGACTTATATCCATGCCATTGTACAAGTTTATTTGTAAAGGCTGAAATGATAAAACAAAAATTAAATGTACATGATGTCGGGAGCGGACTTGAATTGACAATTGAATAATATGGGGGAACTATGAACTTTGAAAAATATAATATTTTTACGCCTTATGATTTAATGAATTTTTTTGAAAAAAATCTAAAATACGGCTTTACATATCGCGGCGTGGCATACACTGATGAAGATGAGAATTTTCAAGAAAAAATGAATGAGCATTATAAAATTAGGCTGGATGAAGATTTTATAAAAAGTGGTTATGGCGTATGCTGGGATTTTTGTGAACTTGAACGCCAATTTTTTATTGAAAACAAAATTCCGCACGAATGTTTTTTTATCGAGAGTTGCGTCAAATATGCAACAAGTCCAACTCATACATTTTGTTTATTTCAAAATGGCGATAAAAATTGGTGCTGGTTTGAATATTCATGGGCGAATGAAAAAGGGATAAAGGAATACAAAACAAAAGAGGAAGCGTTGCAAGATGTTGTAAAAAGATTTAGAGAGTATTGTGAATGTTTTGGACAACTTGCCGAACTGAAAATTTACAAAACGCGAGCAATAACAAAACGAATGGATTTTAATGAGTTTATTGACAGATGTCGAGAGGGCGAGTTAATTGAAGATATGGAATTTGAAGAGGACGAGAATGAAGACGGTTTTTGTGACAAGTAACATAGAATATTGTGAAAAATATTATGATGAGAATGGCAACAAAGTGCGAATAGCACAGAATTTTGGCAATAGGAATAACATCTTGACCAATTTAAAAAAGCATATCAAAAGATATGAAAATCTTTTAATAGTTGCAAGTGATGAAAATGATTTTGAAGCAACGGACATGTATGCAAGGCCTCTTATCGAATCATTTAATTTGACTTTGCCTTTTAAGAATTATAATATTTTGGACGGAAGAACTGAGAAAAATGCAAAAGAGATGATAGATGCGGCCGATTTAATATATCTTATGGGTGGACATGTTCCAACGCAGAACAAGTTTTTCAAAAACATCAATTTGAGAGAATTGTTGAAAAATTATAACAATGTGATAGTTGGCGTAAGTGCAGGTAGCATGAATAGTGCTGATATTGTATATTGTCCGCCTGAATTGGAGGGCGAGGGTAAAGATAAAAATTTTAAAAGATATTTAAAAGGACTTGGGCTTACAAAAATCAACATTTTGCCTCATTACTATTCAATTATTGAAGTTGAACTTGATGGATTGCCGGAAATGGAGTATTGTTATAAGGATAGCTATATAAGGCCAATACTTGTTTTGCCTGATGGTAGTTATTTTATCGAGAAAAATGAAAAAGTTGAGATTTTTGGTGAAAGTTTTCTCCTTAAAAATGGCGAATTAACAAAATTATCAAATGAAAATGAAAGGCTTGCCGATTTTTTGTTTGAATAATCATAAAAGGATGGATAAAGTGAAAAAAGACAAATTTTTAACAGTTTTTGCATCTTTTGATTTGCAATCACAAAACAAATTAAAGAAGTTGCAAAATGAGATTTTGAAACTAGGGTGGCAAGGAACGCAAACAATGGATATTCCTTTTCACATTTCCCTTGGGAGTTTTCCTGTTGACATGGCGGATGAGCTGATAGAGAGAATAAAAAAAGTTTGTTTAAGTCAGAAAAAATTTGACATTTTTCTTGGGGAAATTGGTGATTTTAGTGATAAAGTGCTTTTCATTCAACCTATAGTAAATGAAAATCTTCTGGAAATTCAAAAAGAGTTTCAAGGTAATTATGCTGATGGTTATCCTTGGCATGCCCATACGACAATTTTTTGTGGCAACGAAAACGAAGTGAGGAATGCAAAAGAAAAACTGAGTGAAATTTTTAAGCCAATTGTTGCCGAGGTGCAATTTTTGGAACTCGGTGAATTTTTTCCAACCAAAATGATTTATAAGGGAGAATTGAACAAAAAATAAGTTAAAACGCCTTAAAATATATGAATTTTTATTTAACTTCAATTTGGACAAAAGGTTTTTACTATAAAAATTTTGTTTTGTATTGACAAAGAGATGAAATGGTGCTAGAATGAAAATGAATTTAGGAGGAGAAATGAGAATATATTTTGCTAACATTTAAAAGTGCATAACAATTTGAAGCGATTAATTTTCTTCTTTTGTTGTGCAAAACGAGGAAGTTAACAAAATATTTCTTATTTGGAAACATAATTTTTGATTTCTGATAGGTTGCAGGGTTAATTTCCTTGTGACCTATTTTTTATATTTTAGGAGGTAAGTATGGCTCAAATTAATATACAAAATTTAACATTTGGCTATGAAAACAACAGTACAAATGTTTTTGACAATATAAGCTTTTCATTTGATACCGATTGGAAAATCGGATTAATTGGGAGAAATGGAAGAGGAAAAACTACACTATTAAATTTGCTAATGAAAAAGTATGAATACAGCGGCAAGATTGTAAGCAGCGTTGATTTTGATTATTTTCCATATGTGGTTAAGAATAAAGAGATGTTTGGGATAGATTTGATTGAGGAAATTTGTCCACAGGTGGCAAACTGGGAAGTTATGAAAAAACTTAAGGAGTTGGAACTCGATGAGGAATGTTTGTATCGTCCATTTAGCACTTTGTCAAATGGGCAACAAACAAAATTATTGCTTGCAATACTGTTTGCCAAGGACAACAATTTTTTATTAATCGATGAACCGACAAATCATCTTGACATACAAAGTCGCGAGTGCGTCAAGAGATTTTTAAACAAGCAAAAGGGATTTATTGTTGTGTCACATGATAGGGATTTTATTGATAACTGTGTTGACCATATAATATCGCTAAATAGAAATGAAATAGAAATTCAAAGGGGCAATTTTTCATCTTGGTGGCAAAACAAAAAGGATAAAGACAATGCCGAACTGCTTCAAAATCAAGCACTAAAAAAGGAAATTTCAAGATTGCAGGAAAGCATGGCACAAAAAAGAATGTGGGCAAACAAAATTGAAAACACCAAAGGCACTCGCAATTCTGGTGTAAAAGTTGACAAGGGTTATGTTGGTCACCAAACCGCTAGAATGGAAAAGCGGGCAAAGGTTATAGAGAAAAGAAGAGAATCGGCAATTGAAGAAAAAACAAAACTGCTTAAAAACATAGACAAACAAGACAAGTTGTTTTTAAGTGCCGACAATATTAAAGAAGAGAATTTGTTGACTATAAAAAATCTGTCAATTTTTTATGAAGATAGGGTGATATTTAAAAATCTAAGTGTGATCGTTGACAGAGGGGAGAAGGTGGCGGTTAAAGGTGAAAACGGAAGTGGCAAGTCAAGTCTACTGAAATTAATTTGCGGTGAACAAATAAAATATAATGGCACATTTTACAAGAAAGGGAAATGCAAAATTTCATATATAAGTCAAAATTATGAATGGCTAAGTGGCAATCTTTTGGAATTTGCTGAGGAAAGCAAAATTGATCAGACGCGTTTTCTTACTCTTTTATATAAAATGGGGTTTGAAAGAGAGCAGTTTAATGTGGATATTAAGGATTTTAGTGCAGGACAAAAGAAAAAAGTTTTGATTGCCAAAAGTTTGTGCGAAGAAGCAGATTTATATGTCTGGGATGAACCGCTAAATTACATTGATGTTATATCGCGAATTCAGATTGAAGAAATGCTTAAAAATTCAAATATAACCTTGATATTTGTCGAACACGACATTGCTTTTATAAACAATTTAGCCGATAAAGTGGTTGAAATGTCAAAATAAAAATTAAAATTTTTGTTATTTCAATTTGTTTTTAAACAATAAATGTGTAAAATAAAAATGATTGTTTGTGAATAATTTAAGTTTTTCGACATTATTCTAAGGAGAAAAGATGGAACATATTGCAATTATGCGTCAACCATTTTACGATATGGTGCTAAGCGGAGAAAAAACAATAGAAAGCAGATGGAGCATGAATAAAAGTGCACCATTCAATAGGATAAAAAAAGGTGATGTTATTTATTTTAAAAAGACGGGTTGTCCAATAACAGCTGTTGCAGAAGCGGCGGAAGTGAGGTTTTACAACTTGACACCAAGCATTGTTGAAGAGATTGCAAAAAAATATGGCAAGCAAATAGGAACTGATAAATTTAAAGATTATGAAAGTTGTTTTAGCAAAAAATATTTAACATTAATTTGGCTTAAAAATGTTCGTCAAATTGCTCCAATCGAAGTGCCGAAAAGTTATGGGGCTGGCTGGATTATCTTGGGGGATCAAAGTGGGCGAGATAAAGTTTAAATCTGCGATTAAAAATCAAAGCCTATTTGAAATATTATTTTTGCCATTTGCGATAATAACAATTGTCGTATGCTTTTTTGTTGGCAAAGATAAAAATCTATTATCTCTTATCACCTCATTAATTGGGATTGTCTCAGTGTTTTTAATAGCAAAAGGGTACTTTTTTGCCCCTTGGATAGATTTAACATACAACATTTTATATTCTGTTGTATCTATTTTTCAGGCATATTATGGTGAAGCGATAATTTATCTTGGCATCATGGTTCCAATTTCAATATTTTCAATTGTGACGTGGATTAAACATAAGTTTTCAAAAACTTCACCGGAAATAAAAATAAATGGCAAGATTTCCAAAAGGGAATATGTGTATCTGTTCGGCATAACTTATTTTGCCTCAATTGGATTTTACTTCTTGTTGCACGCTCTTTCCACTGAGCAATTGATTTTTAGCACACTTTCACTAGCCACTTCGGCTGTTGCATCTTATCTTATGTTAAGGCGAAACCCATATTTTTCACTTGTGTTTTTGCTTGATGATATCATTTCAATAACAATGTGGGTGATTGCCGTGGTTCAAAATGGGATAGGTCTTTTGCCCACCGTAATTTGTTTTTTGGTGTTTTTCATCAATGATATATATGGTTATGTGCATTGGAGAAAATTGGAAAGAAAACAAAGTCTAAGTTGACAAAAATGGCGTTTTATGTTATATTAATAGCAAAAAGGGGACCTAATGAAAAAAGAAGAACTTGAAAAAATTCATAGCAAGAAAAAGATATTAAATTACTTTTTAAGACGTGATATAACAAGCACCGAAGAAATATTAAGTATTTTTCAAAAAATGCCAGGGGCGATAAGAGGGGAAAGTTCCAAGGGTTATCCTTATGTGTTTGTGCCGGGCAAGGCAAAAAACAAAGTTTTGTTGACCGCGCATTGTGACACGGTATGGGATGGCAAAGTAAATTGCAAACAAGATGTCAAGTATAAAAAAGGAGTGTTTTCTTCTGGAAACAAATCTGTCGGAATAGGTGCTGATGATAGGGCGGGGATTGCAATGCTTTATCTATTAAAAAACAGCGGCAATTCACTTTTAATCACCACCGGCGAAGAAAGAAAAATGAGTTGTTCAAGATATTTGAGCGAAAGGGAATACGAACTTATAAATGATCACAATTTTATAGTTCAACTTGATAAGTGTGGCAACAAGGAATTCAAGTGTTATTCTGTTGGAAGCGAGGAATTTATAGAATATATAAAGCAGCGTACCGGCTTCAAATATATCAACCCATATTCATATACAGACATAGTTTCCTTATGCAAAACCATATGCGGTGTAAATTTGTCTGTAGGATATTACAATGAACATTCGGCGGATGAATATTTGATTTATGATGAATGGAAAGAAACATTTAAAGCGGCAAAAAAGCTTATAAAAAATTCTCGAAAGTTTGAACTCGATAAAAAAAATATTGATGAACTTTATGAAGATGAGGACAAATTTGGATACAATGATTTCGACCTGCTAGATCTTATAGAACAGATGAATGAGGAAATAAAAAGAGAAAACAAAGATGGATATTATGATATTCCTGAAATTGATTTATAAGTGGTGAGACGATTAAATGAAATAGTATGTACAAAATCTTGTATTATGTATTTTGTACATCATACAATATATCTTTCAAAAAATCCGCTTAGCGGATTTTTTTATTTTTCATTATCGGTTGTAAACTCGCGATAACCTTTTTCAAATTGTCTTTGAGAAATTGGATCAAGTTTGAAAAGAAGTCCAAACAGTTGACCGACATGCAATTTTTCCTCGTCGACGATGTCTTGTATTGTTGCTCGTGCCACAGGATCGTCGGTGCTGAATAGGTGATTTTCATATTGAATGATGGCTTCAAGTTCGCCTATAATGTCCTCTCTGCAATTTTGAGTGGTAATCAAATTGTTTGACCGATTGCTGTTATCATAAATATTGAAAAATCGTCTCATAAAACCTCCTATTAAGATATATGATTAAAATTTTTAAAGGTGTAATTTAAATTTGATATTTACTATTATTAAAAGATATGTTATTATGAAGGCAGAAGAACAAGTGTAGACAATTTTTAAATTTACAAATTTAACAAAGGAGAAAAATGGAATTAAATATTTTACAAAGAGAATTTGATAGAATGCAAATGTTTCATGGTAACAAAAATTTAAATGCAATATATGGTTGCGGCAAGGAGCAGAATCCAAAACTTGCCTTAGTTTTTCTTTGTCCGAATATAAATAATATAGCCACTCGCAAAACATGGAAAGGTGTTCGGGCGCATCATCTTGGAACAAAGCCGTTATGGAATATTTTGTCACAGTGTGATATGTTTGATAAAAATTTAAACGAGCAAATAAAGTGCAGAAAACCAAGCGAATGGGATAATTTGTTTTGTCAAGACGTTTACAACAGTGTAAAAGAAAATGATATGTGGATAACAAGCATTTCAAAATGCAGCAATGCAAATTCCAAATTGCCGGATAATAAAACGTTAAGGCTATATCGCGACCTTTTACTTGAAGAATTATACAAGGTAAATCCCGATAAAGTTGTGGTCTTTGGCAATGAAGCGGCAACAATCCTTTTAAGGAAAGATATAAAAGTTTCGCAAAGCCGAAAACAAGAATTTGGACTAGTTGCAAAAAACAGACGCTTCAAAACTTATGTGACTCAATGTGTTGGTGCGGGAAAAGTCTGCGATTCCATTGAAGACTTAAATTATATAAAAAATATAGACTTGACATAAAAGTTGATTGATAGTAAAATAAAAATATAAAAGTTAACAATCATTTGCATTCAAGGGTGTTTAAGGCAAAAGATTATCAATCTTTAAAACCGTTTAAAGAGTTCTTGGAGAGAATCTTATTGATTTTCGTCTAAGAAGCGAAAAAGTTAATGGCTAACTAATGTGATAAATTTTTAAATGGCAAACATTTATGTAATGCTATAATGGAGGAAAAAATGGAAATAAAAGATGTATACTTATTCACAATTTACTACAATCAAACTTCAAATAATAAAAGTGATGAAAAATTGATATATTGGGATAGTGACGACATTTATCAACTTTCCAATCTTCCTCAAAACACAGTTTTTGTATGTTGTGAAAAATTGGTTAAAGAAACAAAAAAGTTTGACGAGGTAAAAAATTACGCGTTTGGTCGCGAGCTTACCGACCAAGACCTTGAAGAGGAACTTGCAAATAATCGTGATGAAAAGGCAAATGGGTATATCGCTCATCTACTAGACAGCTACTCGGAAATTGAGGGGGTATTTTGTATCTTCAAAAATAAAGACAAAATATGCGCCTATAATATTTCGCATGCCGCATGTGAAGTGATGTCCGAAGAACAAATCAAAGACGGGAGGGTTATGAAAAACGTCAAATTTGATGAAAGTGATTATTTGGATTTAGAGTAGGAAAAAGATATGAAATATCAAAAATCAAATATTATATTGCCTATTACTTAGAAGAGAAAAGCGGAAAAGTTGTGCAAGAAAGACAAAAAAGTGGCATTGCCACAAACAAAAGCACCAAAGATGGAGATGGCGATATACATCGATCTTGAATAATTCAACCTATTCGACATTATTTTTAATGATAATGAGAATATTAAATATATATTATATGTTTAAATTTATGCCGAAATGTAAAAAAATAAAAATAATATCCAATTTTATTTGGATATTTTTTTTAAATGTTATATAATTTTATAGTTAGTTGTAAAAGGAGAATTTATGAAACAATTTGTTTATCTTTTCAGAGAGGCTGATGGCAAAAATAAAGCTCTCTTTGGCGGCAAAGGTGCAAATCTTGCCGAAATGACAAACCTTGGAATGCCTGTTCCACAGGGTTTCACTATCACTACTGAGGCTTGCACTCAATATTACAAAGACGGCAGAAAGATCAATGATCTTATGATGTCTCAAATTGAGTACAAACTTGGCGAACTTGAAAAAATGACAGGCAAAAAGCTCGGAGATAAGAAAAATCCGCTCCTTGTTTCCGTACGTTCTGGTGCAAGAGTTTCCATGCCCGGAATGATGGACACAATCTTAAACCTTGGACTTAATGATGAAGTGGTTGAGGGACTTGCCACACTCACAAAAAATCCAAGATTTGCATACGATTCATACAGAAGATTTATTCAAATGTTTTCTGATGTTGTTATGCAACAAGAAAAATCAAAATATGAAAGAATTCTTGATAAGGTAAAACAAGAAAAAGGCGTTCAATATGACAAAGATCTTACTGCAGACGACCTTAAAGAAATTGTAACAATGTTTAAAGCATTGTACGAGAAGTCTCAGGGTGAACCTTTCCCACAAGATCCAAGAGTTCAACTGTTGGAAGCAGTAAAAGCCGTTTTCCGTTCTTGGGATAACGAAAGAGCAAATGTTTACAGAAGAATGCACGATATTCCATATGAATGGGGTACAGCTGTAAACGTTCAATCAATGGTGTTTGGAAACATGGGAGACACTTCAGGAACAGGTGTTGCATTCTCAAGAAACCCTGCAACCGGCGAAAATGTTTTATATGGTGAATATCTTATGAACGCACAAGGTGAAGACGTTGTTGCTGGAATAAGAACACCACTTCCAATTTCCGCTCTTGAAAAGCAAAATCCACTAGTATACAGACAATTTGCAGACATTGCAAAGAAACTTGAAAAACACAATAAAGATATGCAAGACATGGAATTTACCATTGAAAATGGCAGACTTTATATGCTTCAAACAAGAAATGGCAAACGTACAGCAAAGGCTGCATTAAAAATCGCTGTGATAACAGAAAAAGAAGCACTTATGATGCTTGACCCTAAACAACTTGATGCACTTTTGCACCCACAATTTGAGGATAAAGCGTTGAAAGACGCATGCCCAATTGCTGAGGCACTTCCTGCATCTCCGGGGGCTGCATGCGGAAAAATTGTATTTACTGCAGAAAGAGCAAAGGAACTTGCATCTCAAGGGGAAAAAGTTGTGCTTGTAAGACTTGAAACATCTCCTGAGGATATTGAGGGTATGGCATCAAGCCAGGGCATATTGACTGCAAGAGGAGGTATGACGTCTCACGCTGCCGTTGTCGCACGTGGAATGGGAACTGCTTGTGTTGCAGGATGCTCAGCAATTAAATTTGCAGAAGATGAAAAATCATTTACAATTGAAGGCAAAGTTTACAGAGAGGGTGATGAACTTTCATTTGATGGTTCAACAGGAAAAGTTTATGATGGCCTTATCAAAACAGAACCTGCTAAAATTTCCGGTGAATTTGCTACAATTATGGAATGGGCTGATAAATATCGTGCTATGCAGGTTAGAACAAACGCCGACAATCCAAAAGATGCTAAAAACGCATTCAACTTTGGTGCTCAGGGTGTAGGACTTTGCAGAACAGAACACATGTTCTTTGAAGCAGACAGAATTCCTGCCGTTAGAGAAATGATTGTATCTTCAACTGTTGAAGAAAGAAAGAAGGCGCTTGCAAAACTTCTTCCAATGCAAAGAAAAGACTTTATTGGAATTTATAAGGCAATGCAAGGACTTCCTGTTACAATTCGTTTCCTTGATCCACCACTTCATGAATTTTTACCACATGAAGATGAGGACATAAAAGCACTTGCAAAAGAAATGGGGCTTACATTTGATAAATTAAAACAAACAGTTGCCGATCTTCATGAATTCAACCCAATGATGGGACATCGTGGACTTCGTCTTGCTGTAACATATCCAGAAATTGCAGAAATGCAAACACAGGCTGTTATCGAAGCCGCAATTGCAGTAAATAAGGAAATGGGCTTCAAGATTGTTCCTGAAATTATGATTCCACTCACTTGCGATAGCAAAGAATTCAAATATGTTCGTGATATTGTTGCAAACAAAGCCGATGAGGTTATCAAAGAAAATGGTGTAGATCTTAAATACAAGATTGGAACAATGATTGAGATCCCTCGTGCAGCAGTTACTGCAGATGAAGTTGCAAAATATGCTGAATTCTTCTCATTTGGAACAAACGACTTGACTCAAATGACTTATGGCTTCAGCCGTGATGATGCAGGTAAATTCCTTGATGTTTACTATGCTAAGAAGATTTTTGAAAGTGATCCATTTGCAAGATTAGACCAAAATGGTGTAGGCAAACTTGTTAAGATGGCATGCGACCTTGGAAAGAGTGTTCGCCCAGACATCAAACTTGGAATATGTGGAGAACATGGTGGAGATCCATCAAGCGTTGAATTTTGCCATAACGCAGGACTCACATATGTATCTTGCTCACCATTTAGAGTTCCAATTGCAAGACTTGCTGCTGCTCAGGCAAATATTAAAAATCCAAGAAATTAAAGAAAAAATATGGACATTCAAGTCCATATTTTTTTAATGCGTATAAATTTAAAATAATTAATCAATCTAAACAACACTGTTTTAAAACTAAAAAGAATCCAATCCAAATTAATATGGTGTATATACTAAAACATTATCAAATCCATATTAACATTGTTTATAAACTAAAAAATAGCCAATTCAAAATCACTTTGTGTCAAAATTTTATGCTAAATTATTCCAAGTCAATATAAGGTCTATCATAAAATCGAGGGTCAACAAATTCAGGGTTATCATCAGACTTCTCTTGTGTTGCATTAATTTCATTAATGTGAGCAGGGCTAACAAGCTTTCCCGCTTTTTTACTTCCGTAATCAAAAATGCCGTTTTGAGTTTTATAAATCATCAATTCATTTTTATAATCTTTTTTACAATCAACTACAATTTCATTAAGATGTTTTAGGTATTTTATGTATTTGAGAGAATCAGGCAGCGCTTTAATTCTCTTAACTTCATTTTCCACATCTGCAATAGAAGCAGGGTAGCCAATAAAAAAAACATCCGTCGCTTTTTGGATTTTGTCCTAGTTTGTAGACGTAGTCGACATCACTTGGTAAATTTAATTTTTTAATATCATCTTCATCAGTTTCAATGTCTGTAAGGCCTTTATCAAAAGCCTGCGGATTTGTTACCGACCTGATACAATATTTATATTTTCCCATATTTAACTCCGCTTAAATTATAGCTGATTTAAAGCATCTTGTCAATATGGAATTGGTGTATAATGTATTATATTTAAGGAAAAGAGCATTTTAAACAATATTTTTACAACCTCTTTTAAAATTTTACTTTACATTTTTAAAAAAGAATGATATAATAGTCAAGAAAATATAGAGAGGTGAAGTATTATGATGATTGAACCATCAATTGATAGTTTACTTAACAAGGTAGGCGGGAATAGATATGTGCTTTGCAATGTAATCGCAAAAAGAGCAAAAGAAATTGAAAGTGTAAGGAGACTTGAACTTGCCGACCAAGACAAAAAGGCGATAAGTATTGCTTGTGAGGAAGTTGCAAACGGCAAGATAAAGCCATCAGAGGAAAAATAAAAAAGTCAAAACACAAATAAAAGCACTCCGAGTTAAAAAGTGGAGTGCCTTTTTATTCCAAATCCAAATATGGTTTATCTTCAAAGTTTGGCTTGTAAAGTATGCTTCTGTTAAGTTTGCCATCAAAAATGCAGTTTGAGGGCAATAAAGTCGCATTTTTTCGCGGAAAACTGAAAATTTTATCTGTGTTTTTGAAAATAAAATTAGTTTTTGAAACTGATTCAAAGTTTTCTCTTAAATATTTAAGAAATGTCACATAATTTGAGTTTGTATTTTTTGAATATTGTAAATTTATAAGATTTTTATCAACATCTTGAAATTTTATTTTTTCACCAATAAAAAAAGTTTTGTTTTCAACATATTTGTTGCTTATTTTATCATATCTCATACAAAATACCGCCACGGTTTTCTCGGGTAAACCGGTGACATTAAATATGTTGTTATTATCACTGAATTGTTCTTTGATTTTTTCTTTTTTCTTATTATCAAAATATAAAATTTTATATTTGTAAATTATCATTATGTTTTGTTCCTATTAAATTATTCTAAATCATCATAAGCCTTACTTTCTGGGTCGTAAAATCCCTCTGCATTGAAAAGTGCGGGACTTAAAATCTTTGTATTTTTGTCAATAATTGGGTGAATTGTCCCTGTTTTGTCTTTAAAAGCATTTGAAAGGTTGTGGCTTTTCATAAAATCATATAGTGACTTATCTGCCAACATTACCTGTGATAATGAAAGAGGCGTTCCAATGGCAAAAGTCTCGATATTGATTTGTTCATTGTCTGGCGACAAATCGAAAAGTTCAATGTAATTTTCTTTTGAGCTGGTTATTTGTACTTCCTCTAAATTGTGACTTTGAAGTTCATAGTGCTTTATATATCCTTCTGTATATGAATAAACAAAGCGTGGAATATTTCTTTCAATGTTAGGATAACTTGCCGTAAGAGCAAAATGCCTTATTTGATTTTTATTGTTTCCGCTTTTGGTGAACAAGATTGAGGATGGAAGAAGATTTGTTCTATCAGAAAATTCAACCAATGGTCCTTTATATAGGTGAAAAAGGGTTTTTGCACCTGTTCTTTTAAACTTTTTTAATTCCTGTGAATTTTCTCCATAAATAAGTTCTGCTTTTTCACGCGAAATCTTTTCGCCGATGAAATAGGATTTTGAATTTCCGTTTTTCTTGGTTAAAATAACCATATTTGTATCTTCGGGCAGTGGTATTTTGAAAATATCATCGGTATTAAAATGTTTTGTTGCAATCAAATTGAATTCGCCCTTGAAGAATTGAATTTCCACATCATCTGAAATTATTTTTGGTTTCAATGGTTGCATTTTTACCTCCGCTTAAGTAATAAAAAATTTATTCTAGGTCTAAATATCCGTTATCTTGATAGGTGCTTTTAATTTCCTCAGACTCGGAACCAGCATTTTGAGTCAAATTTTTATAATTGCTAGAATGCTTATAATATCCCTTTTCATCAAAGCAATTTTCGTCAACAAATCCGTATTTGCATAAAAAGTCTGTTGCCCATATAGTTTGGGATTCGCTTCTAAGAAGAACAAGTCCGTCAAGGTAATACTTCTCATTTTCTTTTTTAATATAAGGTGATTGAATTGAAATGCTTGTTAAAGGTGGGTTGTCGTTGATATATTTTTGTGATGACAAAAACTTTGAATAGCCGGACGGAAACAATTCTCTAATTTGTTCCCTTGAATAGTATTTACCTATGCAGTAAACAAGGTGATTGTAAGGACGTGATGATTTTGTCTCCCCATCATCGGCTATCATTGCCACTTGCCTTTTAAAAAGAATTATGTTTGCATCTTTCGGAACGGGCATTGTGATATTGGACAGTTTGCAATCATCAATATCATATTTTGCAATAGGATTTATTGAATTGTCTGGGCCCACACTTGCAAATTCCACAAAAAATTTTTCAGTTGTTCTCATAATGTCTCCTTATTCTAAATCAAGATATCCGTTGTCACTGAAATCAGAAAGTTTGCCGTTTTCATTTATCATGTCTTTATCGATAAGATGAACGTTCAAGATGTGTGACAGTGGGAAAATATTTCCCGATTTCATTATAATGGCATTTTTTAAATGATGTTTTTGTATGTATTTGTACTGAGTTGACGCTTCTCCAAACTTTTCATAAATTTCCCGAGATGTAAACGATGTTCCTATGCAATAAGCATCAACATTTTTTGGATTTGAATAAATGCCGTCAATGAGTTCATCTTTTTCATAAAGAGTGATTAAATCTGCATTTTTTGGAATGTTAACTTTAAAAATATCCTTAGCTTGTATTTCTTGCTCATTGTCGGGCGTAAGGATTTTGTTTTGAGAATATTTATAAAAATTTACAAAATATTTTTTGTTCATTTTCTCTCCATTTTTATTCGATTTCTATAACATCGTCATCATAATTTTCTTCATCTGTACAAATTTCTTCATCATATAAACTGTCTGGATTGACTGTTGAATTATTGATAGATGCTGTTTTGCTGATAAATCCGTTGCTATCAATAAGGCTTTTATCAAGAAGATTGCCAGCATAACCCCAGCCGTATGCAAATGAACCATCACGAAGAAGAAACCATCCATCATATTGATAACGCCCGGTGACAGGGTCTTGAGAAATAGGTAAACCTTCATTGAATAGTTTGCAGACGTAAACAGTGTGTGCAGGGTTTCTACCACCTTGTAATTCTGCTTCACCTTCGAGGATAAATTGATATTCAGCTGAATTTTCGCCAAAAATATCGATAATTTGTTGTTTTGTAAGATAAGTGCCAATCATAAATGATTTACTGTTCGCACACGTTTCTGTTATTTTTGGCTCTTTTTTAAAAAGTCGTTTTTTTTCAATAACTTCATAATGTTCCAAAATAATGCCTATGGCGTTGTCTGGTATTTGTCCCAAATCATCAAATCCAAAACTTGGAATATCGCGTGTTAAAATTGTTCTATTGTTAATGTCTTTAAAAGTTGCAACTGTTTTGAAATAGACTCGCTTGGTTGCCATTTCAGCCTCCTAACTATTAATATAATTAATTATATCAATAAAATAAATAATTGTCAATATAGAAAATATTTTCGTAATAAAATAAAACATTGACAAAATAAATATTTTATATTATAATAAAGTTATAAAAGGAGAATGCAATGGAAGAAAAGGTTGACAAATTGTTATCATCAGCAAGAGTGCGTGGAGAGTGGGAATATAAAGCACTTCTTGATAGATATATTGGTGATAACGCCAAAGACGAGACAAAAGAAGATGATGTAAGGCTTGCAAAAGTTATTAGACAATTGCTTGATTTTTATAAAGAACTTGGAGACAAGGAAAGGTATACTTTTGTTAGTGATGTTCTTGACTATTACACATTGGTTGTAAAAGATGAGAAAGATATTTTTGGCAGACAAACACTTGAATTTCATGTGCCAGACAAAATTCGCAAAAGTTTATATAAGGGCTTTTTGGAGTTTCATGAAAACAGAAACCAAGAATTGTTAAATGATGCAGATGAATTATTTAAAGATGAAACTGAATTATAATTTTAAAAAATAAACAAAAAACCAGTCTTAAATTAAAAATTTATTTATACATTGAAAGGAGAAGAATTTATTCCTTAGCGTATAGAAATTTTTTAGCCTAAGGAAAAGAAATACTTTTCCTTTTTTATTGTCTTTTTTTATGAATTATGATAAAATATGTAACGGAGGTTAAAAATGAAAAAATTAGTATTTTATAAATGCGAAATTTGTGGAAATGTTGTAATTAAACTTGTTGATAAACATGTGCCTGTTTTTTGTTGCGGCAAGGTCATGAATGAAATTACACCAAACACACAGGAGGCTGCAACTGAAAAGCATATTCCTGTTGTTGAAATTAAAGATAATGAGGTTAAAGTAAAAGTTGGCTCAGTTGAACATCCAATGAACGAAGAACACTATATTTCCCATATAATATTAAAGACGGAAAAAGGATTTTGTGTTCGGGAGTTATCACCATCTGATAAACCAGAAACAACATTTATTATGTCACCAGATGATAAAGTAGAGTGTGTTTACAGTTTGTGTAATTTGCACGGACTTTGGCAAAATTAGGAGTTTAAATGGCAAAAAATTCGAAAAAAAGCAAAAAAAATGATAAAAAACGGCAAATTTTCTTATTTTCTATGGTTATTATGCTTTTGATGGGGGCAGTCGTTGGTTATTTTATCGGCAAGGCAGTAATAAAAAATGATGAATTTGTAATAATAGGAAATGATGTCGTTGAAATCTATGTCGGGCAAACCTATCAAGATGAGGGGGCAAAAGCAATCTCATTTGGAAAAGATATTTCAAGCAAGATAGAGACCGAAAGCAATTTAAATCAAAATGAAGAGGGGCAATATTACATAAAATACACTGTAAACAATATTAGATATAAAGGTGTGGAGCGTTATCGTACAATAATTGTAAAAGCGTTGCCGGATGGTGAAGCGGAGGTGCAAAATGAAAGCATCTAGGATAATATTGTACACACTTATGGCAATTTTATTGTTTTTGGGTGGTGCGTTTGCGGGCTTTTGTGTTTATACAATGGTTATTGCAAAACCTAAAAGTGATGTATATGTGTCGGGTGACCTATCCATTCATTTTATGGAACTTGGGAATCAGTATGTGGGAGACTCTATTTTCATTCAATGCGGTAAAAATGATATACTTATAGATGCCGGTTCGAAAGAAAATAGTGCGACAACAATTATAAATTATGTTGATAATTATGTGAGCGACAATAAACTTGAATATGTGATTGCCACACATGCACATCAAGATCATATTGCAGCATTTCCAAGCACGGGAAGCGTTGAGGGTGTTTTTGAACATTATGATGTTGGAACGATAATTGATTTTCCGAGAACAGATAAAGACACAGATATACTAAAAAAATATAGAAGTGCGGTGGATAAAGAAGTTGAAAATGGCAGTAAACATTATACGGCATTAGAGTGCTTTAACAATGAGAATGGTGCGGAAAGGAAATATAAATTATCAGAGAATGTCGAACTTGAAATTTTATATAACTATTACTATGAAAACAAATCATCTGATGAAAACAATTATTCGGTATGTGTTATGATAAATCAAGGTGACAATCATTATCTTTTCACCGGAGACCTTGAAAAAGAAGGTGAAATACATCTTGTAGATTATTATGAAGATAATTTCGGAGGACTTCCACATTGCGTTTTATACAAGGCTGGACATCATGGCTCAGGAACTTCATCAACGGAAGAACTTCTTGCAGCAATTACTCCTGAGATTGTTTGTATATGCACATGTGCCGGCACAAAGGAATATACATCAAATAATGATAACCAATTTCCATATCAGGTTACAGTAGATAAACTTGCAAAATATACTGATAAAGTGTATGTGACAACAGTTGTCGATGTATATGATAATGATGGTAAATGGACTGTAAAGTCAATGAATGGCAACATAGTTTTCACTGTTAAAAATGGGAAATATGAAATTTCTTGCAGCAATAACAATTTAAAACTCAAAGATACTGAATGGTTTAAAAATAAAAGGATATGTCCTGAAAATTGGAAATAATTTTGATAAAAATGCAAAAAATTATGAAAAACGCTGAAAAAAAACATCAAAATTATTAAATTATTGAAAAATTTGATGTATTGCAAGAAAAATTTGCAGAAAAATTTTGATTTTTTTGAAGTAACGTGTACAAAAAAAGAACAGATTATTCTGCTCTTTTTTGTTTGTGTTTTAAATATATATATCAAAAATTAGGTATTTAATAATTTTCAAAGTTGTTTAAAGATTTATAGTAAGATTATTTTTAACTTAATTAATATTAGTATAAAAAAGTTTAATTAACTTTAGTTTAGTTTAAATTTATATTTAAAAAAGAGAAGTACTAAAACTCATGTACATAATAACTATTTTTGCTTTAAATCTATCTGACGCAAAGAATAAAAATCATGGCATTACATTAAAAATAAGTTATGAATTTGGTTTAAGAAAATAATGATTAAAGGCAGATTTATGGGCATCTTGCCAATAATTATACACATCATCTTACATATCATCTTAATCCTTTATATAAAATAAAGAGTAGGAAAACCTACTCTAAGTCAAGAAATAATCCATTGTTGTAGTTATCATGTTCTGTTACGCTTTGTGGGTTAGGTGAGTGTACATTCTTTTGTTCATTTTCGACTCTTTTTAAAAGAGGGGCGAGATATTTAAATCCACTTAAAGCCACAACCGCTTCGGTCAAGTCTGTAAAATGTCGAAAATATTCTTCTACGCAAGGTTCGTGTGGATTTTCGCTAACTACTCTATTAACAAATGAACTTAAATTTAAATTATGCAAAATTATATCATAAACATTGCCGTAATTTGAAATCATATCTTGTATTTTTGATTCACCATATTTGTCAAATGCGTTTTTTAACTTAGTTAAATTATATTTTGCTATGGGGTATTTATATTTTTCTTCATCAGTAATAAAAAATATTTCCTTATAAGCCGTTGCAATTGACATTTTCATTTCATATTCGTTGGTAAATTTTTCAAGATTGGTAATCTTGGTTTTAAAATATGATGATGGCAAATGGCAATGCCGTAAATCTTGAATTAAAACACATATATTTGGTAATTTTTCATTTTGGTCATCTGAATTATCATGAAAATCACCTGTTAATATATAAGGTGGTGCATCATTAGCTAAACTTTTTGCGATTTCAAGATACTGCTTCCATTTTTCATAAATGTATGCGTTTTGAATTGTTATTTCGGGGCAGGGTTGAGTTGATAGAAATTCAGCCAACTTCTCTGCAGCATAAGCATCAGAAAATGTCATAAACTTTCTCCTGCAAAAAGTATAGCACCGTTGATATAAAAAGTCAACTGCTAGTTTAGATTGTCTTGTATTTCACTTATTTTATCATTTTCAATGGAAAAATTGTAAATTATATTTTTATTATTGGAAATTGCGAAGCAGGAACATGGGTCAATCATATAAAAATAACTTACATCACCAAAAAATCCTTTTAATGTTTTTTCATTTAGAGAACTTTTGAGATTGGATGAAAGATAATCCATTGCACCCGAGAAATCACCGCATTTGACTGCACTCATAAATTTATAAGGCAAAAGTTCATTTGGAGACATTTCTTCATTGCGTGAAAAATCTTGTTCTCGCAATTTAAGTCCATCTTTGTCAATAAAATATTTGCGGGTAATATTTTTATAATCTTCATTTTCTTCAAAAAGAGAGAACCCATTTTTATCAATTACAATGTCGCGCGCTGAAAACATTTTTGCAGAATTTGTCTTAATATTATAACAAATGATGTTTTTTTTATCATTTTTATCAAATTTTACATAGTTTATGTGGTAAAAATGTCCAACAGTGATATTTGAAACGGGGTGAAACAGGTTGATGATTTTTTTATGATTTACTCCATAAAATGTGATTTCTTTTTGTCCAATTTCAATTTTTGATGTGATGCCGTAGCTTTTAAAATCATGCACTACAACGTTTTCTGCAGAAAAGCCATCTAATAAAAATACAAGACGTTTGCCGTCTTTTTCGATTATTCTATAATATGGAGCGGGTGTAGAGAAGTTGATTTCAAATGAAAATCTATCACGTTTTTCGGGGTAGATATATATTGGGTCTAGTATATCATCTAGAATAACATGTTCATTTATTGAAATATGTTCGTTTATGTCTCTATATTTAACCACGCATGGATATGAAGTGTAAATAATAGTTTTCATAATATAAAAATATGAGAGAATAAAGAGATTAATTACAAAATTTTGTCAAAAAATGATTATAAATACATAAAATAAACCAATTTGATGTAAGTTTATGTATAAATTCCTTTATTTGGTCTATAATTTGCGCAAGGAGTGAAAATTATGAAAGGAATTTGGAAAAACAGCGAAGTAAAAGAATTATTTTCCGTGGTCGAGGATTATAAGGGAAGCAATCGTTCATTGAAAGATGCGTTTATCTCTCATGCACAAAAATATGGACGAAAACCAAACAGTGTGAGAAATTATTATTATCACGAAGTGGATAATTTGAAAAATGACGGAAAAAGATTGGAAAAACTTGGAATAGATTTATCTCTTCACAATAAGGCGGCAATATCTTACTTTTCGCAGGAGGAGGAAGAAAAACTGATGAAAGAAGTGGATGAAATGGTGAAAAAGGGAGTTTCTGTGAGAAAAGCATGCCTAAGTTTATCAGGTGGAGATGTAAGTCAAATGTTGAGGTATCAAAATAAATACAGAAATTATATTTTAAAAAACAAGCCGCAACCTCCAAAAGACAATGTTATAACTTTTAAAAAGGCACAGCGAACATTGACAGATGGCGAGGTTCAATCTTTGTTTATGGGGCTTGTGAGACTTGTGAAGAAAAACGCCCTTGAAGAAAGTGAGAGTTTATATAAAGAAAAGTTAAGCAAGGCAAATGATGAATTGCGAAAACTGCTTTTAAAACTTTCTTTGCGGGAACGAGATGTTGAGAAATTAAAAGCGGAAATGGACAAATTGAAAAACGACAACATGTTGTTGGAAAGCAAAATGTTTCAAATGCGGTGCAAAAAAGCCGAAGAGTTGAATAAAGAATAAGTGTTTGCAGCACACAAAAAAAACACCAATATGTCTGAAAGGTATCTCATAAAGTTGTTAAACTTTTGAGTTTAATTCAGCCATATATGGTGTTTTTTTATTTAAAAATAATAAAATAAATGGATTTTTTGAAGAATTTTTTAAATTTGTGGTTCTTCAAGTTCAATTCCACGTCTTTCCAAACTCCTTTCGCCAACAATCAAAGATGGTGAGAATATTAATTTTTTTGGTAATGGAGTTTGTCCGCCTGCGGCTGGAGGAATAGGTGGGTCTTTTGGATTTATATCAAATATATCCTTTTTGTTGTAAAAATCATCTTTGATTTCAGGAAGTGAACCGATTTTTCTATAGTCGTTCATTATAGGACTTAAAATATAAACTTTTTCGCATTTGATTGATTCTTTAAAATCATCTGGATTAAATTGGTTTTTTTTGTTATCACTTATTTTTTTCATTTTACCCTCGCTTTATCTACATTATAGCATATAAATAAAATTTTGTCAACATTTAAAAAAAGATAGCCTTATTTTATTAAATATGTTATTATATATAGTATGAAAATAAAATTATATCAAAATATAACATCATATGAAGCAGTAAAAAGTATGTTGTCGAAAATAGACAATTCTGATATTAACAAGGATCATGTTGTAATTGTGCCAGATAGGTTCTCTCTTCTTAGCGAAAAATTACTCTTGCAAATTTTTCCCCAGAAATCATTGTTTAATGTTAGAGTTAGAACGCTAACGAGTTTTTCTGTTGAACTTTTGAAAAGATTTAATATTGAAATTAATCCAGAGGATAATTTGTCCGGTGGTGAGGTTTTGTTGCTTACAAGAAAAGCGATTATGAATGTTAAAGATAATCTTACGACATTCAAAAAAACTAAGATTGCCTTTTGTCAAGAAATAAGCAAAATAATTTCACAACTCAAAAGCAGTGGAATAACGTCGGATATGTTAGCCGAAGATAACGAAAAGGCAAAATATCATGATCTAAAATTAATTATGGAAGAATATGAACGACTTTTAGGTGATAAAGTTGATGCAAACACAAGAATGAAATTGCTAAACGACAATTTCACTGGGCATGAGTTGAAAGATACAGAAGTATATTTTGCCGGATTTGACGCGTTCACCAAGGTTGGCTATACTTTTATCAAAAATCTCGTGATGGCAATCGGGCAGGTTAGCATATCCATGGCAACTCCGCTCGACCATGGGAATGAATATATATATGAAAATGATATTGTAAAAAAATTGACGGCACTTTCCAAAGAAATTGGTGCAATGGTTGAGGTTGAAACAGACAGGGCAAATTTTTCACCTCAGAGGGAAGCAGTGGTTTGCGGTACATTTTCATATCATCAAGTAAAATGTGACAATGAAGGGTTTTACAATCTTTATTCGGCACAAAATGTCACAGAAGAAATAGAGTCTGTTGCCAAGCATATTTTTTATTTGATTCATAAAGGTTACAGATTTAAGGACTTTTCCATTGCGGTGAGTGATTTGCAAAAATATCAAGTTCAGATAGAAAATATTTTTGATAGATATGATATTCCATATTATATAGACACATCTCTTACAGCGGATAAAACTCTTCTTGGTAAATTGATTTTCGACTTTTTTGAAGTTTTGGAATATGGATACAGTGGCGAAAAACTTTGCAATCTTTTTTCAAATATTTTGCTCGGAGATAATAGTGCGTTGATTGATAAGTGCCAAAGATTTAGAATTGATAATAAGGCAAAGTATAAATTATATCTCGAAAAGGAATTTGCGTTTGCAGATGTGTTGGCGGGACTTGATAAAAATAACGATGCCAAAGCATTGGGGGGAGTTTTATTAAACCTTTTGGAAAGAGTTGAGGAAAGATTTAATGAGGTGTTGACTCTTTTGCAAGATAAGTCCTATTTAAAAGAAAGAAATATAAATGTGCAGACCTATGAAATTATGCGGGAGAGTATCGAACTTATAAACAAATATGGTTGTGATGATTCGGGGGAATATCAAAAGGCATTAAAACTATTGCTATCTTTCGTTGAGGTGTCCACCGTTCCAACATTTGTAGACGGAGTGATGATTGGCTCGGCGGCAGAAAGTTATTTTGGCGAAAGTAAGGTGCTTTACATAATGGGCGGACAAGCCTTGCCGTTAACATCAAATGATAATGGACTTTTAAGTGATGATGATTTAAGCAAATGCGTTCATGAGATTGAACCAACAATAAAAATGATAAACAGGCGTGCAAGATTTAAACTTTTCAATTTATTGACACTTGCTCAAGAGGGGATTATAATCACATATCAAAGTTTAAGTGAAGAGGGGAAAAGGAATGGGTTGCCAACATATATAACTTCACTAAATGATATTTTTTCGGTTTTGCCAATTCGTGCAAGTGATGTGTTTTTTGTTAAAAACAGCAACAATCTTGAACTTGCATTACTAAGTTGCGAAAAGGAAAAGAGTAAGAAAAATTATTTATTTAAAGAGCGGGATAAACTAAGCGTTGATGCCAAGGAATTGTTTTTCCCAGACAATAAAATAAAAGTTACTGAACTTGAAAATTATTTCAATTGTCCATTCGGGCATTTTGTGAATTATGGTTTGAAATTGAAGGAGTTCTCAACTGAAGAACTTGACCAAAGGGATATTGGAAACATTTGTCACAAAAATTGTGAAATTTACATCAAGAAGTTGATGAAAGAAGATTTTAAATCCAAAATCGACCATAAAAAATTTATTGAGGATAATTTTGATTTTATTTTAACTAATCTTGGCCTTGATGAAAAATTGCAACATCTTGACGAGAAAGAATCTTTTTTTCGATATATAAAAAGGCAAATGCTTGCCAATTTAAATGATATTGACCGTGAACTTGAAAAGTCCTCATTCCGACCGAAATATGTTGAAATGAAATTTGATAACTATAAAATTCAAGTGAGGGACAACGCATTTACACTAATTGGCAGAGCAGACCGGGTAGATGAAAAAGATGATTATTTCAGAATTATTGACTATAAAACAGGGAATGAAGGCAATGTTTTAAAAAGCCTTTTCTATGGAGAGAAATTGCAATTGTTTTTATATCAAAAAATTGCAAGTGAAACTTTGAAAAAAATGTCGGCAGGTGGATATTATTTCAACGCCCGCCTCGATTATGCCGATGATGATGAAGATCGGGTGATTTTAAAAGGAATTGCACCAAGTGATGATAAGATTATTTCTTATCTTGACAAAGACATAGAACAAACAGGCAAAAGCACAATCCTTTCAATTGCAAAGGCGGCGCAGGGGGGATATAAAGGTGCAGGGGTGACAAAATTTGAATTTAGTTCACTCAGTGACTATGCTTTAAATGTGGTAAAAGAGGGAATTGAAGAGATATGTGATGGCTATATTGCTCCAAAACCAACATCTTCCTCTTGCACATATTGCAAACTTCGACCTTTATGTGGATATGAAGCGGCACAGGGAATTAGAAAAAATGATAAAACAAAAATAAATTTTAAAAGCGAGGAGAAATAGTGGATTTAACAAAAGAGCAAGAGGCGATATTAAATAGTACGGCAAATAAACTTGTAATTTCGGCTTCGGCGGGAAGTGGAAAAACTTTTGTGTTGATTGAAAAGTTGATTGACCTTATTTGCAATAAAGAAGTCAGCGTTGACAGACTCCTTGTTTTGACATTCACAAAAGTTGCTTCGGAAGAAATAAAATCCAGACTTAACAGCGAAATTTTGAAGCAGAACCCGACCGAGCATTTGGTTGATCAATTGGATAGTTTGCCGCTCAGTGATATTTCCACAATAGACTCCTTTTGTGAAAAAATAATAAAAAGAAATATAAACAAACTTAACTTAGATGAAAATTTCATTATACTTGACGAAAAGACTTCACAAAAACTTAAGAAGTTGGCATTTTTAAGGACTTATCAATATTTTTCATTGAACAACCCGAGTGAATTTGACGAGATATATCTTTCATTCAAAAAGAATAAGGATTTGATAGAAGAGGGCATTTATTTTCTTCAAGATTATTTTTCAAGCAATGATGATCGAGATTTGCTAACAAAACTTGAAAACAACATAGAGGCATATGATCAAAAGGCAATAGAGATGTTGCAAGCATATTTGACCGAGCGAATTAAAAGTGTGCCATATATTTTGTCTTTATTAAATGAAAGATTGACGCCAACAGAGGAAGACCTTTACAACATTTTAGCATCATTTGCTCAAACAGACACGACGGATGATTTTTTCTCGTTAATAAACAAAATTGAATTGTTCAAACCTCTTCCGGCATTAAACGGGAAACATAAGGAAGAAGTTAAGAAAATTTTAGGTGCGGCAAAGAAAAAAGTACAGGAATGCTTTGATGTTTGCGATGAATTTTTATTTCTTCCCGATGATTATAAAGAAAAGGTAACACTTTTGCCTAAGGCGCTACTAAGTTTTTATAAACATTATGCAGAATTGTATTCCGCATTAAAAGAAAGACGTTCAGCCCTTGATTTTGCAGATATAGAGTTGCTTGCAAGAGAACTTCTTGAAGATGAAGAAATAAAAAAGAATTTGCAAGAGAGATATGATTATATTTTTATCGATGAATATCAAGACACAAACAGATTGCAAGAATCAATTTTAAAACCGATAGGAGAGGGTGGCTACTTTACTTGTATTGGTGACATCAAACAGGGGATTTACGGATTTCGAAATGCCAGCAAGGAAATCATGCAAGAAGATATTGCCAATTTCGCAAAAACTGAGAATGGACAAGTTTTGTTTTTGACGGGCAATTTCCGAACAGATAATGCAATTTTACAATTTGTAAACAGCGTGTTTGTAAAGTTGATGACAAATGAAAGCGTGGGCATTGATTATGAAAAAACATCAATGCTTGAGGGATTAAAAAAGTTTGAAAAAGATGCGTTTCCGGCAGTTATAGTTGATGTTATAAGAAAGAAAAAAGAAAAGAGTGAGCTGTATGATGGCATTTATAGCGTAAGACAAGATGTGCTTGATTGTGAAAAAGTTGATGAAAGAGAAACCTTGACAATTGTGAAGAGGGTGGAAGAATTTATTGGTGCAAAATTATATGATGCAAAATTAAAAAAATTCCGAATAATAAAAGAGTCTGATATATCCTTGCTATTTAGAAATAGGTCAAATTTAATGCGTGAAGTCGCATCAATGCTCCGCTTGCGTGGACATCAGGTGGTTGCTGACATTAATGAGCCTCTTATTGAAGATAGTCAAATAGCACTAATCTGTGCTTTATTGAAGTTGACTTTAAATTTAAATGATGATATATCTTTGGCGGCGGTGATGTGTTCGCCGTTTGGTGATTTTTCGGTTGATGAACTTGCCTTGCTACGTAAAGATGGCAAAAAAAGTTTATACGAAGTGATAGCAACTTCACAAAGTGAAAAGATTGATAAATTCAAAAAAATGATAGAGGAATTTAAGTTTGACATACAAATACACGGCATAATAAAATCACTTTGTCGATTGTTTGACAACTATGATTATTATGATTATTTAAAATCTTTTCCATCTTGGCGTGAAAAACTTTCAAATATAAATTCTTTATATAAAGTGATAAGAAGCAGCACTCTTGATGGAAATGTCGCGGGAGTGATTAATGCTCTTGAAGTGCTTGAGGCAAGCAAGGAAAACAGCGAGGGTGGCGGCAATGCTATATCACTTACAACAATACATGCCACAAAAGGGCTTGAATATCCTATTGTTATTTTATGTGATTGCGGAGAATCATTAAACAAAAAATATAATAAAAGTTTTTGTTTAAGTAAAGAGTTTGGACTTGGCTGCAAAATATGTGACTTTGAAAATATGACAAGATTGTCTACGCCTGCATTTGTCGCCGGAAGATTTATGGGCAAGAAAAGGGAATTTGAAGATGAACTTATGATTTTTTATGTGGCGATGACGCGGGCGCAAAATCATCTTGTAATAATAGGCGAAGAGGATGAAAAGAAATTTACTTTTGACAATCTTCGTGAGCAAAAATCTTATCTAAAACTTATTATGTATGCTCTTGGTGAAAATTTTAAATCGCAACTGTTCAGTCAGGAAAAAATTTCAACAGAAAACACTGTATTTAACATTATTGACGAGGTTGAGGTTCAAGAAAAACAAGAAAAACAAGAAAATAAAAAAGAAAATTTCACAAAGGAAAAACACGAGTATTTGAATTTTGATTATCTAGGCAAAGAGGAATGTAAATTTGGATTTAAAAATTCGGTAACAGGTGCAATGAAGTTAAATGAAGAAAAATCAGTAATTCCGCTCACAGAAGAAAAGGTTCCATCAAGGCAGACTGCAATTGACAGAGGAAATGCCTATCATGAGGCATTAAAAATTTTGGATTTTGACAAGATAAACAAAAAGGAAGATATAGACTGCGCTTGGCTTGAAAAAAATTTAACAAAGGGATATTTTCCTCTTTTAAACATTGATTTACTCTATGAAAATATTACACTTATAAAGAAAGTCACAAAGGGGTGCAAATTAATTAAAGAAAGAGAATTTATCATGGAAAGCACGCCTTATGAAATAGGTGTTAGTGACAATAAAACCATAGAAAATAAACTTATAATTCAGGGCATTGTTGACCTCTTCGCAACAGGCGAAAAATTAATTTTGATTGATTATAAATATTCATCATTAAATGCGGCTCAACTTCAAGAAAGGTATGGTGAGCAGATTAAACTATACACAATGGCACTTGAAAAAGCATTCTCAAAAAAGGTTGATGAAAAATATCTTTTATCATTAAAAGATGGAAACTTGATTTCAATAAATTAAAAATATAGAAAAATTATTAAAAAAATTAAAAAAAATATTAATTTTGTTAGTAATTTTTTTTATAGTATGATATACTAAATGTTGAAAAAGGAGTTTTTATGTGGTCAAATCTTTTAAATATAAGCGATTCACTAAGTAAATTCTTCGAACAATTAAAAGACTCTATTCATTTTGAGGGCTTTTTAATTATTGCCGCTGCGGTCGAAGTGTTATTTATTTTATTGTTCGCAATTAAGTCTGTTTTCTCGTATGAAGCGAGATTAAAACGTATTCTTGACAAATGCAACACTTGGCTTTTCCAAAACAAAAAGTTGGACTCGACAAACATTAAGTCGTTCAACAAACTTGTAAAGAAAGGACCAAAGCGTTTTTCATATTATTGGCAACAATTTATTCTAAATCGTGATGGTGGTCCAACCGCGTATATGACCGAAGAAAATATAATTGAAAAACCTCTTCGTACAAGCAGTTGGCAAAACAATGTGAAAAACTTGGAATTGCTCACGGGAATTTGGGCTGTTATTTCTCTTTTAATGGGAATTGCTTCATTCACCGGGACAAACCTATCAGTGCAAACATTTTCACTCGCCTTTGTTTTGCCAAGTGTAGTTTTGATTTTAGGTGCAATTGCCGTATTATTTATTAAAGGTAAAAGGGCGTTAAACCTTGATGATATATATCATCTTTATCACATCTATGCTCGTTTCGTAACAAAAGCATGTGATGAACTTCCACCTTATATTGACTTTGATCTTTTATTTACGCCAAAAGAAATAGAAAAGGGAAATGCTCAAATTCGAGAATATTATGAAGAGAAAGCAAGACAAGCAAAGGAAGAATTTGAACAAGCCCAAAAAGCAGAACAAAATCAAATGGATTTCAATTTCAGAGATGTCGGAGTTGATGGTGCACTTCTGCTTGAAAGAGCAATGAAAGAAAGTGAAATTTACATAACAACAAAAAGCAACACTCTTGCTCAAATTGCAAAATTGGAAGCTGAGAGAGATGCGTTAAAACGAAACTTTGAATCTGTACAAATGGATTTGCAAAGAAAATTACAGGCTTCCAAGGAGAATATCCAAAGCCTTATTGAACAGCAAACAACCACAACAAATAGATTTGAAGTCGGCCGTTTAAGAGACAGACAAGACAAGGAAATAAAAAAGCAAGAGGACTTGCAAAAAGATTATGATAAAGAAGAGAAAAACTTTGAAAAATCAAATGCAGAACTTGAAGAGCAAATCAAAGAATTAAGTGATTCCATGGTTAAAGCACTTGATCAAGCCGAAAAGGGTATGACTGCAGAATATCAATCATTCTTTAAAAAAGTCATGAAATCCGCTTATGCCGTTGCGGAGGGAAAAGTTGCAAATGAAAAGAAATCACTTGAAGATGATAAAAACGAGACCGAACAAGAACTTATAAGTGTACAAACACAAATTAAAAGATTACTTGATGAAAATGTTACTTTAAGAGCAAAGATTGAACAGCTTACAAATGAAATTGAACAAAAGACTCAGCAATTGGAACAAAAGGATAGTGTACCTAAACAAGAAGGCAATTATGATGAAAATGGCAATTTTGTTTATCCTGATGGCTCATATCATGATGTAAAGGGTTTCTTCCATGATGTAGATGGCAGGGTTTATGATATGAATGGTAGACTTGTTATTGAAAATGAAAACATCACCCAAGAGGAAATTGATGCAGAAGAATTGAAAAACAACATGCTCGATTCATTTGGACCTGTAGCAGTTGAAGAGGAAAGCGAAAAAGAGATTCCGGAAGATGTTGAAGAGGAAATACAAGGAGACCTTGAACAAGTTCATTATGATGATGTTGACAATTACACAGAGGAATTAAATGAAGAGCCACATGTATATGATAATATCGATGAAGCGCAACTAGAAAACATTACAAGTGATGGCAATCCTCAAACAGGTGAAGAGGAAGATGGTTATAACGGATTAAATGAGGCTCCAGAAATTTCTTCCATTGATGAAGAAGAACCCGTTCCAGAGGAAAAAACAGCAGAAACTGAAGAAGTAAATGAACCTGTCAATGCGGAAGAACAGCCTGACGTGATTGAAGAAATTCCACAAGAGGAAGTTGAAGAAGAAACAAAAGAGAACGCATTGGAAGAGGAGAAACCACAAGAAGAGCCACAACAAGAAGTGCAAGAGGAAGAAGTTCAAAAACAAGAAGAAGTGCCACAAAAGGAAGAACCACCAAAAGCGAAACCAAGACCTGCTTCACGCGGAAGAAAACCTGGGACATCAACAGCATCAAAACCCGCTCAAAGAAAAAAGAGGGCAAAACCTCGTAAGCGTGTAGAGAAAAGTGATGTCGAAGAAGTTGTTGAAAGTACAGAGCCAAAGAAAAGAGGCCGTCCTAGGAAAAATCCTCAAGTGACCGAAAATGATATAAATAAGATAAACGAATTAATTGGTGCCGAAGAAGAGAAACTTGAAAATATGAAAAACCAACTTTCGCAAGACATCAATCAAGCAATAGATAACAATGTTGATATAGAGAAAGAAAAGACCGAACTCATTGAAGCGGTTGAAGCATTAAGAAAACAAGCAGACGCAATGAAAGCAGGAAATGAGAGTTCTGAAGAAGTATCAGCAGTAAACAAGCGTATCGAAGATCTTATAAATGAAATATCAAACTTAAACAAGAAAAATGGTGAGGAATAAAATTTGTCTATATCAAAAAAGCAATCGTTTCGATTGCTTTTTTATAATTTATCTACCCCGCAATAGATTTTGCATCAGTTGAAGTTGATTTCCTTGATTTATTATTATATTTTCAGCAAGAGTTTTAAGTTCACTGCAAATATCAAATTTCAGAACATTTTTAGACATATTTATAGCCCCCTCATGATGAGGTATCATTTCCGAAAGGAAAGCAACGTTTAAATTATTTGTTGCAGGAACGCTATTCATTTTCTTTATCATAGTTTCAAAAATTGAAGTGAATTCTCTTTGATAAAGTGTTACGTCCACTTCGCTATTTTCGCATTTTGAACATTCATCAAGCATATGTTTCATTTTGTCAATATCTTTCGTTTGTTCCAAAATGATGTTTTTTGCAAGCGTTTCAATTGCTGTGTCAGTTGTGTAATTTAGTATATTTTCGCTCATCTTGATTGCTGCTTCATGATGCGGAATCATTTGCATAATAAATGTTGCAGATATACTTGATGATGGTTCAACGCCTTTCATTTTTTCTGCCATTTCATCAAGGATTTTGTAAAAAGTATCTATGTAATCTTTTGTGTTGTCACTTAGTTTTTGTACTAAATTCATAATTTCCTCCCCGTATAGTTTATGAGTTAGCAGTCGGGGAGGTGAGAGATTTCTTTAAGTTTATTTCTTAAATAATTTTTATCTTTTATAAAAAGTTTCATTGTTTTTAGAAATGCTGAGTCTTGCGGTGAGATAATGTAATATTTCACAGTGCCATTTTCACCAAATCGCATAACAATTTGTTGATAAATATTTTCAACGTTATCATCAAATGTGTTCTCGGGGAAGTGATTTATAGAATATTCCCATGCACGAGAAAGAGAGATGTCAATATCATCATCTTTGTCTGCATCGGATAAAATCATTCCATATATTGATTTTGGTTTAATGCCTGCCGAAGTGGAGTGATCGGCACATGCCTGTGCAATGGTTTCAATTTCTTGTTGTGTAAAAAAGTTTTTAAGATTTTCATCTTTCAACACCAATTCTTTTGAATGTAAAGCATGATTTTTTCTTTCAATTTTCATTCCAATATCATGATAACAAGCCGCTGTATAGACAATGTTTTCATCAATATCATCAAAACCACTACAAATGGAAAGGCTGCGTTGTGCCACGGCTAAGATGTGATTTTTGCCGTGACCTTTATCAAAATCATCATAAACAGGCAAGATGTTTGTCTCAATATAGGATTTTAGTTTTTTATTTAACTTTTTACGCATTTTGGCTATTTAAAATAGACGGGAACATAATTAATACAAGTCCGATAATTACAATTCCAGCAAGAAGAATTGAGTTTAAAATCAAAAAGATTATACTTGTGACTTTGTTTGCTTTTTTGGTTGATTTAACTCCTGAAGCACCCATGCAAACACCTATTATTGACAGTATAACGGTAGGAATATAGGTCAACCATCCAAGAGTAAAGATGAATACAATAAAACTTATTGCAGCACCGGTTTTGTCTTGATTTGTAAGAATTGAAAACACATAAAAAAGAGTTACTGCAAAGAAAAGTATTCCCACACAAAACATTACAATTGAAGTCACCATGCTTCCTGTTCTTCTATCCTCAATGGGTTTTTTAGGTGCCTCTTGCCTATGTTCACTAAGGTCCGGCATAATAATTTCTTCGTCCACTTTAACCTCCTATAAATAAAATATATAATATTTTTTCCATAACTGTCAAATATTATAATAAAAATTAATTGACTTTTTGTTAAAATTATAACATAATTCTATTGTAGGAGGAGTTTCGATGGAGGCTACGTTAATCTTAATTTTAATAATTGTATCGTGTGCGATTGGTGCACTGGCACTGGTTTCAACCATAATCAGAACAATTATATTGTTCAAATATCATATGTTAAATCGCAGAGAAAGTTCATCAAATCTCACTGCGAGAGAACTTGCACGAAAGGTGCTTGATGCAAATGGACTAGAAAATGTTAAAGTTGAAAAACCAGGTTTTTTCAGAATGTTATTTTTTGGAAATCATTACAGCATCAGAAAAAAGACGATATATTTAAGAGGAAATATAATCGATAAAAACACAGTAACTGCAATCGGCATGGCAACACAAAAGGTTGGGTATGCACTGCAAGATAAAAATCACACAAAGGGATTTAAAACAAGATATATTTGTTCCATTTTGTCTGCATTTAGTCCACTAATCTTTTATACACTTCTCGGAATCGGGTTGATAATTGATGTCTGTACAAGTTTTAAGGGACTGGGCAGTAATGGTTCGATAACAATTTTGTCGTTGGTGATTGGGATTATTTATTATCTAACTGTATTTATCGCATTGTTGTTTAACATCAAAGTAGAGAAAAAAGCAAATGCTATGGCAATGGAGATGCTTAGCAAATCCAACTTGCTGGAAGATAAGGATTTGCGAGATCTTTCAGGTTTATTGAATTCATATGTTATTGCGGATATTATCGATTATGTAATTTCAATATTGGAGTTAATACAACTCATATTGAAGTTTATATTTAAGGCGTTAAGATTAAATAAAGAAAACAAACATTAATCCAATATGGTTATAAAAATTGCCGACATAAAAGCCTGGCAATTTTTTATTTTATTATGCTGTTTTTCTGCTTGTCAAAAGGGCAAAAAGATGATAAAATAATTTGTAAGGAGTAGGTATGAAAATTTTGGTTTTCAGTGATGTACATGGGAGTTATGAGGGGTTGAAAGCATTAATCAAAACAGAGGATTGGGCAAACGCCGATAAAAGAATCTTTTTAGGTGATGCCTGTATAGGGTGCAGCAGACCAAACGAGTGCATCGAACTTTTATGTGAAGAGAATTGTATAAATCTTATGGGAAATAATGATTATTACATTTGCGATCATCTTCCCGCCGAAGATGAAGAGGGTTTTTCTGATGGCAAACGTATCCAGTTTGCGTGGATGCAACAAAATATAAAAGAGGCAAACAAGGCAAAATTAAAAGAGTGGAAGAGGGAGTTATATTTGAATGTTGATGGTAAGATTTTGTATTTCACTCATTATCCATGGGAATTTTCCAATAATGATTTGAATGTGATCGACGGCCCGAATGAAAAATCTCTAAGCAGCAGACAAACAATGTTCAAAGATATAGATGCCGACTACATTTTCTTTGGCCATGAACATGGACGGGATAATTTCACAGATGGCAAAAAATATTTTTATTGTGTTGATAGTGTGGGACTTAAATTCCCTGGCTATTATTTGATGATAGAAATAAATAATGGGCAAGTTGATGTCGTTGAAAAATTTGTTGAATTTGATATAAATAAAGAAGTTGATTTAATGGAAGAGGCGGGTTATCCATATAATAAAAATAAAATGAAAAGAATTTAAAATCATATTTATTTTATTCCCGCATTATAGCGAAAAGAAAAATACTTTTTCAAAAAAAATTATTGTATAAAATTTTATATTTTTTACACAATAAATATATGAAAAAGTTATTTTTATTTTTAGCAATTATTTTTATTTTTCCAATAATTAATTTAAATGCGATTTCTTTTGCCGTAGATGGAGACGCATACGAAAGTTATATCGTGTACAATGAAAAAGGTGATGTTATATGCGAACGGAGTTCAGTGGAGGTTGGCGATAGTTTTATCACCAATGATTTTTGTGAATATGAAATTGTTCGTCTTGAAAATCACAAGGCATATGCCGTTTTAGTAAAGCAACATGAAAAACCAAAGATAGTCGCAAAGAAAGATTTATATAAAAAGAAAATGTCACAGCGTGGTGAACTTAAAAAGAAAATATGTTTATACATGACCCACAATGATGAAAGTTACACTCCAAGTGACGGCTATGATAGTGTGTATGGTGCGGGTGGAATTCATGATGTCGCAAGGCAACTTAAATCATGTTTGGAAAAGAAAGATATAGAAGTTGTGCTTGATGAAACACTGCATATTCCTCACAATAGTTCGGCATATTCTCGTTCGGAGCAGACTGCAAGAAGATTGCTTGAAAAAGAACGACCAGATGCCATGTTTGATGTGCATAGAGATGGCGTAAGCAGAAGTTATTATTATGTCAACAACGGCGAAGAAGAGTTTTCAAAAATAAGAATTGTGGTCGGGAAGTCCAATCCAAATTTTGATGAAAATTATCAATTTGCACAGAGCGTGTTTGCACTTGGCAACGAGATGTATCCATCTCTTTTTTCAGATATTTATCTTGGAAAGGGACATTATAATCAAGCCTTGCAGCCAACAGATCTTTTGTTTGCGATGGGAACTTATTTGATTGAAAAACCGCTTGTATTCAATTCCATTCCTATGCTTGTTGATGTTCTTGACACAATACTTTATGCAAGCGAAATTGACGACGATGGTAACATTGAAGTTGAACAGCAGTTGCCGGCAGACAATGGTGTAAAATTTTTTGAACCGCAAGGGAGTAATAAAGAAAACGAGCCCACACAGAAGAAAGGTGGCTGGGTCTGGGCAATGTTAACATCGTTTATCATGCTTGGCGTTTTAATTACGGGTGGCGTATTCCTTTACAAAAAGGGTAAGCCGGACGAAAAAAACAAATAAACATTTAGCACACAAGCTTTTTTCCGCATAAATTGTATTATGCTTTAAAGCATTACAAAGGGGAAAGATATGTGTGGAATATATGGATACATAGGTGAAAAAAGCGTTTGCGAAGTGATGAAAGGAATTAAAAGACTTGAATATCGCGGCTACGATTCTGCAGGGATTGCAATTCAAACTGATTTGCCGTTTGCAGAAGATGGAAACACAAGGAATGGAGATGGTATAACCACAATAAAAAATAAGGGGGAAATTTCCAACCTTGAAAAAATAGTTTTAAATAGAGTTGTTAAGTCAAATGTTGCGATTGGACACACAAGGTGGGCGACTCATGGGCAGCCTAATATAAAAAATTCCCATCCTCATTTAAGCCATGATGGAAAGTGGGCAATTGTACATAATGGGATAATAGAAAATTATCTTGAATTAAAGGAACAATTATCAAGTGATTTTTTTGTAAGCGAGACGGATACAGAAGTTGTTGCACAGATGCTGGAAAAGTATTACAATGGAGATGTTTTGTCAACTATAAAAATGGTATGTGAAAAGTTAAAAGGCAGTTACGCTTTTGCCATAATTACTTCACATTGCAAAAACAAAATTTTTGTGGCAAGACAAAACAGTCCGGTTGTTGTCGGATATGGGAAAAATTACAGCGTTGTATGTTCGGATATAAACAGCATAAAGGGTGATAGAATTCTCATGATTGAGAATGGGCAATTTGCGGTGTTAGAGAAAGGAAAACTCAGTGTTTACGACAACTGCTTAAAGGAAATTGACATAAATGAACTTGGCGAAATTGAGAAAGCGGGAGGAGAAAAACTTGGTGATTATTCTCATTACATGCAAAAAGAAATAGAAGAAATTCCAATTGCCATAAAACGGACGGTAAAAGCGTATGCAAATGTTGAAACGCTGGAAAAAATTTTGCCAAAAAAGAGATTTGAGAAGATTAAAAACATTTTGATAATAGGCTGTGGAACGGCTTATCATGCAGGATTGGTTGGGCAACGGCTTTTTGAAGAAGAAGGGATATTTTGCGAAAGTGCCATAGCTTCTGAATTTAGATATAAGCCATTTACAGAAAGGAAAAACACGCTGGCAATTTTTGTAAGTCAAAGCGGAGAAACGGCGGACACCATTGGTGCATTAAAACTATGCAAACAAAAAGGGTTGAAAACACTTGCAATAACAAATGTTAAAAATAGTTCCATAACATTTGCTGCAGATTATTGTATCTACACCAACGCGGGAAGTGAAATAGGAGTTGCAAGCACCAAAGCGTATAATTGTCAACTTGCGGTGTTCTATATTTTGTCGAAATATTTTAATTATTTAAAACATGGTGATTTAAAGGCATATGATGAGGAGATAAAAAATTTAAGACGCATAGCAAAACTTATCAAATATAATGACAATAAACATATTTGCAGCAAGTTGGCACAAAAAATACATAAGGCAAGAAGTATCTATATGATAGGTCGAGGACTGGATTACAACATTGCACAAGAGGCATCTTTAAAATTAAAGGAAATTTCCTATATTCATTGTGAGGCATATCCGGCAGGCGAATTGAAACACGGCACAATATCTCTTATTGATAAAAACACCTTTGTTTTTGCTTTTGTCACTCAAGAGAAGATAAAGGATAAAACATTTGGAAACATCAATGAAGTTGTTGCAAGAGAGGGGAAGATAATTTTATTTTCGCCATTTGACAACGCTAACAAAAAAGTTTGTGAGGAGGTGAAAGTTCCTAAAATAAAAGAAAGATATTATCCTTTATTTATAATAAATTATTTACAATTAATATCCTATTACACAGCACTTCTGCTTGGGAACAATCCCGACAAGCCGCGTTCACTTGCAAAGTCTGTTACAGTGGAGTAGTTTTTATTAAAACAATCGTTTAACGATTGTTTTTTTGTGACCATAATTGTTGACACGACAACAAACATGTGCTAAAATATAGACTTGTTAGGAGAAAAAATATGGATAGATATAACAAATTTTATTCTTTAATATCAAGTATAAACAAGTGCATACAAAAAATAAAAAATGAGGAAATGGCACCACTCGGATTAAAGGGCAAACAGGTGCAGTGCATTTATCATTTATTCAATGAAGAAGAAGGGATTTCGCTTTTAAATTTATGCCGTGTGTGTGGAGAGGATAAAGGTGCTATGTCACGTACAATCAGCGAACTTGAAAAGGGTGACTATTTATATGTGGAAGAGGCTAAAACTCAAAAATACAGAAATCCTATAAAATTAACAAACCGTGGCAAGGAAGTGGGCAAATTTATAAACGATAAAATCAACGAAATGTTTTCTATTTGCAGCGAGGGTGTAAAAGAGGAAGAGCGAGAAAAATTTTATGAAATTTTATCTATGGTTGAGGTCAACTTGAAGAATATTTGCAAAAATTATGATGGGGGTGAAGATGATTAAATTATTGGTTGATTCGTCCTCTGATATTGATCAAGAAGAAGCCGACAAATTTGGAATTACCTTGTTGCCTATGGAGGTAAGGTTTGGAGAGGAAGAATATTTAGACGGGGTGACTCTTTCGCACAAGAGATTTTTTGAACTTTTGATTGAAAGTGATGAGTTGCCAAAAACCAGCCAAATAAATGAGTTTAGATATGAGGAAGCATTTTCAAAATTGACTCAAAATGGAGATGATGTGATTGCAATTGTTCTTTCCTCAAAACTTTCAGGCACATACAATTGTGCATGCGATGCGGCAAAAAAGTTTAACGGCAAAGTAAGAGTTATTGATAGTTTAAATGCCTGCGTTGGCGAGAGAATTTTATGCCAATATGCCATTAGACTAATAAATGAGGGATTGGCAATTGATGAAATTGTCGCAAAACTTGAAGAAAACAAGAAGAAAATAAAACTGCTTGCACTTTTAGACACTTTAAAATATCTTAAAAAAGGCGGCAGAATTTCTGCAGTTGTCGCACTGACGGGGGAAGTGTTCAATATAAAGCCTGTTGTTTCCGTTGAGGATGGTGAGGTGAAATTGGTGGGAAAGGCAATAGGTTCCAAAAAGGGAAACAACCTTTTAATGCAAATGGTTGATGGCTGTGGAGGTATAGATTTTTCAATGCCTTATGCTGTTGCTTATTCCGGTCTTTCAGACGCCCTTTTGCAAAAATATCTTGAGGACAGCAAGGAAATATGGGAAAATAATACAGATGCCGTGCCTAGATATATGATAGGCAGCACGATAGGCACACACGTAGGTCCGGGTGCAATAGCGGTATGTTTTTTTGCCAATAAATAAAATTTTGCATATTATTTATAAAAAATATAGAAAATAAACTTAACTTGTTTGACATAGTATTAAAAAAAATGATATAATACTTAATGTAAAAGGAGAGAATTATGCAAAAATCTGGTTGGGGAAGAAGATTTAAATTAGCACTTATATTCTGCATCATACTCGGAATAGTCGGGTTTGGAGTCGGCGTATTGATCGGCTATCTCATGGGTAAGGATTTAAAGTCCGCTTTATACAGCACAGAAAGCCCTTATTCACTTGTTTGTGGTATAATTGGTGCGTTAGTAGGACTTGGAATGGGATTATTTAGCCGAAGAAAAATCAATGCAAACTCAAATATCGGTGTTGATACAGAGGGAAAGGAATCGGATGTTGCTTTCGATTCAAAATTTATTACGCCTGAAGAAATGAAAACCGATAAGGAACTTATTTACACAACATGGGGAAATTTGCCAAAATGTAACAAAACGGGATTTGTATTCAGAAACAAACAGTCGGGCGGACACTTTGAAATTAATATGAAACCTGAAACGCACGCACTTGTTTTAGGTACAACTGGTACCGGTAAAACTCAGGTACTTGCAAACCCTACAATAAGAATTCTTGCACACTCAGGCGAAAAGCCAAGCATTGTTATGACCGACCCTAAGGGTGAACTTTATGCCGACAATGCGGCAGTTTTGCAAGAAGAGGGTTATAAAATTATAGTTTTAAACTTGAATGATCCTTATGCGTCGTCCATGTGGAACCCAATGGAGATTGCATATAAAACATATGAAAGAGCAGGCAACCTTGAAAAAGAGGTTAAAACATTTAATGATAAAACTCCAGATGAAGCCGGCTATGCAACATTCAAAGATGATGTTTTAATGGGACAAAAGTACGGCAAAACTTGGTATGGTTTTGAGGGTAAAGCGTTTCCAACAAAAGAGATGTTACAACAAGAGTTGGAATCAAGACAAGTACAACTTGAGGACGAAGCAAAGAGTGATATAAGAAACATTTCACTTTCACTTATTCCTGAGGATCCAAACAGTAAGGACCCAACATGGACAAATGGTTGCCGTGACTTCATTACAGGTATTATGTATGCCATGATGGAAGATACAAGAGACCCAAGACTTGGAATGACTCTTGATAAGTTCAACTTCTTTAACCTTTACAAAATATGTATGAGAAGAGACCCTGCCGGTGATAGAGAAAGTGCATTAAAAACAGTCACAACCTACGCAGACGGAAGAGATAAGGTAAGAGGAAACGTATTCCAATTGATGAGTGGTGTTTGCCTTGCCGGTGGTGTAACTCAAAGATCATTCCTTTCAACACTTTCATCTTCAATAGGTAAAACACTTGGTGATGAAGGTATATTGTTCTTAACAAGCGGTACTGATATTGACTTTACAAAGATACCAGAGCAGCCAACAGCATTCTTTATCAGAATTCCAGACCATAAAACAGAGAGACACCCACTTGGTGTACTATGTATAAGTCAATTATATAAAGTTCTCGTTGACGTTGCAAACAAAACAGTCAATCCAAAAACCGGTAAGGGTGGAACATTGAAGAGACCTGTTTACTTCATCTTGGATGAATTTGGTAACATGCCCGCTGTTCCAAACTTTGGTACAATGGTAACCGTATCGCGTTCAAGAAAGATATTCTTTGAAATAATCTTGCAATCATATAAGCAACTTGATATTAAATATGGACCTGATGAAGCACAGAACATTCGTGGTAACTTCCAGATGGAAGTGTTCCTAGGTTCAGAGGACCCAACAACAATTCAAGCATTCTCAGAGGCCTGCGGTGAAACAACGGTATTTAATGAAAATATTTCAAGATCAAGACAAACAAACAGAGATGTTGCATCAAGTGGTGAGCAAATTACGATTGCAACGCAAAGAAACAGAAAGCCATTGCTTGATAAGCAGGAATTGCGTCAACTTCCGAGATGGACCGTCGTTGCAAAGATTTTCCGTAAGGCGATTATGAAAGATATTATGACTCCATTCTATGAAACAAAATGTATGGAAAAGAAGTCTGCTCCGCCAATTGTTTCAATGTCAAAGAAACTTGATATAGACAAAATTTATTACGATATTGATAGAAGAAATCAAATTGTTATGGGTAAGCAAAAAAATCCATATGAGGAAGACTAATTGAATTAAGATAAACAATTTAAAAATCTTTTAAAGAAAAAAGCATATTGAAATTGGACGATCCCAATCAATATGCTTTTTTATTCTTCCAAGAATATAACATTTCCACATAGTACATCATAATATGAAAAAGTTTGAATATTTTTTTCTTCTATTGCAACAGTAAAAACACTTGGATAAACATCTTTAATAATACCACTTAGAGTGTCGAATTTTTTTCGTCCACGATTGACATTCATTTCAACCTCTCTTCCTTTCAAAGAAAGAATTTTTGTTTTGACTTGTTCAATACTAAGCCCTGCTTTTCTCATGGTGATTCCTCCTAAAAAATTTTTGCCAACTTTTCAAAATTTTAAACATTTTAGTAATAAAATCAACTTACGCCTCGTAATATATCTCGTAAATGTATTTGGAGGTCGTATGGCATTTGAAAAGGAAAAATTTAATGTGGCAAGAAAGGTTAATTTAAACAGAGGTGAATTAACCGTTGAGTGCAATCTTTCTGCGGGAAGCAGTGTGGCAAAGGTGCTATCGTTGTCAGTTGAGGGCTATGTTTTAACAAGTGAAACGCTCAATGGAGCAATAAACTATTCGGGGGCGGTTGATTTAAAACTTGTTGTTTTTGGTGAAGATGGAGAAATAAATTCAACATGCTCCACGTGTCCTTTCTCTTCAAAATTTGAGGGAAATGAAATTGAGAATGGGCAAGATGCTTTTATCAAAGTCAAGGTGATTGATTATAATGTGGAATCAATTGGCGGAGAAATGGTTAAAGTTGGAGTTATGCTTGAACAAAGCGGGTATATAATTACCAACAGAGAAGTTGCGTGCCTTGCTTGTCACGATGATGATGTCTGTATCAAACAAGAGGACATAGGTATAATAAAGTATCTTGGAAGTGCCAGCGAAGAGATAACAGTTGAAAGTGAAATAAATTTAAGAGAAAATATTAAAAAAGTGCTTTTGACGGAAAGCCATGTTTTAGTTAGAAATGTGGACTGTGGAGTTGGTTTTGTGACGATAAGCGGTGATGTTATTTCGAGAGTTTTGTATTTAAATGAAAACGATAAATTTGAAAGTGGATATATCAACGATACATTCAAACAAGAGGTTGAACTTGCACCATGCACCAGAGAATCATTTGTTGATGGAAATGCCTATGTTAAGCAAGAAAGTGTGGTCACTGAAATTGTGCAAGATGAAAAGGGTGGCAAGATTGTAGTGAAAGTTCCGGTGACATTATCTTCAACTGCGTTTGAGGAAAGCAAAATGCCGGTGATTCAAGATTTATACAGCACCAAAAATGAAATAAACGTTACAACTGAATCATTTAATATGTCCAAAATATCTCAAATAGATGTCGTTGAAGGAAAAATAGAAGGTTCATTGACATTGGAAGAAGAGCATCCTCGTGTTGATAAATTGCTCTTTAATGGTGGAAATAGTTTGACTATAACAAACAGCTATATAAAAGATGATGAAATTGTAATTGAGGGAATTGCAAAGACAAGTGCCGTTTATTTGAATGATGAAGATTCCTCATTGCATAGCGTACAACTTGATGTTCCATTTGTACTATCTGATAAATTCACAGAAGAGGAGGGCGGTGAACTTCATGTTGATGCAATTTTAGATGATGTAGATGTAGTTGTGAAAAAGGGAAGAGAGATATATTATGATGCAAAAGTTAAAGCGTGCGTTTACTACAGCCATGATGTAACGCAGGGAATAATAAGTGATGCAAATGCGGCGGAGGAATTTGGCGTGAAGGACTATGCCATGGAAGTGATATTTGCACCTGCTGGAGAAGATTTGTGGACTGTTGCAAAGAATGCAAAAGTGAAAGAAGAACAAATAGTTGCTCAAAATCCTGAAGTTGTTTTTCCGACAATTGAAGACACTCCACTTGTATTGTTTTATCAGCGTGTAGAATAATTTAATTTAAAATCGTCAAAATAGGCAAAAAATGCCTATTTTTTGTTGTTTTTTCACAAAAATGATGGCAATAATATTTTCACAAGAAAAAGGAGCAGTTATGAAATACGTTTTGGCGGTTTGCTGTACGGTGGGGCTTGCACTTATATTTATATTTTGTCCAATTAAAAATATCGGCACTCCCGAACCTGAATATTTGAGAATACATATTCGGGCAAATTCTAATTTAAGTGAGGATCAACGTGTGAAATATAAGGTAAAAAATGCAGTTGTTGATGCACTTATTCCTATTTTGTCAAATATCGAAACTTTTGATGAGGCAAAAAGTGTTATGAGGCAAAATTTTGATTTGATTGAAAAGGTGGCAAATGAAGTTTTATTAAATGAGGGATTTTCCTATAAATGTGCGGCAAGCATAGACAATGAGTATTTTCCCGCACGTGCATATGATAACATCACGCTTGATGCCGGCTATTATGATGCACTAATTTTAAGATTAGGAAATGGCGAGGGTGACAATTGGTGGTGCCTGGTTTTTCCGGCATTTTGTTTTACAAATTCGCAAAATTCCGACAATATTGTATATATTTCTAAGATTTGGGAGATAATTAAAAGTGTAATCTAGGAGGAATTTATGAAAAAAAGACTTTTAATTGTCGTCGTGCTTTTCTTTGTTTTTGCTTTTTCCTTGACCGGAGTTGGCTATGCAATGAAAGGGGATGCAATTGACTCTCAAAATGAAATACAAAGTGTTGAAACGCTCACCACAGCGGAAAATAAAACTGTGCAGACCAAATTGAAACGTTGGGGGTATTACACAGGTTCAATTGACGGGATATATGGGCCAAAAACTAAAGAGGCGGTAAAATATTTTCAAAGAAAAAACGGACTTACGGCAGATGGCATTGTTGGACCTAAAACCGCAGCAGCACTCGGAATGACAATATCTTCTAGCAAATCAACGCAATCTTCAAACGACTTATATCTTCTTGCAAAATGTGTCTATGCTGAATCCAGAGGAGAGCCTTATACAGGGCAAGTAGCAGTTGCAGCCGTAATATTAAACAGAGTTAAAAGCCCATCTTTTCCAAATACGATTTCAGGGGTAATATATCAACCATATGCCTTTACAGCGGTTAATGATGGACAAATAAACCTCACACCAAACAGTACGGCATATAAGGCTGCACAAGATGCACTCAATGGCTGGGATCCTACATATGGTTGCTTGTATTATTACAATCCTGCCACAGCAACCAGTTCATGGATTTGGTCACGAAAAACAGTGGTTACAATAGGAAAGCATGTATTTGCTATGTAAAAGGAGATAAAAATGAAAAATAAAGAGAATGAAAAAGAAAGCGTGCTTGCCGATGATAGAAAGAGAAAGAAGAAAAGGGGTGCGGTAATTGGACTTGCTATAACAACGGGGATTTTAGGCCTTACAACCATGGGTTTTACGATTGGTTTCGGTATTGCACAGAGCAATGCTATGCGCTATAAAAACGACCTTGTAAATATTTATAATGAGAATTTCTACAATCTTTTAGATAGTGTAAATAACCTTGAAAACAAACTTTCAAAAACACTAAGTTCAAATGGCACTTATCAAAGAAAAATGTTGCTTGAAGCATCTAAAAACGCAGGGGAAGCAGAAGTGTCGGTGTCTCAACTTCCATTGTCGCAATCTGATATTCAAGATATGATTAAATTTGTAAATCAAATATCAGGCTATACTTCAACGCTTGCTAATGAATTGATTGATAAATCCACTCTTTCAGAAGAAGATATATCCACACTGCAGGATATACATGAAAGCGTTTTGCAATTAAAAAATCAACTGAATGAATTTGAAAGAAAAATGGAAAAGGGATATTCTATAATTGATAACATAGATATTGATGTAACAAACAATGGTTTTTCTCAGATGATAACATTGTCAAAAAGCAATGCAATAGAATATCCGACAATGATATATGATGGACCTTTTTCAGATAGTGTAACAAATAGCGAAGTTAAGGGGTTGAAAGGCGAGAGCGTATCAAAAAGCAAAGCGGAAGAGATAGTTGAAAAGCAGTTTAAGAACACTGCGGAAATAAAATTTGAGGGAGAGACAAAAGGTAGATTTGAAACATATAATTTTAGAATAAAAAATTCTGATGGTGAAATGCTGTATATACAGGTTTCAAAAATTGGTGGAAATATTTTGACGATAAGCGGTGCAGGCAAAGATGGCGATGCAGCAATAGATATGGATGCCGCCAAAGATATTGCAATTCATTTTGCCGAAGAAAATGGAATTGAAAATGCACAGGTTGTGTGGTCCGACCAAATAAAAAATGATGTTTATTTAAACATAGCACCAATGCAAAATGGGATTGTTTTATATCCAGACCTCGTAAAGGTGAAAGTTGACTTAACAAATGGAATGATTGTGGGATATGACGCTACAACATATTTTACAAATCACGTTGCAAGAAATTTATCAAAAGGAATTTTGCGTGAGAGTGATGCACGGGGTAAAGTGCCATCAAATTTTGAAATTGCACAAAGCAGACTTGTGTTAAGTCCACTTGAATACAACCGAGAAGTGGTATGTTACGAAGTTGAAACTGATTATAAAAATGAGACATATTTCTTCTATTTCAACGCATCAAATGGCGAGTTGGAAAACGTTTTAAAAGTAATAAAGACCGACAATGGAAACTTATTGATGTAAAAAAATTGTTTACCGAAAACTTATGGCAGAAAAAGACATTTTATAAATGTCTTTTTTTATAATTGAAAATCAATTGTTTAAAAATTAAAAATATGTTATAATACTTTGCGGAGAATTTATGTTTGCAGAAATTATAATCGACCAAGATGCAAAAGCACTTGATAAAGTGTTTGAATACATTGTTCCAGATGATATGGAATTGCAGGTTGGCATGCGTGTTAAAGTGCCATTTGGGAAAAGGCAATTGCAAGGGTTTGTTGTGAAAATTAAAGATAATTGTGATTATAACAGTGAAAAATTGAAGAAAATTTGCGAAAAAATCGAAGATTTTGCAGTTGTTAAACCAGAAATGCTTGAAATAATGAAATTTATGGCTAAAAAATTTCATTTGAAATTAGCGTCAATTTTAAGACTTTTTTTGCCTGCAGAAATGCGAGAGGGCAAGGTGAGTGAGTTGATTGAAACTTATTATCATCTATGTGAAAATGTTGATTATTCAATATCAAAATCGGCAAAAAATCAACTTGCTATAATAGAAGAATTAAAAAATGGAGATAAATCATCATCTTATCTTGGTGAAAAATATGGTTATTCTACATTAAAAACACTTGTTTTAAAAGGATACATTGAAAAAAAGAAAAGAGAAGTGAAAAGAAAACCTTTTGTTATCACTCAAAATGATAAGAGGGTGACATTAAATGATGGGCAAATCAATGCTCTTAATTGTATAAAGGAAAACAAAACTTATCTTTTGCATGGTGTTACGGGAAGCGGAAAGACTGAGATTTATATGCACCTTATTGAGGACGCTTTGCAAAAAGGGAAAAATGCAATTATGTTGGTCCCTGAAATTTCTCTTACCCCTCAGATTATGTCAAATTTTAAAGGGCGTTTCGGAGATAATGTGGCATTGCTTCATAGTGGTTTATCCGCTGGTGAACGCTTTGATGAATGGAAAAGGTTGTTTACAGGTGAAGCAAGAATCGCAATCGGGGCACGCTCTGCGATATTTGCTCCACTTGAAAATCTTGGTGTTATCATAATTGATGAGGAACATGAGGGAAGTTATATTTCAGAGTCAAATCCAAGATATAACACTCATAGTGTAGCGGAATTTAGAGCAAGATATAATTCTTGTCCTTTGCTTTTAGGTTCAGCAACACCATCAATAGAAAGTTATCAAAAGGCAAAAGAAGGAATTTATCAACTAATAGAATTGCCTGTGCGTGCAAATGGAAAGGAAATGCCACCTGTACAAATTGTGGATATGATGGAAGAATTAAGGCGTGGAAATTCCTCAATATTTTCAAATCAACTCCTTGCAGACCTAGCAAATGTTATAAACGATAAAAAACAAGCAATGATTTTCATGAACAGAAGAGGATATTCATCTTTTATGAGGTGTCGAGAATGTGGCTATGTGGCAAAATGTAGTGATTGCGATGTAAGTCTAGTTTATCATAAAGAGGACAACCGATTGAAATGTCACTATTGCGGCAAGCAATTTAAGGTGTTGACAAGATGTCCAAATTGCCAAAGTGAAAATATTAAATATGGAGCAGTTGGCACCGAACAAATAGTTCACAAATTGAATGAGATATTCCCGGACGTAAAGATTTTGCGAATGGATAACGACACAACTTCAACGAAAAATGCACATCAGAAGATATTGGACGAATTTAGAAGAACAAAACCTTGTATTTTGGTTGGAACTCAAATGATTGCGAAAGGGCATGATTTTGAAGATGTAGTCTTGGTTGGAATTGTAGATGGAGACCAGGGATTATATCAAACTGATTATCGAAGCACCGAACGGACTTTTCAGTTGATAACGCAGGTTGCAGGCAGGGCAGGAAGAAGTGAAAATGCGGGAAAAGTTGTTCTTCAAACTTACAGCCCAAGACACTACGTATATAAATTTGCGTCAAATTATGATTATAAAGGATTCTTCAGAAAAGAGATTAATATAAGGCAAACGGCAGAATTTCCGCCTTTTACACGTCTTTTGAGGATACTTTTCAGTGATTTTGATGAAAATCATGTGCGAGAATTGTTAAAAGTGTGCTATACTGAGATTGTAAAATTGAAAGATAAGTATGGTGATCAAATCATTTATCTTGATGCGATGAAGTCCCCGATAAAAAGAGTGCAGGATAAATATCGTTATCAGATTATGATGCGATTAAAACTTGAAAAAGCAGACGAGATAGAGGAAGAGTGTTTCAACATAGTCAATTCGGCGGCAAAAACATCTGTATTTTTTGAAGTTAATCCGCAAAACTTGTCTTAAAAGGAGAAATATATGGCTATAAGAAAAATTGTTAAATTAGGTGAGGAAAGTTTAAGAAAAAAATCAAAACCCGTAGTTGATTTTGACAAATCTTTATGGGAATTGCTTGACGATATGAAAGAAACAATGTACGCATTTAATGGCATGGGACTTGCCGCACCTCAAGTTGGGGTGTTAAGACGCGTGGTTGTTGTTGATGTAAACAATGCGTTTATCGAACTTGTAAATCCTGAAATTGTAAAGACAAAAGGTGAAGATGTGGAAGAAGAGGGTTGCCTTTCTGTGGAAAATTTCCGTGGAAGAGTTGTACGCCCGATGAAAATCACCGTCAATGCCTTTGATAGATATGGTTATCCATTCACATTGACGGGTGAAAAATGGCTTGCAAGGTGTATTTGCCATGAAGTTGACCACCTTGATGGGATAGTTTTTGTAGATAAAAGTTTAGATAAAGAAAAATATTTAAAAAAACATAGTTTATAGGTGAAAAATGAAGATATTATTTTTAGGTAGCTCAAGATTTTCAAAAATTGTGCTTGAAAGTTTGTTAAATGCAGGTTTTGACGTGTCGTGCGTTATAACTCAGCCAGATAAACCAAGCGGGCGAGGACATAAGTTGACACCAACGGAGGTTAACGTTTTTGCAACGGAAAGGGGTATAGATGTTAAAACTTTTGATAAATTTAGGTTGCATTTAGATGAGGTTGAACAAGTAGATTATGATTATGCCGTTGTTGCATCGTATGGACAAATATTGCCGATGGCGTTTTTAGATATGAAACCATGTATAAATGTTCACCCATCACTTTTACCAAAATACAGAGGGGCATCACCTCTTCAAAGCAGCATATTAAATGGTGATAAAACAACAGGCGTAACCATTATGAAAGTTGCTCAAAAAGTTGATGCGGGCGACATACTTGCACAGGAGACTTTTGAGACAAATGGTGAGTATTATTTGGAATTAGAAGAAAAATTAGCAATTTTAGGTGGAAAAATGCTTGAAAAAGTGCTAAAAAACTATAAAAACATCATTCCTGTGCAACAAAATGAAGAAGAAGCAACATTTACAAGAAAATTTGAAAAGGTCGATGGAGAACTTAGCCCGACACTTACAAGTGATGAGCTTGTGAATAAAGTTCGAGCATTTTCTCAATTGCAGGGAACATTTTTGACTGTAGATGAGATAAACATAAAAGTCTTAAAACTGACGGCGGCAAATTATAATAATTTAGATGAGGGAGAGTTGTTGCAAGACAAAAAGCATTTTGTTTTCGGGTGCAAAAATGGCAGTGTGGAAGTGGTAGAATGTCTATCTCCTTATGGCAAAAAAATATCGGGACGCGATTTTATAAATGGCCATAATGAGATTTTGTCAAAGAGGGTGAAATGTTAGCAGATTATTCTTATGATGAAATGAAATTGTATGCAAAGGTTAAAAATCTACCACTATTTCGCGGAGAACAAATTTTTGATGCAATTTCGGCGGGAAAAACTCTTGACGAGATAACAAATATTCCAAAAGCTTTAAAGGAACAAATTGAGGAAGATTATCCGAGATATAAAATTGAGGAGGTCTTTGAAAGTAAAGACGGCACAAAAAAGTATATAATATCTTATCCTGATGGAAATATCGTTGAAAGTGTCTTAATGAAATATAAATATGGCTACACAGTTTGCCTTTCCACACAGGTGGGTTGCCGAATGGGCTGTAAATTTTGTGCTTCAACGCTTAATGGACTTGCTAGAAATTTAAGTGCGGGAGAGATTTTAGGACAAGCACTTTTAATAAACAGAGAACTTGGCGGAAGCAAAAAGAACAGAATGATTACAAATATAGTCTTAATGGGAAGCGGCGAGCCACTTGATAATTTTGAAAATGTTTGTAAATTTATTGATTTGGTCACATCTCAAAGGGGGTTAAACGTAAGCCAAAGAAATATTTCCCTTTCCACATGTGGACTTGTGGATAAAATAGATGAACTTGCCAAGAAAAATTACAACATCACATTAACAATATCTTTGCATTCCACCACCGATGAAAGAAGAAAGGAAATTATGCCCATAGCAAACAAGTTTTCTATAAAAGAAATCATCGGGGCATGTAAAAGATATTATGATAAAACAGGACGAAGGATTTATTTTGAATACACATTAATAAAGGGAGTAAATGATAGCGAACAAGATATATTAAGGTTATCAAACATGTTAAAAGGATTTAATTGCCATGTCAACATTATTCCACTAAACAGTGTTAAAGAGAGAAATTTGATTGGTTCTTCAAGGTTGGAAGCATATAAATTTGCTGAAAAATTAAATGAAAAGAAAATTTCGGCAACTGTTCGTCGAACGATGGGTGAGGACATCGAGGGTGCTTGCGGTCAACTTCGGAATAAAATTTTAAAAAATAGGGGTTAAATTGCAGGGGATAGTAATTTCAAAAAACGCAGACTTATTCACGGTTGAAAGCGAAGAAAAAGAGTTTATGTTAAAAGCGAGTGGAAAAACCAAATCCACAGGCATTTTTGTTGGTGATAATGTTGAATTTGACAAAAGCATCACAAAAGTATGCGAAAGAAAAAATTTGTTAATAAGACCTCCGCTTGCAAATGTGGATAGAATGTTTATAGTGATTTCCCAGAAACCATTGATTGAATTTTCACTGCTTGATAGGTTGTTGATTTACTGCAAAATTAATGATATTATCCCGATAATTGTGATTAACAAAATTGACATATGTTCTCATGAATTTATAGATAATATTGAAAAAATATATGCAAAACACTATAAAATCTTAAAAATAAGTGCAAAAAATGATAATTTATCAAATTTTGAAGATGAAATTGAAGGAATTTCCGTTCTGGCGGGACAAAGTGCGGTTGGGAAATCTTCAATTATAAAAGCAATTTTTAAGGATAAAATTAATATAGAAATCGGGGATTTGTCCAGAAAAATTGAAAGAGGCAAACAGACCACAAGAATTGTCAAACTTTTCAAAGTTGGCGGAGGATACATTGCTGACACGGCGGGATTTTCGCTTTTAAATCTTGCAATGGTGACAACGCTTGAAGCAAGAGAACTTGGCACATATTTCCCAGATTTTATGAAATATATTGAGAAATGCAAATATCGCTCTTGCCTGCATGAGAATGGGCAATGTGGTGTTATTGATGGCGTGAAAAAAGGCGAAATAGCCAAAGAAAGATATGAAAGCTATTTAAAAATACTTAGTGAAATCAAATCTAGAAAGATTTATTAGGAGTGTATATGAAAAAAAATGTCTATGTATCGGTGTCAACTGACCCTGTTACAAGTTTTCAAAATGTTGTTGAATATGCAAAGGAATTGCAAGGAATTGCTGATTTTATACATTGTGACATTATGGACGGGAAATTTGTACCATGCATAACTTACGATGCGTCACTTGTCAATAATATAAATCAAAACACCTTGACAATGTTGGATGTTCATCTTATGTGCAATGAACCTTTGAAAATAATTGATGATTATATGAGGGCGGGTGCAAATATATTGACAATTCATTATGAAGCGTTTAAGAACAAAGATGATATTATGGTTGCATTGAAAAAAATCAAAGAGGCAAATGGCCTTGCTGGACTTTCGATTAATCCTGAGACAAAATTAAAAGATATAAAGTTATATCTCCATGATTTTGATGTGATTTTATTGATGAGTGTTCATCCGGGGGCAAGCGGACAGAAATTGTTGCCAGAGACATTTGAAAGACTTCAAGCCTTAAATGATGAAAGGGAACTTAACGATTTAAAATTTAAAATAGAAGTTGATGGTGGTGTAAACAATGAAAATGCCGGGCGACTTGTTGAGTGTGGTGCAGATATTTTAGTTAGTGGTAACTATATATATAAGTCAAATGATAGGAAAAAGGCAATAAATTTATTGAAAAATGCTTAAAAAAGAGGGCAATTTGCCCTCTTTTTTAATAAAAATGTTTGTAATGAAAAAAGTGTTATTGTTGAAAACTCCAAAGGTGTCGCAAATGGTCAATCAGGAGAATAATTTCCTGATTTTTTATTTAATTTGCTGTACCTTGAAAAAAGAAAACTCAATTATTCATTTCCATGTTCACATTCAACATCGTATGCACTGCTATCTGGTTTATTTTTATATAAATTGCCTCTATTTGCACTTGCCCAAATATAATTATCGCAGCATTCTGTTTGAATTGTAAATGATTCAGATTCAGAATCTGCCCATGATTTTACTTTATGTAAAACATCTTTTCCATTTTCTTCAATAACTGCATAATTGAATTGATAATGCAAATCGGTCAAGTCCTTGTTGCAACCTGTAAAAGTAAATGCTGCTCCAAGCAATATACCTGATGCCATAGTGCAATAAATAAGTTTTTTCAGTCCGCCTTTCATAATTCACCATCCTTGTGATTATTATATCATAAATATTCGTTATTGTCAATATGAAATTTTGTGGCACTCAGTGACAAAATTCAATTTTGCCTGTTGCTTTAAAGTATTTGTTCAATATTTTATTTATAATCTTTGTTGGACAATGGAAATTCAATAAGGAAATAAGGATAAGGGAAACTTGTTTTAAGGTGATTTAAAGTGATGGATTTGAAAATTTAATTGAAAGGGGAAGTTGTTTAACAAGATTTTAAATCTTCATTTTTTATATAAATGCTGTTTTAAGTGTGAAAAATGTATAATTATAATGTAATATATTAGATATAAATATTAACCTAATAAATATATTATTAAAAATATTTTAAAAAAATTTTGAAAAAAGGTTGACTTATAGAAAAATATTTGTTACAATAGGTAAGCTGTGAATTATGGGTTGATGCATAAGGTTACCTTGGTTACCTGCAACCGTAGGAGAATTTATGCGGACAAGTTCGTGGCTCTGACCATGAGCGACTGACCGAAAAATCACATTTTTTAATCCGTCACAGCATGAAACACATGGGCAAGTGTACCATGATTTCATAAATCATTCCGATTTACGGAGATAGGTCAGATAGTTGTTAACAGGAGGTATTTAAAATTAATGGCAACACAAGTTATCAGAATCAAATTAAAGGCCTTTGAACACACACTAATCGATGAAGCTTGCAAAAGAATCATTGATACCGCCGAAAAGTTCGGTGCAAAAGTGGCGGGGCCAATTCCACTTCCAACAGACAAAGAAGTGGTTACAGTAATCCGTTCACCACACATATTCAAAGACAGTCGTGAACAATTCGAGTCAAGAACTCACAAAAGACTCATAGATATTTACTCACCAAATGCCAAAGCAGTTGATGCTCTTATGAAGATAGACTTGCCGGCTGGAGTAGATATTAAGATTAAACTATAAAATGGAGGAAGACATTAAATGAAAAAAGCAATTATCGGAAAGAAACTTGGTAT
>CANQHL010000002.1 GCA_947623775.1 uncultured Clostridia bacterium
AACAACCCGGCACATAGTAACACAATAATAAAGAACAAAGCAAAAAGTGATTTTTTGTTAAAAAGTTTTTCTTTCATACTCCCTCCTTTATTTAATTACCAAAGATGCCTTATATAATAATTATAGATATTTTTAGTTCTCCCCGTCAACTTATTTTGTCGAATTTTGTCAGATTTTAGTCAAATTTATGAAATTTTATAGTATTTATACTATATCTACATTAATATTATACCAATCCCCCCCCCCATTATGTCAAGTTTTTTACTAATAATTTTACACAAATTTAAAAAATTTTTTATAAAAATGAAATAATACACCGATTTTTTCAAAATTCAGGCTTGGCATGATGGGTCTATATTTCCATGAAAATCGTAAGATTGGTGAATTTAAAAGACAATGAAATTTAATGTTTCAAATATCACATCATTCGATTTAAAAGACAAAGAAATATGGATTTTTTAATTAGCACACAATTCGCTAAATATGGAGACTAAGTCTCCCGTCCAACATCTGGTTGGGTGCATTATGCACTTTTTGTTCACTTCGTGTGCCTTAGGCACTTTTTGTTCATTTCGTGTGCCTTAGGCACTTTTTGTTCACTTCGTTTATGTGGTATTTAAAAGATAATGAGATTGAATGTTTTAAATATAATCAAATTCGCTAATGATGGAGACTAAGTCTCCCGGCAAGCATCGGGTTTGGTTGCTTTTTATTTTTAAAAGTTGTATAATACTAAAGGAGGATTTTATGAAAGGTGTTATTTTAACTGCCGGTGGCGCAACAAGACTGAAACCTATCACCGATGTGTATGGAAAAGCACTTGTGCCAATTTACGACAAACCTATGATTTATTATGGAATAAGTCTTTTAATCAAAAGTGGTGTTAAAGATATTGCTATTGTTTGCAGTCCAAGTGATTTGAATCTTTACCGCTCCATGTTTGATGGAAGATTTAAAAATCTGGGACTTGATTTTAAAGTCTACGTTCAAACCACGCCGCTAGGAACAGCCGATGCCGTGAAAAGTGCACTGCCTTTTATTGAAAATGAAGACTTTGTGCTGCTTTTTGCCGACAATATCTTTGTTATGGAGGGCATGGAAACGCTTCTAAAAAAGGCAATACGGGAAAATGAAGGACTTGTTATGTTTACCCTTCCTGTAAGCAATCCGGAAAAATTCGGAGTTGTTAATGTGCAAGGTGACAAGGTTGTTGAAATGGAAGAAAAACCAGAAAAACCTAAGACAAATTTGATTGCAACCGGTCTTTATGTTTTATCAAAAGAAACATCTGCCAAATTGCAAGACTTGAAATTGTCACCACGTGGCGAATACGAAATGACTGATATTTATCAATCATACATAAGTGAGGGCAAATGCAGACAAGTCACTCTTCCCGAGAGTTGCAAGTGGTTGGATACGGGGACATTTGATTCACTTCTTGAATGCTCACAAACAATCAAGGATTTTGAAGATAAGCACGGAATTTATGGTTGCCCTGAGCTTGAACTTTACAAGCAAGGATTTATAAGCAAAGAAAATTTGCTTTCAAGCATTGAACATTATAAAAAAGATTATAAAGATAAAATTTTAAAATCCTTGTAGTGGTGAAAAATGCCAAAAAGTGAAATCACAGTTGAAGTTTTTAATAATTTTAAGGAAATCAATCAAATTTTAAATGATAGGGGTTATAATATCGTTGAAAAGTACACTCTTTTTGATTGTTATTTTTCTAAATACCCATTGTCGCAACTTGAAAAAATGAGTTATATCGACATTTTAAATAATTCAATTTTGTTGCGGGAATGCCCCGAAAACAGCTTTAAAAAAATGGTTTTCAAGAAAAAAGAAATAGATGAAAATCAAAATGTAATTGCAGAAGAAAAAATTTCAACTTATGTGAATGATATTGAGAGTGCAAAAGCAATTTTTTTGGCTGCCGGTTTTTGCGAATGGTGCAATCTGACAAATAAAAGTTACGTGTTTGAAGATGGCGAACACTCATTTGTAATTCAAGTTGTGGACGACCTCGGAATTTTTCTTGAACTTGAAGAAAATGAAAAAATGCAAGGAGAAAGCAAGGAAAAAATTTCTCAAATGACTGCTTTTGTTAAGACGCTGGGATTAAACCTCGGCTCTGATTTTTCTTGCAAGAAAAATTATTTGAAATTTCAAAAAGAGTTAAAACATTATTGATTTTTGCGTTTTGGGAACTTTATAATTACGATACATGCAGACATCACAAAAAGCGGAATAAACAATGCAAAAAATATCCACCAGCCATAGTGAATTTGCAAAATGCTAAGGCTTATTTTGTCGTCTGCTTTTAATGAGTTTTCCACCCATATATGATGATAATGCCCGTCACTGCCCCGATAGGACAAATTTGCATTGGATTTCAGTTGCTGATATGGCGTGGAATAAATGTATATAAACTGTGGATTATATTCGCTTTTGATTTCATCTTCAAACGAAAACCCCTTTGCCGCATCCAAAAACAAATTTCTATATCTCTCGCCGACAAGTGTTTCCCCATCTTTCATTTGGGCTGAAAAGGGAAATACACCCTCGCTTTTTTGCTTGGTGAGAAAAAGTCCGTCTTGCGTTTGCGCTTGATTTTCGGACTTGTGATAATATTGCCATGAAGCTGTTGATGTGAAGATAACATCAAAACCCGCACAACTGTTTTTCTCATCATACTCCACATTTGTCAAAAGCACACCTTTATTGATTCTGTACTCTTTCACCGGATTTTCTATGTAGGTTAATGCCAAAGACACGAGCATTTCATTACGCAAAATATCAATCTTGGACTGCAAACTTTTTCTGAATTCCAACTCCTCTTTTAGCGAAGATGAAACCCGTTTCATTTTTTGATTGTCAATGCCAAATCTTACACTCTGGGTGATTGTGCTGCCACTATTTGACAAAGATAACAAAATATATTCGTTTGAAATTTCAATGCTTTTAGTTTTTGTGCAACCGCATAAAACAGACATTGTAAGCAATAAAATTATTAAAAATGAAATCTTTCTCATAAAATATAAATATTTAGCAAGTGCAAAAAAAAGAATATCAAAAGCTGATATTCTTTTCTTTTTTATTGGGTTATAAATCTTGCCTTATAACTATCTCCATTATGGTAAATTTCCAAACTCTTGCCGTTTTTACCCGCAATAGTTGTTGGTGCAAGGTCTCTTATGTTGTCAACACCTTCGGTTCTGGAATCCTGCGAAGCGTAGTTGTCGCCTTCATTGTTAACCTGATTTTTTTGCCCTTTAACAACACCAACAAGTTTTTGCCCTGAAACAGTATCGACAAGTGCATGAATGTAGCCCTGATCTATTGAAGCAGCAATGCCACCAAACATGTCACCATTAGAGCCCTCTCCTGGACTTTGTTCACTTCGTCCAATTTGTCCATTGTTGTAAAGATAATCTAATTTGCCATTTGCATTGGTAACAACTATTCCGCCACCATAGCAATGTATTGGACAATTGCTATCTGCTCCAAATGTTATATCACCCTCGTTTCCGCAATAAGAAATTGTTGCGTTATCACTATTACCAAGCACTATACCCGCAAGGTTTATAAAGCTGTCATTTACCGATGCCATAACTGAAATGTTGCTTTCATTGAAGCATGTGTCAATTTTGGCAACTCCCGAAATATTGAACAATGCAATTCCTGCAAATGCAAAGTTTAAAGTTAACCCTTGAGGTGCTGTAAAGTTCAAACTATATTTATTGTAGCACTCTGTTATGCTTGCCCTGTTGACTGCGACAATGCCGCCAATAAATACTCTGTTGGCTCCATCACCTTTTAGCTTTATCGTTAAGTTTATGAGTGAAACATTGCTTATCTTGCCATTGTTTTCATAAGCAAGAGGTGCAAACATTATTTGATTGTTTTTAAGTTGATATGCTGAATCCTTTCCATCGGAAATCTCGTAATTGATGTTTAAATTGCTTATTGTTGCCCCGCTTTCTATCGTCTTGAACAATGATGAGTAATTGTTGAATTTGAGGTCGGATTGGCTGTATCCGTCTAATACAAATCCATTTTTCTCTTCATCTTTTTCAATAATTGTGTCACTTATGATTTTTACTTCGTGACCTTCACCACTGAGTGACGCTTTGAATGATTCAAAAATACGCTTTCCGTCTTCAAATAAGTAACTAATTGGAATATCAAAATTGCCCTTTAGTGCGAAGTAAATTCCATTTTCATTTCGCAATCTCATATTCTTAAAGTCGTCAGCACTGTAAATTTCATATGCAGTTTCACTGCTCGTGCCGTCACCCTTGCTGAACAAGTTGTATTTGACATCTTTTGTGCTTGAATATGCAACGCCCTCACTGTAAATGTACAATTTATCTTCTTGTTCATTCAAATACCTTACCTTAATATATATGGTTCGAGCATAAATTGTACCTATTTGTTTTGGCATATAAAATTTGTTATTTATATCTTTGTCTATATTGTAATCTATAATGAAGCCGTTTTCTGGTTTGTTTCCAATTGTCATGCTTATATAATATTCTTTTGCAAGACCATCATCTTCTTCCCAGTTCCATTCAAATCTTTGCAACTCTTCGTTCCAAGTAAGGGTTAATCCCTCAGTTGATGTGGCTTGAACGTCCATTGTTGTTAAGTCACTCAAAAGCAATTTCTTGGCATTAACTTGAGTCACTTCCTGAGCATCTATAACTTGTATTTGCAATTTTGTATAGTTGCTTGCAACGGTGAATTTCTTGCTGATCGACATGTTGTCAATTTCAGTTGGAGAAACCTCTTCGCCATTTGTTGTAACATTAATCACAATCTTATAGCAAGACTTGTCGCCGGTGATGTCTACCGAATCAAAATACTCTGTAAAGTCAATGATTGTTTTATCATTTTCAAGTTTGACTTCGTATAAGTCTTTGGTCATGTTTTTCAGTTTATAAACATCTTCTATCACTAATGGTTGAGATATAATTGTACCCTTTCCATATGCGTATACACTTAAAGTTATTGCTCCAGAGCAATCATTGAGTTGTCCTTCGTCAGGAACATATACGACTTTTATCTTATCACCCTCAACATTATCGCGGGCAAAACTGTATTTACCACTAACTTCAACCCGTCTTTGGTCACCCGATGGAGTTTGATAATCGGCGTAAACTGTGAGTCTTTCCGCCGTATCTTCATCAGTGTAATCCTTTTCTGGATTTGGTCTTGAATTTGCAAAATAAATTGTATTGTCAATTATAAATGATATTTCACCATTGTCCACGCCATCTCCTGTTAACCTTTTTTCAAGGTAAGGAGTTCTTGTTTTGGTAAATCTTTCCTCATCATTCACCTTGCTTCGCAGAACTTGTGCCCCATCTTCATAGAAAACTTTTTCATGAATTATGAAATAATTTCCTTGTATGCTCTTCTTGGCATTTGCAACACTGCTACCGTTCTCCACACGTTTTGCCGCAACAACTGTTACTTTCAACGTGTAGTATTCATAATTCGTATCAAAGTTAAGACCATCAAAGACTGTCACATCAGGCTCTATCTCGCTGTAGAAAAACGTGTCATGTTTGAGTCCCGCATCGGAGTTGCTTTCATAATATGAGATGACAATTTCATAAATAAGTTCGACTTTCTGTTTGCCTGCAAACTCACCATCATATACCTCTGGCAAATTATCGACGTTGGTTGGAATGCTTACGCTGCCTTTCTCAATGACGTAAGGGTCTGCCTGACTTAACATTCTTGCCTGCAATACAGTTTCTGCAGATTTCAAAATAGGATTGATTTCCTCTCCCTCGGCATTGAATAATTTCAAAATGTATTCTGCACCATTTGACAAATCTTCATTTTTCTCCATTTGGAAGGTGCCACCATTTCCGCCTAAGAACGCATGATATTCAGTTGCACTCTCCTCCAAACTGCAATAACCTGTCATATATTGAGGTACAACATCCTTAGGGTAAATGTCGCTTTCATAATAATAGCCATCTCCACCGGCTACAAGTGTATTGTTGTTGCCCATAAAGAACTTCAATGTTCCGGTGACTTCAGCGTCTCTTTGGTTGTATCCTATCACTATATTGCCATTGCTGGTTGAAAGGGTTGGTGCTTGCAATTTATACACACCCTCGCGTCCGCCTAATTCACTCTCTTTTCCAGCAATCATATAAGTGAAACTTTCAACTACAAGAGAGCCATTCATTTTATCATATGAGCCACTGAGTGCAATGCTTATATACTCATAATTGCCTGTTGTATCAAAGTCTATTAATGCCTTGCCTTCTTTGTCAAATTCAAGTTGTTTTGAAGATTGTTCGCCGCGTTCATGCTTATATTTTACAAGCAACTTAAATTCACGACCAATGTCTCCGCTTACACTTATTGTGCCTGAATCAAACACAATATTTGACGCATCAAGGTCAAGATATGTCAAGTTGAATACTGCACTTTTGCCGTTTATGACATATCCCATTCGAGCCTCGCTGCTTAACGCTGCTGGACCATTATCATTTGCACAAGCATAAACATCAACTTGCAATTTCTCATTGAACGTCAAATCTTTGTCGTCTAATTCCTTTCGGAGTTGGGTCATGTTTACTTTAAACTTTTTGCCCCCATCAAGTGTAGTTATAACATTGTTGATTTCCGTGTCGTCTTTGCGTATACGCCAAATTTTTTCATGTTCATCATATTCAATTTTTAATTCTACGCGATCATTTTTTGATGGAGTGCCACCGACAAATTTTCTTATTGACATTTTGTAAACAGTTGCCATTTGATCAACATAAGTTTCGCCATTATAGAATTTTGTGTTTTGTGCTGTAAATTCTGCGTAATAGTAATTTTTGCCGTTTTCTCTGTCTTCCTCTTCCGTCAAATCATAAATAGGTGCCGGAGAAATGTAAACAGGAATTGAGCTGTCACAAACATCTGATTGTATATTGGATGAATCACTTCCTTGATATGCCGTAAGTTGATATTCTCCCGCAGGAATAGAATTGCCATAATCATCAAATAGTATGCCATCATCTGCTATACCCATTGCGGATTCTTGAATAAGCTTGTTTATCATAACTCTAAGATTGGTTGCATCATTGTCCGCTCTTATTTCTATTTCATAATCATTTAATGCTTTTAAATATGATGTGTTTTCATGACCTCCAGCATGATAATACTCAATTTGCATATCAGGAATAAGTTTGTATGCAGGAACAGTCATTTGATAAGTTTTATTTGGTCGTACTCCATCAGATGACATTTGTGTGAATTTTAACACTAGTCGCATCTCAGAGAATCTGCCAACTTCAAATTCAAAAGGTGCGGTATAAGAACTAAGTCTTTCTTGTCCCATAACAATTGATTTATATCCGCCGGCAGGAGCGCTTTCTCCAAAACCCGTAATTATATCTTGCATAAACTGAGAATCTTTAAATTTATCTTTGTTAAATACGATTTTTCCATTTTCAACTTGAAGTGAATATGGTTTGTTAAATTTCTTAAAGTTTATACCTTGGCTTAAATCTGAAGATAGAACTTTTTCGTCGGCACTTATTGCCTTAATTTGAATGGTATATACAGTTCCCGGACTTATGAAAGTAAATTCACTTCCACTCAAATTTATTGTGCTTATGCTTGAATAATATCTGTTTACTTCTATTTTTTCTTCACCCTTTATGAAATATATCAGATATTGTCCTGGACGCTTTGTCTCATCGGCGTTATAAATGTTTTCCCATTGTATATTTAATTCATTGTTGTTAATATAATTTCCTTCACTTGTTGTGCTGTTCAACTTATAGAAATCAAAGTCTGTCGGGTTGAACTGATAATAATTTGAGGCTTTCAATCCAACTCTTGAAACCTTTATATGAATGTTTCCGCCGTTGACCATCGCAAGTAAATCATCAAGGCATAATCCATAGCATTCTTTATATGAATTGCCGTCAGTTTCACTTCTTTCTTTCGAGAAAGCACCTTTGTCCCCTTCTTCTGTTGCACGGGTTGACCAATATCCTGCTGCATCTTCTTTTTTGACAAAGATTCTTGTAGTTGCCTCTTCCTCTTCAAAATGAGTTCCATTACCATCTTCATTTGGCACCATATTGTATACTGTGTAAGTTACGTCAACAACAAATCCTTTTGTAATATCATCTGACGACTTTTCAAATACAATATAGTCTTTGTCAAATGTTCTTATTCGTCTAGAAGTTGCTGCTGTGTCAATTTTGTAACCAAACTCAAGTTGTTTATAATCCGCTCTTACCGAACCCTCAACCGCTATTGTAAAATCAAGACGAATGTTGTCATTATCATGATACGAGGTCAATGTACTATCAAATAGATAAAGTATATCAAGTAATGAGATTTTATAAAGCCCTTGTGTTTCACTATCCTCAATCGGCGTGAATTCTTTTACATTACTGCTGTTTTCATCTTTTATAACTCTGAATTTTATGCGATCCTCATTATTTTCATCAGTAAAAATTTTAATGCAAATGACACCAATTTCATCATCAGATTCATCAATGGTGATGGTCTCTATACCTGCCAACTTGATTCCGTTTATATTAAACTCTGCACTTGGCAGCACATTGCTTTCGCCCGGCTCTAAATCACATGCAATCACTCGTATAGTATATTCGCCATCATTTTCCAAAAGGAATCCATCTTGCATTAAATCAAATTCTTTTACGCCCGACTCCAACGCTTGCACCTTAGGTGGCTGTGTGCCAATTGTAAATTCAATAATGTATCCAGCATTATTATTGTCGTCCTCAATTGTAAGAAGTCCATTGTCCTCATTAACTTGCATGCTGCCTTTCTTGTATCTGCTGATTGTAAATTCAGTTATGTTTGAACTTATCGAATTTTCTTGGAAAACTTGAATACTTATGACTGTATCTCCCTCTTCAAATTGCACTTCTGATGTTAGTTCAAGCACGTAATTATTTGATTCGTCCTTACTGAATGTATAAATGGTTGTCTTGTCAATATTTGGTTTTACAAGAGATTGTAATTTTAGCCCATCTTCATATCCCGGAATTGTAAGATTTTCACCAAATTTAAAAACAAAGTAAACTTCACTATGTTCTGACCAAAGATCGGTAAACGTTATTTTTAATGAGCCTTTTAATTTTCGATTTATAGCCCCCGTCTCGACTGTATTATCCACAAATGTGTGTTTTACACCCTGAACGTCTTTAAGTTTTCGCGATGCTATTTGATCTGCTTCATTGCTTCCATAATAAATGACTGTCTCATACTCGGTATTTATTGCACATGTGTAACCATTTATAATTGACTCTTTTACATCAATTTCCACATCATCATTGGTGAGTTTTGCATTCTTTTGACTTAATTGTTCCTCCAAATCTACAAGTTTGATTGATGTTTCATTGTCAAATGAGAATGGATAAGTGTTTCCGTTATTTTTTATTTCAAGGTTATATTTAAGAGGCCATTGTGAATATTTCGATGAATTTGCCGTCAAATAGTCACATAATTCAGATGTCCAACTTATGACGCCGCCCTCGATGGATGCTTTAAATTCTTCGGTTGCAACATTTTTAAGTGTGATTGTAACAGGGTCTGAATCCAAATAATAATAAGGCTTTTTGTCATTATTGTCTGCTTCAAATATTATTGTGCTTGCACCACTCTGCTCTTTAAGTATGGCAGACGCGTGTGTAACTTCTTTTGAAAAAGTCATTTCCACACCTTGCAGTTTTACATGCAATGTGTTTTGTGGATCAGTGACCGGCACAGTTATTGTGTACACATCATCTGAAACACCATCACTTGTAACCCCAAGGCTAACCTCTGATGGAGGTGTTAACTTTTTGATATATATAGGTTCAGACAATTTTGAATTAAGTTGCTCGCTATGCTTAGCCATAATTGTAATTTTCTTTTCGGTGAGATAATCACTTGCTAATTCATCTTTACTTATGCTGAGGCTTAAATTGTAATCTTGTTGTTTGATTTTTCCGTCAACGTAAATGTCATATTTGCAACCATTTGCCACAGATTCCCAACTTACTTGTTCACTTTCAACATCAAACTCTAATGTTGGAGTTGCAAGCGTTTTGATAACAAGAGTGTTTCCACCTTGATTTGTTCTCGCCTTGGACGAAAATAGAATGTACTCGTCCCCTACATATCCATTTTTGTAAGCAATAAGCTCAACGTTAAATTCCTTTGTCTCTGATTGAGCATAGGCTGTTGCAAAAGGTCCGCCCTTTGAAAGTTCTTCATCTATAAACCTTTGCATCTCAAAACGGCATTCAAGACTTTGCAAGAAAAATCTTTGACTACAATCGGACAATTCAGAGTTTTTGAGAACGATTGCCAAATAGAAATCTGCAGTTTTATCATCTACACTCGTCCAAGTGAGATTTCCATCTGTATATTTTAATTCAGTCGGTGTCTCAATTCTTCTAAACTTGTAGGTTGCAGGAATTGAACTTAAATAATATTCATTCCCCTCATTCTCTTTTGCTTGCAATGTTATTTGCAGTTCAAAATAGGCACCAAACGTTGTTTGATCAAATAAATCAAATCCGCGATAAATGGTAGAAGTACCTTCCCCGGACAAATCAAATCCAGGACCAGCTATAAGGGTTGTTTGGTTAAATAAAGCCCGTGAATAACCTCTTTCTAGTGGTTGATTTCCATTTAACAAAACAACGGCATTTTTTGACAATGAACTCTCGTCATAAATAAATAATTCTTGTTTATTATATTCGCCATAGTTATCTTTCGTTTGATCTTTAACTTCAATCGTCGGCTTATCAATTCTTGTAACAAAAAGTTTTGATTCACAATCCTTATAAATCGTAGAATCATATTCTGCCCCGAGTTTGTCACCTGCAAGACATTCTACTTTAATTTGATATTTCTTTGCTTCACTAAATCCGTCTTTGAAATTGTATGTATACTTTTCTTCTTTTATTTGTTCAAGACTAACCTCGCCATCTTTGTTGTCATCGACATAAACAATAAATTTGCCTGTATGTTCTTTGATTGTAACATCAAGATGAGGTGTGTCATCTTCTGAGAATGTAACTTCCGGTGTATCAATTTGTCTTTCTACTATAAATTGAAATTTTGCAATCCTGTCCTCGTCGTGGAAATTTGAAGAAAAGTACATGTCTCCATTAAATGTATCAAGTGGAAGGCTGAGAATTTCTATAACATAATATCCTTCTGTAGGTAGAGGCATTCCGGGAACAACAATTGTTGTATCATTTATTGTATCTTGCGCAACTTGCGAGCCTGTTTCCTTATTGTAAGTGGAATCGGTTTTGTAAATTGTGTACTTATATCGGCATGGCTGGTTAATTTCATTCCACGAAAAATATCCATTTGTCTGTGACAAGCTTTTTGTAGCAACATCAAGAATGGTGAGAGTTTTTTCTTTTTCACTTAAAATAGCAATATCAACCCCTTCTTCTCTTCTGCCTGCAACCACCTTTATTTTATACTCATCGTGTACATCATGTAGTGGCTCGTGCTCCTTTAAATTCCCGATCGACAATGTAACTTTATCTTGTGCTTTGGTTGTTGTAGATTCCACAAATATGTCATTCACGTAAACTTGATAATAGTTTGCATTTGTAATTGCATCAAATGTCAATTTTGATGTTGTGCCCTCAAAACTATGTACTATATTTGAAAAATTGCCAAGTTTATATATCTCATAACTTACTTCATCGGAATCAATAACATGATTGACGTGATTGCCGTTGTAATAAAAATCTTCAACTTGTTGTGTTTCTCCATTTATTACAGGAAGTGCGGTAAAATGCAAATTATATTTACCTGCGGTTAAAGTTGGAAGTTCAAAATTTGCCGTGACGCCACTTGCAGTCACATCATGTGTAATTGTTTTCCCTGCACAAGTAATTTTAAAATGTGTCAAATAACCACTCTCTGAGAATGTCACTTTTGCCACATTTCCATCAATCAAAACTGTTGGAACGTGCATTGCAAGTTTGGCGACATCAAACGACTGTGACATTTTGCTGCTGATGAAGTTTTCTCCATTATTCTTTCCGCCAACAGCCATTATCGAGATAGAGTATATGCCCTCATCCAACCCGCTTAAATATTGTTTAAGATTTTCACCTTGCTCAATATCGCGTGTTTCCGAATGAGTTGTAGATTTGTTGTAGATGTTAAGTCTATATTTTGTTGCCGATGGGTCACTTGCCCATGTGATATAGCCACTGTTGTCCTCACACTTGTATTCAATATCCGGCGAATTCAAAATTTTAACTTTGAATTCTTGGCTTGTATCATCTCTTTCGCCGGTGGTGTCCTTGGATACAATTTTTATAGTCAACTGTGAACCCTCATCATAAGCAAGGAAATTAAATGAGAACTCACCGCGAGTTAAATCTTTTTCAATTTGCATACCTTGAAGATATACGTCAAAACTTACATTTTCTTCATCACTTTCCCATGTAAACTGTGTTTGCTGACTTAGTGCTGTGGAGCATGTGTAATTAAAATTTTTTACGGGAAGCATTACGCCATAAGTGAAAATGCCCTCCGCTTTATCTGATACATCAGCAACATCATTGCCGAGTGCGGTTACACTTATTTCATAAATACCCTTTTCTTGGAATGTGCGTTGTGGGGTGTTTAAAATAATTGATTGTTGTTCAACGCCATTGAGTTTGTAATCAAGTTGATATCTTGATGCGAACAGTTGACTGTTGCCGGTCACTACAAAAGACGGATCGAAAGTAAAAACACCATCATTCATTGCCAAATTTTTTGGAAGGGAAAATTTATATTTAACATTGACTTTGGTTTCAGCAATATTTTTATCTTGATATCTTGCAAACACATAAGCCTGCCCAGATGCGTTTGCCTTAAAGATGCCATCTTTTTGCAAAGATAAGACATCTTCGTTTGATGAGATGAAACTTACATTTTTGGCTTCTATGCCATTAACCGAAAATTCGTTTGATAAATTTATCTCGTCGTCAAGCGAAATTGTATAAACACTTTGATTAAATTCCCCCCTTATGCCGGATTTGCTGTTGCACGCATACAACAATCCTGCAGAGAGAAATACCAGCATTAAGACCAAAATCCATCTTTTTTTCATAATATCCCTACCCTTTATTATCTTCATAATAACATTTTTTAAACTTTAAAGCAAACGATTTAACTCTTAATTAAAAAAAATCTATAGTATAACTATAGATTAACGCTATCATTACGAGCAACAACCCCCATTTTTTGTCTGCTTTTTGCTTAAATTTATACAATAAAATTTTGTTTTTTATTGTTAAACGACAAAAATTTAATTTGATTTTTATGTTTTTGCGGCATAAATTTTATGCAAAATTTATTTAATTTTTTATTGATTTTATAGATAATTTAACAAAATTTGTTGTTTTTTTTGCTTAAAAATCGCAAAAAATCACGGTTTTTCTTTAATTTTGTCTTTAAAAAGTGGAACGATAAGATCAGAAAGATATTCACCCTTACTTAAAATCACCTTTGCTGACGGGCGGTTGTCAAGTGAATTTTCTTTGAAAAATCTTTCACAAGGGTCGGTCATTGATTTTATAAAATTTTCTTGATTGCCTCTTGCACGCATACGCTCCTTAATTTCTTCAATGCAATTTAAATCATGATATACAAGGCAATATGGAATGTTTTTGCCTACTATTATATCGACAATTTCTGGATTTGGAGCAAAAAGCAATATTTTATCATCGTCCTGCAAATATTCGTCCATTTTCTTGGCTATATATTCATTTGTATCGTGACGAACGCTTCCCGGCCTGTTGCCCTTGTAAAATTCACAGTCCTCCTCGGTCCAATTCTCATTGTACTTGTATTTTGCCCTTACTATATCCATATCAATGATATTTTCATATTTTTTTGATAAATATGTTTTCCCAACAGCCGGAACACACACAAACACACGTATTTTATTCAATTCAATCTTTATTTTTTCTATCTTCACTTCTGCTCCAATCCTTTTGTCTTTTTGCTCTTTTATATTCACCCTCAATATTTTTTATCTGACCACATAAATAGTTTGCCTCACGAACTATTTCACAACTTCTCTTCACTTTTGTAATATTTTTTTGTCTTTATCTTATTCACCTATACTCTATCTAACACGGCAAGTGTTTCATATTCGCCCGTTCTTGCAAACATATCATATAGGCTCACTTTGGTGATTTTATACCCCGTAAGCCTTGAAATATCACGTACCATGGTTGCACTATCACACGATATGTAAATTATCCTCTTGCATGCCAATTGATTTATGCCCTCTATTACTTCCTTGCTCATTCCCTTTCTTGGTGGGTCGGTGATTAAGGTGTCACACGCAGCAAGTCCGCTGAGTAATTCAGCACAATCCCCATGCAAATTGGTTAAGTTTGTAAGCGAATTTTCTTCTTTTAATCTCTCGGCATCACTATGTTCATTTAACCCGAGTTCTATGCCAACAACTTCTTTGGTTTTAGATATAACACCACTTAGCACCCCGGCTCCACTATAGCAATTTATCACCTTTTCGCCAATTATGTTGTCAATGGCTTCGCTATATAATTCTTGATAAAGAAATTTATTTACTTGATGAAATGATTTAGGTGAAAAGTGACATGTTATACCCATCTCTTCGCAGGAAAGTTCTTTAATGCCCATTTGATAAATAGCAAAATCTTGAAAACTTTCGTAAATTCCACAATTTTTGCCAAGCACGAGGAAAATCCCTTGATAGTCAACTTCCTCATCTTTGATTTTGTTGAAAAGCACAAGAATTTGATTGTTTTCTTCTCGAATTGTAACCTCATTGTAAACATCAGGATGTTTGACAATAAACTTGTCAATCTTTTTTATCACCTCATTGATTTTATCATCTACAAGCATACATTTTTCGATATGGCAAAGGTTGCCCTTTTCCTTTAAAGACAAACCATCTTTCCCAACAAATAACTTTATTTTATTTCTGTATTCATATTCACTTTTAGATGGATGGATGCTTATCTCTCCATCATAGCCCGTTTTGCGAAATTGATTTTGCAAAAGTTTTTTCTTTATCTCCAATTCATTTTGATAATCAGTATGCTGATAACAACAACCTCCACAATGTGTAAAATATGGGCATGGCGGAGTTGTCCGTCTATCACTCTTTTTTAACACTTCCACAAGTTTCCCTTTTGCAAAAGAGGATTTCTCTTGTTGTATTTGAAAACGCACTTCCTCTCCATCAAGGGCATAAGGCACAAAAACAACTTTGCCATTTACACGGCAAACACCCTCGCCATCATATCCCACTCCGTCTATTTTTTGTGTAAATTCTTTCACTTAATCCTCACTTTTCGCCAAATTTAACCTTGTTTCCAAAATATCCAGCAATTGTTCTCTTCCAATATTTGCCTCTGCACTTATTGAAATAAACATCTCTTGTCTCAGTTTCAATGTGTCGGCTATTTTTTTAATGTTCTGCTTTAACGCCTGCTTTGAAAGTTTGTCAATCTTTGTCAATATAATCATAAATGGCAGGTTGTAATGCAATAAAAAGGTTATCATTTGTTTGTCTTGCTCGGTCGGAATGTGACGACAGTCCAATAAAACAAATGTCAAAATCAGAGAATTTGACGACAAAAGATAGTCCCCGATAAGTGAGGACCAAACATCCTTTTGTGCCTTTCCCACTTTTGCAAACCCATATCCCGGAAGATCAACCAACCGAAAATCATCGACTGAAAAATAATTGACAAGTTTAGTCTTGCCCGGAGTCGCAGAAGTTTTGGCTAATCCCCGCCGCCCCGTAATGTAATTAAGTGCCGAAGATTTGCCAACATTGCTACGCCCAACAAAAGCAAATTCAGGGACATCATCATGTATCAAATCTTTTGCGTTTGCAACGCTTGTTAAATACTCCGCTTTTTTAATAATCATAATATTATAATAGCATATCTTCAAAATAAAAGCAAAAAAAATTCTATACAATTAAGTATAGAATTTTTTGATTTTTATTCGTAAAGGAATGCAACCGTGATTGTCTCTATTCCAGCAAATTGACTTGCTGTCATGTGTTCTTGTAAGACTGCTAACACCTTATAATATGTAAGAACAGGATTTGCTTTGTCAATTACAAATTCATAATCATATCCATCAACACCTGTACCATTTACCTTTAACAATACAGAACCACTGAATGTCAATGTGTCATAAGGTTCATCATTCTTAGTTACTGTTTTTTCTCCAATATATTCTTTGAAGATGTCATTAGTTAAATCTTTTGCTTCAACATTTTCTACAACATCCCCATCTGTAAATTGAACTACTGTTGGATCAGAAGCAGGTTTTTGTCCGCCAACAAGGGCATTCCATTCAGGAACATCACTATCACCTTCATCTGTATAAACTGCTTTGAAGTTGAAGTTATATCCCTCATATTCGCACTCCCATACTGCAGTAACATCAACTGTTTCTTGATTTGCTCCAATAAGCGCTGCACCTAAGCCTTCATATGTTCCATTAACATAGTTGTATTCAGTTCCACTATATTTAAGTGCTTTTAATGTGTATCCATCTCTAGTTACATTGTATTTAGAGAATGTGCCTGTTGCATCATCATAAACAATTGTAGCAGTTTCTGTAGATTTTTCATGGAATTTAACATTTAATGTAATCTTTGAAAGTTTCCATTCAACCGTCAATGTAATGTTTTTATCTTCAGACTTAAGAATTTCTCTTGCAAGATCATCGAGATTTTCGGTTGTATATGCAACTGTATTATATTTGTATTGTTTAACAGCATAGTTTTCTTTAACAACCTTTGAGTTAAGACCAACAAAACCATTTTCAACATCATAAGTAATTCCTGTGAAGTTGAGACCTGCGCCGTCTGATACAGTTATGTTATAAACAAGCAATTTTTTGTTAAGATTTAATGTGATTCCATTCAAATCGAATTCGTCTATTGACTCAACTTTGCCATTTGCATTATGCCATCCATCAAATTCATATCCTGCAGGAATTCTTGCTTTAACAAGATCATTTGTTTGATCAGGTAAATGATAGTCACCACTAACAATAGCATTTTTCGCTACTGGATCGGTAAATATTTTATAGTCACCATCCATATATGTAACCATCATTAATTCATCCCATACTGCGGTAAGAATTACGTTGTTTGAAGTGAAGGTTGCATGCATTGTTGCATCGCTGAGAATGTCTCCATTTTCATTTGTAACTTTCCAGCCGATAAAACGATGTCCGCCAACTTTAGGATTTAATCCAGTTAAATCTGCCCCATATTTAAGTGTTGCATTAGGCAAGTCAACCTCAGTTCCATCATCGTAAAAACCTTGATATGTAACGTTGATCATTCTTACATTGCTAACAGCAGTGATGATTGTGTTTTTGCTTGTAAGTTCAAAAGTGTATTGTGCAACTTTTGCAAGAGGTTGTTGTAAAGTTTGTATATCTCCAAAATACTCACCTTCGTACCAGCCCTCAAAATCATGTCCAACCACATTATCATAAACAACAGTAACTTCGCTGTGTTTTGCAAGTGTGATTGTGTTTGTTTCTTGTTCCTTATCGTTTACTAGAATCTTAACGCTTCCGTCAAGAACTTCTGCACCATCATCACCATTTGCAAGAACGGTAAGAGTGCAGCCAACAGCCTCAGTAACAGTTAATGAAGCACCTACTACTACGAGCGGTAATAGAATTACTAAGGCACAAATTGATAAAATTTTAACCAATAGTTTTGACATATCTATATTTTTCCTCCATGTATCAATATTATAGCACATATAAAAATGTTTTTCAATACCTTAAGTAAAAATTTTTATATTTTTTTTTAATGAAAGTGATTGTGTTATGCTAAGAATATTTTATGCAGAAACCGGCAAATATATAAGCAGAAAGGAAAAAAGAGTAAAAAAATAAAAATTTTTCAATAAAATGTTGACAAATGATATAAAATATGATAATATTTAACAGTAGATATGGGGGATTAGCTCAGTTGGCTAGAGCGCCTGCCTTGCAAGCAGGAGGTCAAGAGTTCGACTCTCTTATTCTCCACCAAAAAAGCAACACAAATTGTGTTGTTTTTTTATTGCAAAATTTATATTCTTTTTTAAATTTATTATAATATTTATTGCAAAAATTATAATTTTTTAAAATTCTATTACATCATCTATATAAAAAAAACATTGAGAAATTTAAAATCTCTCAATGTATTTTTTACCAAACTAATTCTGGTGGATCAGGCTCTTTTGCCCCCTCTGCTTTTAATTCTTCCACTTTGCCCTTTACTTCGGTTACCAAATCTGCATCAAACTGGTGACTGAAATCATAGTGTGCTCCACCTTTTGAATATGCTTCGACAAACTCTCTGAAAACATCAAGTCTTTCGTTTTGCAAAATATAATCTTGCACCGGCAATTCTGGATATTGTGCCTGGTCTAGGGTTGGTGTGTTTTTTTCAATTACACAATCTCTCATAAACTCTCGCATTTCCGGCGTTTCTATTTCTTCGCGAAGTACTTGAACAAACACAGTGTCCTCAACATTTCGTTTCTTTGTGAATTCAGTGCCGATATTTTTTCTGCACTGCTCATATGCAGGATAATGTATCTCAACCAAAGGTTTTAGCACATCTTCAACAAAACTATCAAATCTGCTTCTGAAAAGTTTTACCTTCTTAATGTCGTCAGGATCATCAAGCCACTCAATTGCCTGATTAAGAAGAGGTCTTTCGTGATGTGACCAATCATAGATTACACCTTGCAATCCGGTGATTTTGTTGACTACATTATCGCATATAGATGGCAATCTTAGATTTATAAGATCTTCATTATTTTTCCACAAATAGTCATCGTTGAAAAGTTTATACATCATCGGATATGTGTTTTTTATCCTTGTAAATTCCCCGTTCAGTTTTTTATATTCCCTTATAACATTTCTAAATAGTTGATGATATAAACGATATTTATTGCTTTCTGCAGCACGTCTTTTATCGGCTTCATCAACAATCGCTTTTTCATCATCACTTAACGTTGCCATTTTTTCTTCCAATTTTTCATGTAAATAATCAATATAACTCATCTTTCTCTCCTTAAAGATATTATAGCAGATTTTTTTCATTATTTCAATACTTTTTGTTGCAATTTTTAACTGACATAAAAAAAGAGGATAAATTTTATCCTCTTTTCTTTTAATTTTTATAACTCGCTTTCAGGAGCTGCCATTTGTAGGCTTGCACCTGTAACTCTGTTGATTTCTTTAAGAAGTCTTGTTTCCATATCTGCTCTTACTTCACTTGCTTTCTTAGAGCCGTCATATGTTCTCTCTACAGAGAATTCCTTAAATTGGCTACCAACCATTACCAATGCTTTTGCTGTAACAGTTGTAGTATTGCTCTTCGGGTTGTATGATGTATTTACAGAAGTGCTTACAACAAGGGTTCCGCTAACTTCCTGTCCATCAAAGTTTGCTGTTAATGAATCTGCATCGACATCAAGTTGTGAATCATAACTTGTTCTTGAAACATTTGTTGTTTTATTTGCAAGTGGTTCCATAAGTGTTTTTGCTGAAACATATGTTTGATTTGGAGCAATTGTGTAGCTAACTACGGAAGTATAAGGATCTCTATTTCCATCTACACATTCAACCAAGAGTGTAACATCACCTGTTGCCTTTGTATATTGAGCACTAAGAACATTCAATGCTTTTCCGCCTTTATTGCTGTCTCTAAGAACGCGGTTATATTCAGTAACGGCTGCTGGAGCAAATTCTACTTCAATTGTTGGTTCTTGTGATGTTGCAAATCCAAGTTCTGAAAGAATTGCTGGTGTTGCTTTTTGAACATATTCACTTTCTTGTGAAGCTATTGCAACATAATCCATAACATCTGTAAATGAACCTTCAACAAGTTCACCAGCATTATATGCTGCGAGGTCTGTTGCAAAGTTTGCAGCGCCTGTTTGAAGTTCTGTACGATATTGGGTAACGGCTTGAGCGTATGCGCAAGTTTCGTCAACCTTTCCGCTTGCATCTACTTTATAGAATGATTCAACATTCTTTCTTGCCTGTTGTACAGCATCCCATGTGTAAGGTGTAGCTTCGGCATCTGCAACGGCAATTGTACTTAAAGCCTCAGGTGTGATACCATTACGTTCAAACACTTCTTGTGCTGTGTCTGTTACTGCGGCCATAGCACCATAGTGTTTGCCAACGTCGTTGCCTTCGTCTGTTAGGTATGCGTTGAATTGAGCAGTTTCATTTGCATTGAGTGTTTGCTCTTGAGCAGCACCTAAGTCGTCTCTAAGTCCATCATTTTTGTTTTTCTCATCAGCAGCGGACCATGGTCCACCAACTGCAAGTCCTACAACACCAATTGCAGCCAATCCAAGTGCGATAAGCATAGTAATTTTGCCTTTAAAGCCTTTTTGTCCCTTACCTCTTGTAGCGTCTTTAACTCTGGTTTCAATTTGTTGTGAAGCAAGAGTGCTTACCAATTTTTCTGGGCTGTCTTGTTGATATTTCAATCCAGCATAGTTGTAAAGACCTTTAAGTTCTTCAACTGCGGTTGCATCGTTTGGATCTGGGGTAAGAAGATAGTCAACAGCTCTTCTTGCTCTTCTTATTGTAGCATTATATCCTGAATTTGTTTCTCTTACTTTTTTTGAATTTGATTCTTTTACAAGTCTTGCTAATTTTGCACGGCGAGTGTAATCTGTATCTGTTTCTTGAACACGATCTGCTTGATTTTGTGTGTTTGCACTGAATGCTTTTTCAATTGCGTCTATGATGTGACCACGACGGCTGTTTACACCTTCTCTGATCTTTATTGTGTGCAATTCTTCTGCAAGTTTGTCTGCAATTGCCTTTTCTGCTTCAACATTAATAGTTAGTTGTCTGTTTGTTTCTCTAAGTGCTCTTGCTTGTTCTTCAACTGAAGCATAAGACTCTTTGAGTTTTGCATGATCATCAAGAAGATCGCCATACCATACGTTGAGTTCTTTTACAGCATCTTCTGCAATTCTTCTTGCTTCTACTGCTTCGGCCTCACCGCCTCTTGAATTTGCGAGTGCTTCATATTGTTTCTGAACATTTTCATAAGCAGCAGTTACACTTGCAAGTTGTTCTCTTGCCGCATTAAGTTCTTCAAGAAGTGCATTGTTCCCTTCAATTTGATCTCTTAGTCTTTGATCATATTTATCATTAACCTCATCAAATGCTGCGGAATAAGCATCGCCAAGATTTCTTGCTTGTCGATTTAATTCGCTTCTTGATTGACCTTTTCTGCTCCCACCTCTTTTCTGAGCGTTTGTAGCAACTGTTCTTTCAAGTTCTTCATTTTTCTTTTTAAGTTCTTCAATTTGCGCACCAAGTTGTTTTTCCTTTGCTCTAAGCTCTAAAACTTGGCTTGCAAGAATTGCTCTATCTTTATCTGCAGTTCGATTATCCATATGTCTAATCCTCCTATCTTACCTATATTATACTAGATTATTTTAACGATGTCAATACTGATTTTAAAAAATTTTTAAGATTTTTGAGAGTATTCAGAGGCAAATTTCCCTCTGCGATTATTATAACTCAACTTTTGCCTTTTTATATGGTATGTAATATATATTTATTAATTTATACCTTATTTAATTACGCCTGCAACCTTAAACTTGTTAAACGGGTTCGCATTTCTCGTCTAAGTAGGTTGCACTTAAATCGGCAAGATGCAATAGGAAGCAAACGGGATATTTATAAAACACATCGGAAAGCATGCTTGAACCGTTTTGCACTCTAGCATCATATTCTCCCATATGCCAATTGATTGCAAGTGCCTCTTCTCTTGTGAGTTTCATAAATGCCGAAAGAATGTAAACCGATTTTTCACCATGGCCATACGGCAAGTTGTCCTCTACACGATAATACGGCCTTTGCTCCCACTTTCCGTCAACTTTAACATTTTTTAAATCCTCAACATAAGTCCCGACCTTGCATACATCATGGAGCAAACCCATTATTGCGACGCTTTCAGGGCTAACCTTGCTGCTCCAATTTTCGCCATACTCACATTCAAGTAATTTGACAAATCTTTTATATACATTGATTGAATGTTGGCAAAGTCCCCCTCTATACGCACTATGCCGCCTTGCACTTGCTGGACAAGTGAAGAAATCGGATTTTTCAAGCCATTCAACAAGCTTTTCTGCTCCATCTCTTTCAATATTGTCGTAAAATATTTCTAAAAATTCATCTTTTGCTTCCATAAATGCTCCTAATATTATTATATTTTTTAAAAATTGAAAATGTTTCAATTGTTTTTAACTATTTATTTACCCCTTTACAAGGGCGGGAAAAACCCTTTTTGAATTTATATTTTTTCTTGCGAATTATCTTTTTGTTTAACATTGTTTTGAATTTTTTCAACCGCTTTTTCAACCCGTGATGCGTTTTTCAAAAATTCTGCTGCATCAATTTGGAAATCCTCAGGCTGGATTTCTCCGGTTCTTAACTGCTCAAATAGTTTTCGTCTATTCTTGATTATTTGAGCAACACTTGCATTTATTTTCTCTTGGTCACCATGAGTAGGTGAAAAAACAGAATATCCCGTCACTGCCTTGATTTGCTTGTTTATTCTCTCCTGCATAATTTGGTCACCTATAAGTGGATAGTAAAACTCATCAATTGCCATGCACAATTCCGCATATTCATCCTTGCCAAAGATGTCCAAAATAGCATCATAGTTGTCACTCATAAGGCAATCAACCAAAGCCTCGTGGCATGTTTTATCAAGAGGTTCAATGAGAGGAAGTGCAACAAGATATAATCCATTTTCAAATGGCGTTTCGCTGATTTCAATTCCCTTTTTCCTTGCCGCGGCCATAACCTTGCAGGCAATAATATCGGTGACAATTTCATTTAACATAGTGCCATCACCCTTATACTTCAAACCTGATTTTATAAGGCATGTTTCATTTTTGTTGCTCACGTTGGCGGTGTCGCATATATGAGTAAGCTCATGAAACAGACATTCGTTGACTTGCTGCGATGAACTAAGACGGCAAAGATTTTTTAGCTCCCCATTGTAATAACTATGCAGTGCCGCCATAACATCACTTGAAAATATGCCATTGTAAAGAGTGTAAACTAGTTCATTATCAACCGGAATTTTATTTTCCTCAAAAAATTTATCAATCTCGTGATTGTCACCCTTTTCATTGCCAAGCATAGCACATCTTTTTTGATAAATATCTCTTATATTATCCCTAATTTCCTGAGTGGAAAATTTTTTAATAAATTTTTCATCAAATATAAAATCTTCAATCGTTTTATGCCTCTCTGATTTTGGCACTTTATATACTTTTTCGCACTCTTTCAAAATGCTCTCAAACACATCAAAATTATAATATGATATAAATTCCTTATTCATCAAAAAGAAGTTTGCCATTTCCCTTGTGACGCGTTTTTGAATTTTTTCGCTTGGCTTGCCTCCAAACACTTTTGCAAGATGATTGGCAATTGCTTCCGAATAATTTTGGCAATATTCCTGCTCAATTTTAATCACCTCACCGGTCTGTTCATCGCCAAAATTACTGAACGCATGTTGCTTGATGTCGAGAAGAACGGAAATTTTTTGTTTGTATATATCGTAGACGGAACGTATTTCATTTATGCACTCTTTAATCACTTGTCTTTGCGTGCCATCATTTAATGCTTGATAGATTTTATCAAAGTTTTTCTTGTTTTCTTCCATTGACAAAAAAACACATAAAAACTTTGCCACCTTTTTATAGTCGGCGTGCGAGATGGTGTTTATCGAACGATTGAAAAATCCGCGCCAACTCCACTTTTCTAAATCGTGTAACATTTCTATTGTTATGTTTGGAACTTCTTTCGGCTCAAGTCTAAGCCTTTGCATTGCCTGTTTGTAAAATGAACCTATTTCATCTTTTAGCATTGGTTCAACATATTTATCAAAGTAATCGGTTTTATTAAAATTTTCTCGGTCAGCAAAAACAAAAGACGTGTCCGCCATTCTTTTTTCAATAACATGTCTATACTTTTCCCCGAAGAATTCAACAAAACAGTCAATCACTTCTTGTTTTTTTGTTTTCAGCAATTCTTCCGCACTTTGAAAGACAATCATTTTTGCTCCTTATAGATATTTTAACACACTTGCCTTTGTTTTTCAAGTTTTATTTTAAACTACAATGATTGTTATACCGGGATTTGGAATAAAAAGGTCTTGGTCGCCGTAAATTGATTTATCCTTTTCTAGAACAGCCATTGTTGCGGGGTCAAAGATGTTCCACTTATCACCCGTGAAATAGTCTTTTATAAATCCTCTTCTTTTCCATGCCATAAGATTTTTGCGTAACTCAATGCAAATAACTCCGCCTCTTCCATGCGAGCCGTATCCATGCAAAACTTTAAGTATGCCGCCACCCTCTTTTTGCAAAAACTCAACTTCTATTTCCACAGTGGCGATGGCACTTTCAACGCTATATCCCTCTCTTAAATTAAGAAATTTCATAGAACCTCCAATGTGACAATTGTCATTTAACGCTCGGGCAATTGAAATGTTGCACGTATAAAATAGAAGTAATTTTACTTGCTGCGTTTGCCGCCCACTCCCAAAACAGTTTTTAGAAAAAATGTGACAATTGCCATAAGATTTCATCTACAACAAAAAAGCATATATTTAAATATGCTTTAATCTATTATATATTAACACCTTATAAAATCTTTTTCAACCTATTTTGAAAATATCATAAATTGACTTTAAAGTTTCAGCATATAAAGGCTTCTTAAAAATCCATTTGACAAACGCGTTTCTTTAACAAAGTTAAGTCCTATTTTTTCAAGAGTTTTCAAACTTCCGATATTTTGAGGGTGTGCCATTGATATGCAATAATCAAATCCCAATTCTCGGGCAAGATTTAATTCAATTGTTTGAAGCGTGGTTGTTATGCCAAGTCCGCGATATTCCGGCAAAACCAAATTGCCGCCCAGTTCACACACCTTTTTGTCTGTAAGTCCAAATTCTTTTTTGAAATCGGCAAGCATGTCTTGTGAAACATAAAGTTGTGCCATGCCAACAAGTTTATCACCGCAATATGCCCCATAAAGAGGTGCATAGTTTTTGTCGTCAAACATGCTTTCAAATTCCCACTTTTCATAAGGAATAAAATACTCTTGATTTTCAAGTCCTTTCAACACAATGTCAATCAGATTGAAAAGTTGCTCCTTGTCACTCTCCGTAACTTTTTTAAATTCAAGTTCGATATGTTGGTCAGGTGTCCACGCCGGCGAACAAGGTACGCCAAGCATCATTTTGCCTTCCCAATAATATTTTTCAAGTTTGTCGATAAGCACGACATCGTTCTTTTCAAGTTTATAACTTTTGCCGTCAACAACAACCCTTCCCTCGCCGGAAAGAACATGTGCCATTTCCTTACACTTTTTGTTTATTGCTACACCTTTTTGAGGAAATCTTCCGTCAACTTCAACAATGCAATAATTTATATCTTTGTCACTTACATTGTATTCATATGTAACATTTGTTTTTCCCTTAAAAATCTCACAATCCTTAAATCTTTTGTGTTGCATAAATCACCTCAAAATTTTACAGTTTATATCTTTGTCAACAAGTTGAGAAAACCTTTCAGCATCGCTCCTGCTTCCCACTATGTCACCATAATGAATTGGCACAACAATCTTTGGCTTTATTGCATTTGTTGCTTTTGCCGCCTCTTGTGCATTCATAGTGTAAGTGCCACCAATTGGAATAAGCAAAATATCAGCTTTTATGTTTTCTAGATCTTCCGTATCATCTCCGTCACCAGCCACCGCAACTCTTTTTCCCTCAATGTTAAGTATATAGCCAACCCAGCCATATTCCCTCAGGTGAAAGTTTTTGTTTGTGTTATAACTTGGAAAAGTGGAAAATTCAAGTGTGTCAACTTTATAATTTTTATCTGGTTCAACTTCCACAATTTCATTGTTGAAATGTTTTGCCACTTCATCTTTCATTGATTGCGGGCAAATAATTTTGGTGTCCTGCTGAATGATTTTTTCAATGTCTTTCACCGAAAAGTGATCATAGTGCGGATGAGTCAAAAAGATATATTTTGCCTTGCCCTCTCTTACATTGACCGGGTCTACATAGATGTCGTCGTTTATGTTTAACGAACTTTGATAATTTAATAATATTTCCATGTTTTTCTCCTTTGTTTTATTTTATCACATTTTTAAAATATTGCCAAACAAATTGCCGTCTGGGTTTTGCCAAAAAAGCACTAAGAAAGGCGTTTAATGTGTTTTCTTGCAATTTTATGTCACATTCAACTTTATATTATCTTCTTGTGTCAATAAACATGAAAATTTATCAAGTTGTGTCAACTATTGTCACCTGCAATGCTGAAAATTTAATTCCACTCCTTGTTTATGTATTTTATAATTGCCATTGTGAAAGCATATTCATTTAGGTCTATTCTTGAAATCTTGTCTTTTGTCAAAATCTGAATTGCTCCGCCATGATTGTGACGGTCGTCGTCCTCACCAAAAATTTTGTTGGTAAACCTGCTCAAATCAGTTGCAATGATTTCATCTATGAAATTGTCGGGAATTGGAAAAGATGGACTTGTACCCCAACTTTCAAAGTTTTCATTGTCCTCTATAACCGCCACATTTGTGACAAGCCACTTCCCAAGAGAGTTGAACACTCCACTTTCCACAGCAATGAAAAGATCGGCTTCAATGTTGTTTTCCCTGCAATACTTTTTTAGGTTTTTAACTCTATTTTTCGCACCTCTGTAAATTTCCTCATTAACAGGCTGGTCACTTACATCACTTGGTGCACTGATGCCCTCAATTTCAACATCTTTGAAATAATAGGAAAATGCACGTTTTGCCCCTTCAATTTTTCCTTGGTTTTTTGTCGCAATAACAACTTTCATAAATCCTCCTTTGTTAACTTTATAAAAAATAAATAATTTTATATTTTTTATAGGTTTATCTATTGAAAAAAATTTTATTTTATATTTCTTTTAAAACCATTTATCTCCCCCTGTTTATCGGGTGAATAAATAATTCAATTATAATTTTTTAATCATATCAATAAGTCGATTTTCATAATTTAAATTTAAGTAAAATTCATGTGCATTTTTGTTGTAAGCAAAAACCTCCAATTTTACAAATTCGCAATCTTGCAATTTGAAAAATTCTTCCATTTTTTCAACAAGCATTTTCCCGACGCCGCCCGCTCTTGCATTTTGACTTACAATAAGTTCTTCTATTATCCCCATTTTTGGACAAGTGAAATCCAGCCTGTCTAAATGGTTGTATTTTCGCAAATGTCCCGCTATAACTCCAATCACTTTATCACCATCTTTTGCAACAAAGATTTTTCCGCCACCAGAATTGGTTTCACTTAGCGTCTTGTTGAAATATCCTTCTCTGTAGCCATCGGTCAAAATGTTTAATTTATATTTGTCTATGCTTGCAATGTAATTTTGCAACTCGACCAACAAATCTTTTATTTGTTCATAGTCACTTTCGCATGCTTCAACGATTTGTATATCTTTGTTTTTATCAATGGGAATATTTTTGCACTTTTCTTCCATTTCCAAATTGTGTGCCTCTTGCCCAAGCACGCCATCTAAATCAATGTCCCTTGCATATGGAATAAACACTTTTTCTCCGCCCACTTCGTAATCAAGGCGGACTTTTTCTGGTGTGTAGTTATATTGAATTCTTCTTGCAGTCGGGTCAACAAGCAGCCATCTCCCTTGATGATAACATTCACAAAATGTATGCCCGACGTATTCTTTAAAATCCTCATTTTGTTGAAGGGCTTTCACCCATGAACGAGAGGCGGTGTGCAAAATCGTTGTTGGCACCCCAATTTGGCGAGCGAATGTCGCAAACAGCAGTGCATAATCAGTGCAACCTGTACAAGTTTTGCTTGCCCATATCTCTTCCGCACTTCTTCTAAACTTCCACTTGCCTTGAAATTGGCGGTCGGAAGTGTACGCCGTTTTGGCAAACACCCAATTATATAAACTTGATAAAATGTTTGCCTCTTTGCCACTTTTCAATTTTGCTTTATAGTCTCTTAAAACCATATCTAAAACATATTCATTTTTCAAAAAAGGTTTAGTCAGATTTCCCTCATCTAAAAACCTCGGAATGTCTTTCTCGTTTAAACTCTCCATATTCTAAAATTATGCTTACTCCTTTCTTTGACTTTTTATCAAGTTTTCAATTTGTATCGGCAAATATTTCTCCACATTTTTGTTTCTGCTTAGAAGTTCATTGACCATGCTTGAGCTTATTGCTCCATACTCGCCCGCCCTTAAATAAAAGGTGTCCAATCCACTTATTTCCTGATTTACCATGGCAAGACTTTCTTCATAATCATAATCCATTCCATTTCTTATGCCACGGATTAAAAATGTTGTGCCATATTCAAGGGCAACATCAGCGGTGAGGCCTTCAAAATTTATACATTCGCAATTGTCAAGTCCCTCATCTTTAAACACCTTGTTTATCGCATCTTGCATTTGCTCTTTTGCGTACTTTCTTGCTTTTTTCGGATTTACACCTATTCCAACAATCACCTTATCAAAAAGTTTGCTTGCCTGCTGAACTATGTATAAATGTCCCTTTGTGAAGGGGTCAAAACTTCCCGCATAAAATCCTATCCTCATATTTTCTCCTTTTATACTAAGTAAATTTCTTCCGCTTTTGCAACAGTCACATTGTCAAAAACTTGCTTTGCCTCACTTAGATAGTTGTTTTCATCTTCAAATGCCCAGACATGAGTTAAAATTAGTTTTTTAACATTTGCTTCTTTTGCAATGTTTCCCGCTTGAAAGGCCGTCAAATGATTGCATATCTCGGGAAAGCCATGCCCTCTTAACAAACTTGCTTCACAAATTAATATATCGGCATCTTGTGCAAATTTTACAAATTTTTCCTTTGATGAATACGACATATCGGAAGAATATATCACCGTTTTATCAAAAATTTTTATTCTTATCGCAAATGTATCCACGCCTGGTGCATGGTCAACTTTCAAAAAGTCAATTTTAAATTCGCCAATTTCATACTTTGCGTTTTCGTCTATGGAATGATAATTACAATATGCGTCTTTTTCCTCTTTGAGCAATTTGCTTATAGGCGAAGAAAATTCCGGCAAATAGACATCTATCCCTTCTTTCAAAAAGCCCTGCCTGTGCATAATAAGTGAGGAATATTGATAGTTTGCAAGGTCGTTGAAATGGTCTTTATGCAAGTGAGAAATTATTATATTCACATTCTCAAGTTCTCGCATATCGAAAAATCTATGGCTTCCGCTTCCGCAATCTAAAATCAACTTCTTGTCTCCGCTTTCAATTAAATACGATGGACAAGCATTATCCCTATTTGAAAACGGACTTTGTGAACCTAAAATTTTTATGAATGTTTCATTGTCTGTTTTTTGGTTTTTCAAAATATAATCCCCTTTGTTTTATTGTATATCAAAACAAAGGTTGAGGTCAATTAATTTGACACTCAACCTTGTAAATTCATTCAATTTCATTTTCGTCGAAATTCAACTCTTCCTCACGGTCTAGGAAATATAACCCAACAACCGCATCTGGCCCGATTTCCAACAAATGCGAGCATGCAACTTCCAAATCCGCCTTATCTGTGTTATCCCAATATGTGCAGAATTTTTTCAACATGTTATCCTTACTTTCTGATTTCAAAAATTCGGTAATCCATTCGGTTGCGACAATTCTTCCGACAACATATCTAAACATAAACGCGCTGTTTTTTTCATCATCGTGCATTTTTCCCACTCTTTCAAGCAATCTGGAATTCCCCGCTTTTGCAAGTCCGTCAACCAGTTTTTCTAGACTTTTTTGAGTGACCGGACAAGGCAATTTCTTTAATATTTCACTTTCCTCTCTTATCAAATTGATTTCACTTGCAAGACTCAATCTTTGCTGATTTTCTAAATTTGCCACATCGCCCGCATGCAAGATGCCTTTATCATACAAAAATTTTATAAAAAGTCTTTCAACAATATTGCTTTCAATTTCGCCTATGCAGTCGCGAGCAAACCCCTTGTCTTTTGTAAGTGCATCAAGTTCCTTTTGTGAACCGCCCTTTCTTATACTTTCGACAATGCGTTTGTGGTGTCCGCTTAGTGCATGGGAAATTTCATGCACAGTGGCAATTAAATCTGAAATGGAATTGTTTTTATAAACGTTAAATTCAAGATATGAATTGCGATTTGAATGCCCGACACTGCTTGATTTTCCACGTTCAGCCGGCAAGAAATTTATATGGCTCTTTCCCTTTTCATCTATAAAGTATGGGTGCGTTCCGTCTAAAATTTGAGCCACCTCAGCACTTTTTGACGGAAAATACTCTTCAAAAAATTCCGTTATCAAGCCATTAAATTGCTTTTCATCATAAGGCACATTTATTTCTTGATAAGGGTGAGTGTTTAACACCTTTTCAACATCTGAAAGCAAATACAGTATTGACTCATTATACTCATTTTTTTGCATAAGAAATTTTAAAAATCCATGTGCATCAACTCTTGCACATTTTTCATCAAATTCCCTTGCATAGTCTTGACTGATTGTTAACTTTTTCATCATAAAAATATTATATCCTATTTTTAATTGAAATTCAATAGAAATCACTCATTTCAGTGTAAAGATAAATTGCTTTGACAGAATAAAGGAGTGTGGCATAAAATTTTTTAAAGTTTTGCGGTCACGTAGTTTTTCTTCAGTCTGAAATGGCACTCGCCATTTTTTATTCTGCCTCACTCTCGCTTTGAACATCTTTTGAATGTTCTTCGATAAAACTGCTAAGCTGTTTCTGTTGTGAGAGACTGCTTTCGCTTGTACATTTTATAAATTTTTCTTTTGTGCCATATTGCAAGCCTATTAACCTTTCGCTTGGCAACTGCTCACCCTCAATCATAATTTCACATTGTGCAATTTCTCGCATCATTGCCGTTGTGGAAGAAACCATCTTCCATTTTTTAAGTTCGGTCGCAAGCAAGTCTTTGTACGCATCAAGCATTGCCTCTTCGCTTGCAAAATGCTTTGTTGCCAATTCTTCACGTTGTGCTTTTATGGTTTTATTGTAATTTTCTGTTTCTCTTTTAAGTGTATCAATTGCCCGAGTTAATATTTCGGTGCTTGGATTGTTTAACTGTTTAAGTCTATCAAACGTTTTAGCAAAATTTGATTTTGACGGCACTCTCTTTGCATAAGCAATATCCTCTATTGTTTGAGAAATGTCTGTGAACTTCTTGTTTAATCTTACAGTACGTGCATATTCCTCTTCGGTTAGACTTCGGCAACTTGTTGCCTGCACCGCCTGTGCCGCCCTGCTTTGAGCATTTTGTAAACTTCCATTCATCATATCGCGTAAATTCTCAGCAAGTGCATCTGTGTCAACAACCCCTTCACGCTCATACATTGATGATAAAGCATAAGAAAAACACATTTGCAAATTTCTTCCCTCATCGGTCATTCCCGGTGTTTTCTTAAAATAGAAGCCAGACCAATGTTCGTCTTCATTATCCTCACCAAATGCGTCACAAACAACAAGGCATGAATTGTTTGGATAATTTTTTACTGTTTCATATTGAGCAAGATTGCCAATGTCGGAGTTGTCAACTTCTTCCGTAACTCTTTTGCCATTCAAATTTCTTATCTCATCATCTTGTGCCGATGCCAAATATACCGTTGAAGTCCTTGTTCTCCCAAGCGGAACAATAGGCGCCATGGAAATTGTGCAAAGGTTTTTTAGAATTTGATTGCATCCCTCTTCGCTTATATTGTTGCTTTTAAGGTCGTTGTAAATTTTTTGTTCCAGTCCGAGCATAACAATTGAGCCTGCACAATAATCAACAACAGTTAAATTTGAAAAGTTTTTGCTTATTTGTTCTTCTGGCAAGATTTCGCCATTTTCATCAAAAATCATAGACTTAAAAATTTTATCATACAATTGGTCAACAACTGCTTCTATTTTGTTTCCTTCTTTATATGGGGTCTGTCTTGCCGTGGTTAATCCAAGATATGATTTGAAAAGGTTGCTGCAATAACCCTCATCAAACATCATACTTATTCCGCCGTTTCCGCCGTAGACAACCGAATAAATGTCTATACCATCAAGTGCTGTATGTCCCGGCAAAATAGTTTCGCCGACACCTAAAAGAGACGCAATACCCTTTGCATAACCATTTGCATCTCTGGAGTCACGCGTTCCATCACCTGAAAGACATAAAATGGTTGGTGACTTAACATCAATTTTTTCAACCTTTTCATATCCAGCTGGATTTGTCAAGCTTCTTGGTTCTCTTTTAATAATTTCCATATTTCCCCCTTAACCTAATATACTATTTCACCCGCTATTCTATTGGCTTAACCAAAAATGCACTTATAAATTTCATATTTAATTTGTTTATATAAAAGTTGAGCAGCAAGTTATAATTTTTTGACACCGCACAAAGTTCAATTGCCTTACACTCTTTTTGTTTGGCATATTCCTCGATGAATTTAACCATTTTTTCGCCTATGCCAAGGTTTCTAAACTCCGGCAAAATGTAAATTTCTTTAATCTCATAGTACCATTCATTTGCATTAAGGTATGATGTTGTTTTTTCTTGTTTTTTTTGCGAGCCGTACAGGTATCCAACAATTTTATCGTTTTCACACGCCACAACCACCGTCTTTTGTAAAAATTCCTCTTCGCTTGTTTCCAAAATGTTGTTGCAACAATTTTCTTCAACAAACATTTTGCTTAGCACGCTCAAACTTTTTAAATCTTGCTTTTCAAAAAATCGTATTTTTGCCATGCTTACCTCAAATTTTAAACTATACAAAAATTGTCGCCGCTCCGCTTATTTTTAATCCTCAATTCTTATTGTATCTGCATCGAGATCATCATCGGATTCAGGTTTCTTTTCCTCACTTTGCTGTTCATCGTCAACTTCCTCATCATCTTCTTCATCTTGGTTTTGTTGAGGTTGTTGCTGTGGATGTTGAAATACAAAGAACCCTCCATTTTGGAATATGCTGCCATTTTTGAATACATTGCCTATTCCTTTAAGTATTGGAGCCATAGAGCCTGATGTGATGGTTGTTGTTCCAGACTGCATAAGCGTTCCATTTGAAACAACGCTATTGCCGGACACAACAGCACTTCCCATAATCTGTGCATCACCACAAACTTTGGCATTATCACATACGCTACAACTGCCCTGAATTTCTGCATTTCCTGACACTTCCGCATTGTCTACAATTCTTGCACTTCCCATAATTTCTGCATTCTCAGCAACTCTTGCATTGTCGCTTATCACAGCACTTCCAAAAACATCAGCATTATCCGTAACAGTCGCATTATCACTTACGGTGACCATTCCGCTTACTTGTGCATTGCCGGACAATTCGGCGTTATCCTTTATTAAAGAAGCACCACTCACCTCAGCATTGTTTCTGATTTGTGCATTGCCGGAAACACTTGAACGCCCATAGCACTTTGCATCATCATGTATCCAGCAACCACCATCTTCAGAAAGGTTTTGTCTTGTTTCAACATATCCTCCCTTATCACCCTTATGTGCCACAATATTGCCATTGGAATCAAAAATATCCTCGGTTGCAATAACTCTATAAAGCCTTGTCCCATCACTCGCTTTTATGCTGTCGGCCTTATCAGTTGAAATAACATATTTCTTGCTGCTTGTATTGGCACCACCTCTTTGTTTTGTGCTAGTGCTTGAGCTTGATGATGAATTTGTGCCTGCCGCCGGAACATTGAAATTTTTGCCATTGATAGTGACAGAGCCATCATCTTCTACAACAATTTTGTTGTTGCCAAAACGTATCTTGTTGTTGGTTACAGAAATGCTGTTTCCACCAAAAATACTTTTCTTTAATTTAACAGGCATTTCCGTGCCGTCAATATAAAGTTTTCCTTTATTAATTTTTACAACATGGTTGCCGCATATTGATATGCTGGAACCATTGATAACTAAATTACCCATAGTAATCTCCTTATTTATATTATAACACTCAAACAAATTGTTGTCAAGATAGATTAGATTGACAAATATCCAATATTATATTCAAATTTCGCCGCTATGCCTGTAAAAACGTATATTGTCCAAGCCTAAGCCAAAAAATATTGCCGAAATTGAAACTCTGCAAATTAAAGTAGAGTTTTTTTGTAAAAATTAGTATCCTTCCAATCCGGACAAAGCGGATTTGTATACTTCTCAAATCCATTGTTTAACAAAACTTTGTTTGACCCATAATTTTGAATGTCGCATTGAGCAAACAATTCTTTCATTCCTAATTCCTTTGCTCTTTCACAAATGAGTTCGACAAATTTACTGCAATAACCCTTCTTCTGCTCTGACGGCCGCGTTTTATACCAAATATTTCCGGAATGCCTTTTCCAATAATTGTTTAATTTAAATCTTAACCCGCCTATACAAACCGGTTTATCATCTACGTATAAAATATAATTCTCAGCGGGCAAAATATTTCGGCTTAACGTTAGCGAATATGCGACTTTCATTCTTGAATTTATTTCCTCAATAATTTGCTCTCTTGTCTTGCCAAAATATTCATTTGTTTGACCAAACTCATCTGTTTCAGGAATTTCTTGCAACATATTAAAAAGTTCATTATCTAAAAGATTTGAGCGTAATTCTTGTAAACGATATTTCATAACACATCTCCACTTAAATTATATCATAAAAATTCTCTAAAAAAAAGTCAATCCGCCTCATTTAAGCAAAGAAAAACTACTTAAATTATATAATAATTTATACAACATTTTTTGACCAAACTTTTTTACGAATTTTCACTGTTTTTTGGTCAAAATTGCAAATTTTAAGATAAAAATAAAAAACGGCTAATCTCCTCTAAAATAGGGAAGGTTAGCCACTTGGTAACCAATTTTATATTGTTTCGGATTTTATGTGTTTTATTTTTTTCAGTTTAATAAAAATATTTTTTAAAGGTCAATATTAAAATTTTTCAGTTTTTAAATGCTATAGAAAGTTCATTTCAACTCATCTTTTATCATTTCATATACTTCAGGCTTTTTCATGTGTTTACCATTAAACCCCTTGACCTGACACACTATTTTAAAATCAAGTTTTGAGTATGTGCATAGTGCCGGCATATTTTCTTTTAAAACATGAAGTTTAAATTTTTTGTTGCCACTGATTTCAAAAATATGTTTTAGCAAGTCGGTTGCAATATGGTGCTTTCTATATTCCTCTTTGATAAAAATCATAGCGATATATGTTTCGCCATTATCGATGTATGTAGGCATTTTGGAAATATAATGCTGAATTGTATATTCATATTTTTCGTTTAATTTGGCCAGCCAAGAATAATCATAACCAAAATCTGTTTTATTTGATAAATACAATGCCACACCTACAATTTCATTATCTTTTTTTGCCAAGACACAATTTTTGTAACTAAAAGCACCTGTTGGACTAGATATTACTTTGCCAAAAAGTTCTCTGCAATTTTTGACATTGTCAAACATATACGGGAAAATATATGGATCGGTATAAAAAAAATATTCTGCAATTTGTTTAAAATCATCGTCTTTGCTAGCGTTCACAATCTCTATCATGATTTTATTATAAAGTGTTATCGGAGAAAAGTCAAAAATAATGCAAACCAATTTGTAAAATATCAAAAATTTGATTAAATAAAATAAATGAAAAAAAGCAAAACAAATGAAATACGTTATAATATGCATAACTTTGTCAAATATTTTGAGTTGTGTTTATATTATCTAAACTCCAAAAATTTCAATTGTAATGCTGATAATTTTCTCGGAAGCGAAGATAAACTTGAAATGCCAAAAGCAATTTTATGGCAAATGAAAAAACATTGCATAATCATCGCAGTTTAAAAATGATTTAAAAGCAATTCTCCCCATTTAAGCAAAGAAAAAAAATAACACTAAATTATACAACATTTTTTGACCAAACTTTTGACCAAACTTTTTTACGAATTTTCACTGTTTTTTGGTCAAAATTTCAAATTTTAAGATAAAAATAAAAAAACGGCTAATCCCCTCTAAAATAGGGAAGATTAGCCACTTGGTGCGGATAACAGGAGTTGAACCTGCACCCTTTCGGACTGGAACCTAAATCCAGCGCGTCTGCCATTCCGCCATATCCGCATATTTCATTATTCAATTTTTATTTTGGAGAATGGTAGACGCTTTCACGTCTAATTCCCCATACCTAAATCCACTGCATCTGTCACGGCGTCTCAAAGTCTATGGATCGGCATCATCCTTTTTCAAGTGAATTGTGGCGTTTTTATGTCCTTTATAATCTTGAATAGCAAGCGTGTAGCATATGTTTTCAGCGTTTCGTTTTTATAAGTGCTTTTGCTACTATAAAAACATTGTAATTGTATAACATTTTTTGCGTTTTTGCAAGTATTTTCTTTATTTTTTTGATTTTTTATGTTATATTATTATTAACTAAAGATTTTATTTCCGCTTTTATTGAGGAGTATATGGAAAGATACATACAAAAAATAAATGATAAACTTATTGCCTCCAATGATAAAAACAAAGCAAAGAAAACAAAACTTGCTTATCAAATTTCGGGTGGTGTTATTTTGGGTGTCGGGATTGCCGGCTTTCTTGCCCTTTTTATAGCCTTTATGGTGCTTTTCTTTAAATTTAAAACTGAAGGTGCTTTCACCGCTTGGCTATATGCTATACCATTTATCCCACTGATTGTTGCAGGCTCGGTGCTTTCAAGAATAGGTGACGCCCTTTTGCCTGCTAAAAAACATTTCAAAAAGTATAAATACGAAAAAGAAAATGCAAAAAAAGAGAAAGAAAAAAATAGTATTGCACAATCTAAATAAAACTTTTTCTCTAAATGATGTTACAGGCAAAAAGTAGAAATAAACTAAACAATAATTTTTTTTAATAAATATGCAAATAAAATTTGCGTCATTTCAAAATTTGCCACGTTTATTTCAGAATTTGTTGCATGTTTTTTCAGAATTTACAGCAAGATAAAAACTTTTCATGTTTTTCGTTAAACACATTAAGTAAAAAATATTCCAACTTTTTAAGAAAAGTGAGCAAGCAAAATTTTTTCTTGAGGTTACGTGTTTTTTCAGTAAAAAAAGAGTTTGACTTATCAAACTCTTTTTGTTTACAAATCATAAAACCTGCTCATCCTTGTCTGATTGATTGTTCTGGACATATCCGAGTTCATTGTCTGGATAATTTTCAGGATGGTCAATTTTATCTAGATAAATTATTTTTTCATCATCAGTTGCCCACAATGAATCAAATGTTGCAAGCAATTCGGCACCAAGATACCTCTTGATAAACAATCTGACTTGTTTAACCTCGGTCATATCAGCCACTCTAAGTGAGAGCATTAAGGCATATTTTGCATTTGTGTTGGTTGGAATATCTGATGATGAAACATCATTGTTCATAATATCGTCAATTGTTATAAGTGGCATCTTTGCAAATGAAATGAATGATTTTGCATTTTCTTTTCCTATTTTATTTGAAATCAATGCTTCTCTTATAACTCCATTGTTATCATAGATGATGTTGGAAAGTTGTTCCCAGCCACGAGGGTCAATTGCAAATTCAGACTTTTCTTTATCATATTTTGTATAGAAAACTTTATCTGAATAAGCCGCTACAAATGATGCTACAAGTGGGTGAATTCTTGGTTTTCCGTCAACAACTACACTTCCCCATTCGAGCCAATCTTGTAAGTCAAGAGGTAGTTCAATGTGTGCGTTGAATCTTCTGAACAATGGCTCAGGCATAGGTGATGCAACGTCAGATTCTTTTGTGCTGTTTCCTGCGGCAATAACAACGCAGTTGTCAGGCAATTTGCCATAATTTCCATCTATGGAACGTTCAAGAACAATATGGTATACCAAACTTTGTTCATATTGACGAACATTGGTTATTTCATCAATAAACAAAACATGATTTCTTTCAGGGTCGTTTGCACAAACTTCCTTTATTCTTCTGTACCAAGTAGGCTCTATCCAAGAACTTTCCTTTGTTTGTTCGTTATAAGCGGTTTTACCGATAACCTCTTCTGGCAAAATGCCATCACGAAGTTGAATCATAACGCAATCTGGGTCTATATCTTTTACACGTCTGCTTTTACCGACACCGCTTCTTCCGTGAAGCATAATGCTTAATTTGTTGTCAATATAAAATCTCAATTGTTCATCAATTGTCATAGGTCCGTCTTGAACGGAAACTTGAAATTTGTTTCTGTTTTTGGTTGGTGTTCTGCTGCTGTCAACTGAAATGTCAAAGAAGCCGTTTCCGGCATATTCACCATATCCATTCAAGAAATTTCTTGTTTGAGACAATGAATAATCATTTCCATTTACAGGCAATCCGGTAATTATACCTTCTGCAGGCGTAATGTCTATTGGTGTTTTATCAGGAATGCTTGCATATCCTCTTGTGTTGAGGTGATCAAGCGTTTCATTATCGCAATTTATACGCCAAGTGATTGGCTCAACTTCAAACCAATAACTCCTATCTTCAACCGCACTTCCGTCCGAAAATCTTGCTACATCGGTGGCTTTTGCTTTTATTTTAACAAATCGTCTTATTCTCCCGTCCACTTCACCCTCATATTCTTCACAATAAGCAGGGCCCTGTGCATCATCAAAAGTATAAGGATATTTCCTTCCTGTTTTGGTCAATTCGGAATTTGCCAACATGGAATCCAACTTGAAAGTGTCGTGATAAATAGATTGTGGCCATACCCAATTTCTGTATATAAGTGTTCTCTCTTGTTTTGAAACTTGATATGGTCCAAATGGGTAAGCGTTTGAAAATGCAGATGCTTTTAACACAATATGTGGATGTGTGATGTTTGCTACACTTCCACTATTTCCCATTTTTTTCACATCTCGTACATTTATTTCAGCAGTCTTTTTTCGGTCAACGGCCGCTCCACATGCAAGAGCAAAATCGGACACAACAATTTCTGGACTGAGGTTTCTTTTTGCAAGAGAGTCTGTGGTGTCAATAAACGCCTTATCTCTCATTTTTCCGTCACGTCCTTTGTTTTGCGAATTGTCAATTCCAGGTAAGAGTGCACTGTAAATATACTTATTTATTTCAACATTATTGCTCATTTTTCCCGTCCTTTTATATTTTTATTATATCATAATAGTCAAATTGCGTCAAGATTGTTTTTGCAATTTATTAATGTAGACAATCTTTCTTCGACCAACTGCAAACGAACTTATGCAATTTAACAATAGTTTAACTTATCATTCAATATCCAAATAATCTCCGTCACCATAATCCTGTGGCAAATCTTCTTCGCCTTGCGATTTAACCGCCGAACCATCTTTGCCTTTGCTTAGCATATCAAACTTATAAACCAATGGTCTTTCATTTCTGAATTCCGGTGCAATCGAACACTCACTTTCAATTTTTTCGGCATTTGCAACATAAGGCTTTACTTTTTCAATACGCTTGTTGACAACATTTAATTTTTGGCATGTATCCTCAAACAATTTTTCAAGTGCCTGCAACTGCTCCACTGAAATATCAACAAAAAATTTGTCTATTGCCAAATGCACCATTTCATCATTTGGCACGTCTTCCACGTTTTTATATTTTGTTTTTAAGTGGTCGTTTGCCTGCACAAGCATATCTCTGAGAAAGGGCAAAGACGCACCCTCGCTGTTTTTGCTTGAATTTAATGTTTTTCTTTGCACAACAAATGGAAATTTAACAACTTGTGTTAACACTCTTTTTTCAGCCATCAACCTTGTAAGCAATGTTTTTGGATTGTTTTTCTCAAAACCCTTTACATTTTCATAAAAGTGTGCAGTGGTGATTTCTTCATAATCATGTCCATAAAGCGTTCTGAATTGTTCCGCTTCCTCTTTTGTTTTAAACATTTTATCATGTCCTGAAACACCGTAAATTTTCATCTTTCCTCCGCTTTTACTCTAAGTCCAAATATCCAGCAAAGTCCTTTGCCTCCGGTGGCATGATGTCACTGTAATCAATATTATCCAAAACTTTATAATAATGATGAAATTCTCTTTCAACAATTTCATTTAAATCAAATGTGCTGTTTCTATCTATATAATATTTTTTTATGCTTGCAATTTTTTCATTTATACTGTTTATCATTTTGCAAGATTTCACATAGGCTTTTTTTAAATGTTCAACATCTTCTTTTGAAAATGCAACGCTGCGTCCATATATTCCCGGATAATAAATCAAGCCGTCCCATCTCAAACCTTTTTCGCTTTTTTCAATTTTGTCCATTGCGAAAATCAAAAATTCATGAAGTTCGTTAAGCATCGAAATTCTTATCGAGGTGTCAAGTTTGTCTCTTAAAACAGAACTTTCCACAAAATAACAACATTTGGTGTAAAGTTTTTGTTTTGCATAAATTAATTGCCTTAAACTTTCTGCCGGTTTTGCCATGTAAACCTCTTTTGTGTCAGAAAAATCAGGGACGTCTACAACAACATCATCTTCCTTTCCACTAATCAATTTCCACTCTTCCGCATCTTGATATTTTTCAAAAATCAATGGCATGAGGGATAAATTTCCGCTTTGTTCTCTTCTTGCAATTCCATATTTTGTGGTTTTCATTTTATCTCCTTAAATTATGGTGATAATATTTTTATGCTTTTTGTATCTCCTGTTCTTCCTTTGTCTTTTGGCGTGAACGAGTTTCTCTCCATGCTTTAACATCATCAACACCTGATGCAATCATATAGTTGAGTCCTCTCATCTTATCACTTGCAAAGCCTAAATCCATTACAAGCAGCTCAAGTGCCGCAGCAACTGAACTTGCAACCATGCCGCATTCCAACGCTACATGGCTGTTTAAGAATTTTTCCATTGCCTCATATTCTTTTAGGTTGTTTCCTTTGGCATAATCAACAACAAAATCATTTGAATTTAAATAATCATCGGCGTCTGAGACATCATTGTAAGATATTTCTCCTCTATCCGCTTTATCCTTTAATTCCCGAACATAATTTTTTTGATTGTCGTATACCTGCTGAAATTGCGTTGTCTCTTTCACCTGGTCTAAAGCACTTAAATAGTCTTTATTTTGTTGTGAGTACACATATATTGTCGTTCCCAGTGCTGCTGGAACAATTGATGCAAGTACAAATCCACCTGCAATTTTCAATAAACCTTTAAACATTTTCTACTCCAATTATTCATTCTCGCTTTCTTCGACTGGCTCTTCTTTAATTCCATAACGCTCGTTTAATTGTTCAATCTTTTTATCAACTTCTTCAAGAGTTGCTTTCAATTCGTTATATTGTCTGAATGTGATTGTAGCATAAGGAGATATGCTGCTTGGTTGTTTATAATAAATTTTATCAACAATCACATCTTGTTCGTTAGCCACATCGAGTTGTTTGTTTTTTATGTTCTCATCTGATTTTTTAATTATTTCTTGCAAAAATTCATAACATACCCTATTGCATTTTAAAACCATTTTTTCATCACCTCTGCGGTTGTTATTGAAAACAATGGCATGTTTTAGAGGTATTGAGCCTTTCAACTTCTTTAATTCATTGATATATTTGCAATTTTTCTCATATGGATGGTCCTTGAGAAGTTGCTCAATTGTATCATAAACTTTAATATTATCAGATTCTACATCTGGAACAATTTTGTATCTGTTCTCAGGCAATGTCAAATATTTGACTCCGCAAAACCTTGTTTCATCATATGGAGCATATTCCTCTCTGAACTTTTGTGCAACTTTAAATGTGCTGAACGCATAATCTTTTCCTGTTATTTTAAAAATCATATTTCCCCCTTTTTCTCCAAAATGGATTTTTTATTAATCTGCTATTTCTTCGGTGTATTCATCAATTGCTCTTTCGCGAGCATCTTGCTGTTTTTTCTCTCGTTTTTCTGCTGCCAAACGTTTTGCTTCGTCTAAATCCCATTCGCCACTGACTATCAAGTTATCACCGAAGCCGCTACGCCAATTAACCAAAGCGCACACTGCCGCAAGTGCAAAAGTTGAACCAACTCCAATGGCTGCTTTTACAAGTTGGTCGCGGGTTTTCAATATTCCCTGAAAATTTTCATCATCACTATACATTTGCCTTGCAATATCTTTTGACAAATTTGATTTGTGAGCTTCACTGTTTATTTCCTTGCTCTGGTCGAAGTACTCACCGTTTGACAATTCGCCCTCTTCAAAAAGCGTGTCAAGTTGCTGATTTTCCTCAAGTATTCTCTCTTGAACCGCATCTTGAACAAGCTTTGATTCGCGATATTCAACTTCTCTGTTGTCGTTTCCAGCAATACCGAGCAAAACACCTATAAATGCCACTCCGGTGGCAAATGCGGCAGGCACTATACCATGCCCGACAACCAATTTTACTCCGCCTTTAACTTTTTTTAATAACGCTTGCATATGCTCTCCTTCAGATAATATAATTATATATTAAAAACCAGTGTTTGTCAATATTGCATAAAAATAAAATTTAGTAAAAAAAAACACCATAATGGTGTTTTTGCTTGAAGAAATCGTGAACATAGTGACAAAATCAAAAAATAATTTGTACTCACTGATTTTTTATTATTCAATCTCAGGTTGATTTTCTTGTTGTGCTTCTTGTGCGTTAAGCCATGAAGCTATCAGGCTGCTTTCCCGGTCACCATCTGTAACATATGAAAGACCATATTCGAAAGTTGATGGACTTACATCAATTAAATTTGTGAACACTGACAAAGGAAATTCAATATTATTTGGCTTTACTATAACTTTCGCAGGTCGGCCATTTTCTTGAGAAACAAATTTTTTATTTGCCTCTTTATACTTTACGCACCCTAACATTTTCAATGCTGCGGACAATTGGCGTTGTTCTTTCTCGGTGAAATTAAGATCTTCACACTTCAAAACCACAGTAAGAACTTTTTTGCAAAAATGCACTGCTTCTTCCATGGTTGTTTGGCTTGATTTTAAATTTACAGGTACAATTTCAGTCAGTGCGAGCAATGCTTCCGGAACATGGTGATAAACAAATGCCTCATGTGCGGCTCTTTCTTGACGGAGTCTTTTGATTGTTGCTTGTCCCTCAGGACTTTGCTCCCATTCCCTTCGCTTTTTATCATAAATATTTTCTTTCATATTTCACCTCTTACTTATAAATATTATAATGTTATATTTATAAATTGTCAATAAACAACTGAATTTATTTATAATATTTCCTGCCAAATAAAATGGCGTGGAAATATTTGAAAAATTTGTAAGATTAAAAACCCAAATTTAGGCTGATGATTTTGCTATGTACATTTCTCGTAATTATTTATCTCTCTATTTCCTCAGAATACTCTTCGTCTTGTTTTTTCTTGTCCTCTTCTTCTTTTAGCAGATATGAGGTGTCCATTGCGTCAAAAGCGATGTCGGCAAATTTTTCTACGTAGCCCGTTAAAAAACCTAAGCCAAGATATGCCAAAGAACCAAAGCCAAGTGCAGATGTCACGATATGCCCCACCATAAGTTTATCATCTTTTTTTAAGAGAGCATTATATTCTTCATCTTCGGCAAAAACCTCGTCTGCTGTTTTTTTCACAAGTTCATCTCTGTCTTGATTTTCTAGGTCTTTTTTCATTCTTAAATACTCGCCATCCGTGATTTCGCCATTTGCAAGTTGGTCGTCAAGTTCCGTCATTTCATCGGAAAGTTTATCATCGACAATATTTTGAACCACTTCATAATTATAATATTCACCTAAATCGCGTTGAGTGGTTGCGTGTGCACCCAACGTTGCAAAGCCGGCAATTACCCCAACCGGAGTAAGGGCCATCGGTAAAGTAACAGTTACGCCAAGAACAAGTCCGCCTTCAATCATTTTTATAATTGATTTCATTGTAACTCCTTTTAATGTTAAACTCTTATCATATTTTCCGGCCGTATTTTGCCATCAATCAGCCGTTTTGGAGAAATTATTTTTTGTGCCAATGGAAGATAAGGTTGCATTATAATCACTCTCCCCTCATTTTCCGTTTGTGAGGCGGTTTCTGTAAAATATTCTATATTTGCATTTACAAAAACTTTATCCCATACATCATTTATTTGATAAATTTGTTTAAGTTTTTTTATAAGTGCATCTTTCCTTGGCTCTATATCTGCTGAAACTTCCAGAGTGCCGACCTCATCAATCAAATCTCTGAGTTCTTCATGATTTAATTCATCAGCAAACAAATACACTTCCCTTTCTTTAAAATCATTTTCTGCCACTTTCTCTTCGCAAAGGATTTTTATTGTTGATTTCGGTATGTTTTCCAATTTGTAAATGTCGTCACTATCGGCAAAAATATATTTTTCTTTTTTCTCTTTCCCTTGAAAATAGATTATATTAAATTTGTAAACTTTGTCAAGTGTTAACATATTTTTCTCCTGTTTTTTACTTGTTATTTAACCACTTCTTCAGAATAAGAATCCATCTTTTTTTGATACACTTTAATTTGATGCTCGGTCTGTTTTTGCTTTAACCTTTTTTCTTTTTCTTCCGCTTCCTCTTCTGCCAACTCTTGCCCTTGACGGCATGCTTTTACACCTGCATTATAAAGCGCATAACCAAGCCCTATTCCAAATGATACCATTGTAAAAACTGTTAAGCCGCCACCAATTGTCATCAATGAAATTGCAGCCTTTTTTAATTGCTCGTCTTGTTTTAACATTCCGTTATACTCCTCATCAGAGGCGAAAATTTCCGCTACGGTTTTTTGTTCAATTGCGTGCTTATGTAAATTATCATCAAGATTATGTTTTAATTTCTTATATTCGCTTTCTGTGATTTCTCCATCGGCAAATTGTTTTTCAAGTTCTTCATTTTCTATTGTAAGAGTGTCTTGCACAATCTCCTGAACCTGCTCATTTTCATAAAATTGTGTATATCTATCATCTCTTAATAGATAAGCGCCACCTGTGCCAAGCCCGGCACCTAATCCCATGCAACCCGCTATCATAACACCATACGATGCGGCAAACGCAAGTCCGCCTTTTATCCTTTTTAAAATTGATTTCATTTTTGCTCCTATTCTTCAAACTTATTCCAAATCTAGATATGCCCCATCATAATTGTTTGCTTTTTCTTCGGGCGGACAAATTTTTCCATCAATCAATTGTTGCGGCGAAATAACGGTCTGTGCAGAAGAGAAAAATGGCTGTATAATATTTATTCTGCCCGTGTAATCGGTGAAATAGTCAATGTTTTTATTTACAAAAACCTTGCACCATTTATCGTCGGCATGATATATACGCCTAAGATTTTGTTCTAATGCTTCTCTTTGAGGTTCTTTGTCTTTTGAAACGGTCAGGCTGCTTACTTCATTAATTAAATCTCTCAACCCCATTTTTGTCAACTCGTCGCCAACTAAATATGCCTTTACTTCCTCAAACTTTTCCCCATCTTGAGAACTTTTATCGCAAATTATCAGCGTTGTAGTTTTAGGAATACCATTCAACTGAAAAACATCGTCGCTATCGGAAAATAAAAATTTAGACTTCTTTTCCTCGCCCTCGTAATACACCACCTTAAATCGATAAATACTTCCAAATGTTGCCATTTTTCCTCCTTATTAAGTTGATTTTTCTAACATTTTTTATTTCTATTCCAAATCTAAATATGGTCGGCTTTCATCTTCTTTCTCAAATGGTCGACTTTCGTCTGCTTTCTCAAGCGGGAATATTTTGCCGCATGCAATTTGTTTCGGAAAAATAATGGTCTCTTTGCCAAGCCATAACGGTGACAAAATTATTCTTCTAACAACCGGATCGCAGTAGTCCACACTTCTATTTATATAAATTTTATTGCTTTCATCGGGATCACTGCAATATTTTTCAAGCACTTTTATCATTCTCTCCTTAAAATCATATAATTTATATGATACTTTCAATTGTTGCAACGTTTCAATTTCTTTTCTTGCCTCTTCTTTTGTCAATTCTTCGCCAACCATATAAGTGCTTTGCAATTCCCATTCTTTATCATGCCCGGCAGTTGAGCGACAATAGATTTTTGTTGTTGTTTCTGGCACGCCCTCCAACTTGTAAATATCATCACTATCGGAAAATACAATCTTTTTTCTTTCCGCCTTTCTTCCCGCATAATAATAAATCTCAAATTCGTAAATTTTATCGTTTACTATCATTTTTACTCCTATTTTTATTCCAAATCAAGATATAAGTCACCCTCATTGTTTTTCTTTTCTTCATTTTCGCCATTAATTTGTTTGATTGGATAAATCTTTCCGTTTTTTATTTGTTTTGGAGAAATGGGAATGAATTCTCTTGTCCACCAAAACCAAGAAGATACAATAATCCTATTTCTGATAGAATTTGTATCAAGGTCTATATTATTATTTAAATAAATTGTATCAGAAGTTTCATCTTTGCAGTAGGCTTTAAGGGCTTTTAAAGTAAGATTTCTTGCATCGGAAATAGAGAGTTCGTTTAATTTTTTAATTTCCGCCGCTGCGTCTTCCTGGCTCATCTCATCGCCTATTAAATATTCGGCTTCATTTTCCCAATCTTTATCATCTTTTAAGTTTTTATAGTAGCAATAAATGTGGTGTGTAGTCTTTGGCACACCTTCTAAACCATATATATCATTACTATCGGAATAAACAAATTTCTTTTTGCCATCTACAGTCGTGCCGTCCCAATAGAAAATCTCAAATCTATAAACTTTGTCTTTTAAAACCATTTTTGCTCCTATTTTTATTCCAAATCGAGATATAAGTCGCCCACATCAATTTTCTTTACTTCTTTTTTAGCGTTAATCTGCTCAGTTGAATAAATCTTGCCGTTTACAATCTGTGATGTAGAAATTATTTTGCGATCAGATGCTGGTGAAATTATTTTTATTCTCTCACGAATGGAATCACCATTGGTCAATTTAATATTTTTATTTAAATAAATTTTATCTCTATTCTCTTCTTTTGTGTTATCCTGCACGCTGTTAAGAAATTTTTGAAGTCCATCTAAAGCATCTGTTTTGTAGCTCTCCCCGTAGAATTCCACGTAAAAATCTTTTAGTTTTTTTATTTCATTTTTTGCTTCTTCGGCTGTTATTCTATCTCCTATATCATATTGACCAACGACTTTCCAGTGTTCATACTCTTGATTAAGGTCGCAACAGCGAACATGAATGGTACAGGTAGTCTGTGGCAAATCTTGCAAAGAGTATATGTTGTCCTCGTCCGAAAACATACGCAGGCAATCCATTTTTCCTTTTTCGTCAAAATACCAAATTTCAAACATATATCCTTCGTCTTTAATTAACATTTTGTCTCCTTTTTATTCCAAATCAATGTATGCTCTATCGTCTTCAACGTCTCCTCTTTTTATTTGCCCAATTGGATAAATTTTGCCATTTACAAGTTGTGATGGAGATATAATTTTGTTGTTCGAAGATGGCGGAACGACTCTTACTCTCGCCTTAATGGCAGCACTGCAGTCCAAATCAATATTTTTGTTTAAATAAATTTTATCTGCACCAATATCTCTTGTATTATTTTTCTCACCTTTGCAAAATGCTTTAAGGCTATCAAGGATTGCTTCCTTATTGATTCTTGCACCAATATCGTCCTCGTCAACACAAAATTCTTCTATTGCCTTTGTTTCTTTTTCCGCTTCTTCAAGCGTAATTTTATCCCCTATATCATATTCACCAGCAACACTCCAGTAAACCTGATGTTCTTTAAGATTGAGATAGTACAAACCGATATAAAAGGTTGTCTGTGGCACATCTTCCAATGCAAATATTTCTGCTTTGTCCAAGTACATCGTTTTTTTTGCTTTGTTTTTTGTCTTGTCTATATACCAAACCTCAAATTTATATACTTCGTCTTTGATCAGCATTCTTTCTCCTTATTTTTGTTATTCTAAATCAAGATATAAGTCACCCGCATCAATTTTCTTTACTTCATTTTTTGAATTAATGTGCTCAGTTGGCACAATCCTGCCGTTTACAATTTGTGATGGTGAAATGGTTTTGAAGTCGCTATCTGACGGAATAATTGATATTCTCGCATTAATGGCAGCCACACAATCCAAGTCAATATTTTTGTTTATAAAAATATTTTCTACATCCGCATCTCTTGTGTTATTTTTTTCATTTCTGCAAAAGGCTTTAAGGCTATATAAGGCTCTTATCTTGTAACTATATTCCGTTTCGCCCTCATCAACTTCAAGTTTTTCTAAAGCCTCCAATTCCTTTTTTGCTTCATCAAGTGTGATTTTATCCCCTATTCTATAATAACCTATCGTATGCCAGAGTGTCGGATTTTCCTTTATATCCTTATGGTTTGCCAAAATACAATAGGCAGTTTGTGGAACACTTTCTAGCGTGTTTATATCATTACTGTCCGAATATAAAATCATTTTTTCTGCTTTTTCATGGTTAATATACCAAATCTCAAATTCATAGAGATCGTCTTTAATTAACATTTTCCCTCCTTTTTATTCCAAGTCAAGGTACGGTCTATCGTCCTCAATTTCTCCACTTTCTATTTTCTCAATTGGATAAATTTTTCCATTTACAAGTTGTTTTGGAGATATATATTGAAAATACATTCTTATACTTACATGCGGACTTACAGGAAATCTTCCTGAAATGGAATCTTTATACTCAATGTTTCTATTTATTAAAATTTCTTCAGTAGATTTCTTTTTGCAATATGATTTAAGAGCAGCAATTGTTTTTTCCTTGTCTTTGCGAAATTTCTCCGGCACGTCAAGTTTGCTTAAAATTTCTAATTCCTCTCTTGCTTCCTGTTTTGTAAGTTTTTCAGCCACTATATAGTCACCTTGTGCGCCTCTCCATGTTTGACCATCAGATTCCAGGACATAGCCCCAAATTTTGGTCACCTTCTGCGGAATACCGTCAAGTGCATATATATCATTGTTGTCCGAATAGATAATTTTGCTTTTTTTGTTTTCCTCATTAGGACCGGCATCGCAATCAATGTATTCAATTTCAAATTTGTAAATCTTGTCTTTAAAAACCATTTTTGCTCCTCGAAAATTTTTTATTCTAATTCGATATAAGAATTGTCGCCATTTAGTTTACTGCTGTTTATTTGTTCAAGTGAGTGAATTTTCCCATTTACAATTTGCTTTGGAGATATATAAATGCAGGTTTTTGACCACCAGGAAGATATTATTATTCTATCCATAATAGATTCTTCATTAAGGGGCACATTTTTATTTATATAAATTTTTGGAGTTTGCTTTTTATTGCAAAATGATTGAAGAGCGGCTAAAGTTTTCTCTTTGACATCGCTAAATCCCGACGTAATTTCGATTTTGCTTATTTTTTCAATCTCCTCTTTGGCTTCTTCGGTTGTAATCTCCTCACCAATCAAATAGAAATCTTCCAATTTCCAATTAGTGATTTCATTAAGGTTTCTATAAAAGCACTTGATTATAACGCATGATTTAGGCACATCTTCTAAGGCATAAATATCGTTGCTATCCGAATACATTTTCTTTTCGGGTTTTGCCATTTCTGTATTTGAATAAAGTTCAAATTTGTAGATTTTGTCTTTAATTATCATAATATCCCCAAATATATAATTATTATATATCACAAATTATATTTTGTCAAGGCAGGACATTCTCGGCAAACCAGATGTTTGACGTTTAGCGAGTTATGTGATAATTATTGTTTTTATTTTCCCTCTCTTTTAAGTTTCACCAAACCAGATGTTTGACGTTTAGCGAATGAGGTGATATTTAAAAAAATTAAATTTCATTGTCTTTCCAGCAGATTTTCTAACCAAATGTTTGACGGCAAACTTAGTTTGCATCATTAGCGAATTAAATCATATTAAAAAAATCAAATTTCATTATCGCTCAAATATCGTTAAACGAAGTAAAAAAAGGTGCATAATGCACCCAAACCAAATGTTTGACGGCAAACCAGATGTTTGACGTCTAGCGAATGAAATGATATTTAAAAATTTAAATTTCATTGTCTTTCAAGCAAATGTTCTAACCAGATGTTTGAAGGCAAACTTAGTTTGCATCATTAGCGAATTAAATCATATTAAAAAAATTTAAATTTCATTATCGCTCAAACACCATTAAACGAAGTAAAAAAAAAGGTGCATAATGCACCCAAACCAAATGTTTGACGGCAAACCAGATGTTTGGCGTTTGGCGAATGATGTGATAATTAATGTTTTTATTTCCCCTCTCTTTTAAGTTTCAATAGATGTGATATTAAAAAATAAACACTCGCTTTTCGATAGTGGCAAACAAAAATAAAGAGGGTTATAACACCCCCTTATTCTAAATCTAAATATAAATCTCCCTCCGCTTTTTGTCCAACCTTTCCGGTGGCTATATATTCACTTAATGTCTTGGATAACGGACGTTCGGCAAGTTTGGTCAAAATTTCAATTCCTATTTGTTTGTTTTTATCTTTTTTTCCGAAGAAAACCATATTTTTCCCAAGTGCAAACTCTGTTTGTGATGTAGGATTTGACTTGTAAAGTCTTGCAAGTTCTTTTTGTGTTTGAACTACTTCGCGTTTGAACTCTCTCCTGTCCCTCTCTACAAAATTGGACGCATGAATCGGAATCCCTTCGAGCAATTCAAGATATTTCTCCATCGCATAAGGGTTGTTCATCTGTTTTGCTTGTTCGTGACATGCGATTATTGCCTCAATCTGGTACTTAACAATCTGGTTATTCCTTATCTTTTCAAACGTCTTTTCACTTCGTGTCTGAATTTCATCCAAGTCCTCCGTAAGGCTATTAAATCTTGCCTCCTCAGTATAATGCAACTTGGAAATTTTTAAACTTATAGCGTCAATTTCATCCAAATCATCATTATATTGTTTAACTAAATCTCTAAGTTCTTTTCCGCAAGGATCGGTTGCATAAAGTTTATAGGCATTAGCGAGAATATGGTTGAAATTTCTGCTATATGCTTTTTCATCTGTTTTCATATCAATTCTAGCATTTGTTGGTTTTCCCGCCCTGCCCGTAAGCGTATAATATGCAGTAATGGCATTGACCTGTCCAAGTTCAGCCAATTTTTCCATCTCTTTCTCAACCTGAGTAGCATCTTTGGATATAAATTGTCTTGACCACAGCGTAATAAAATCATCATCCAATTCGTTAAAGTTATTTTCTAACATTTCTTTCTCCTGTCTATATTATACCCCGCCAACGAATAAATGTCAAGTCACACCTCACTTCAACAAATTTATTCTTTTTTCTTTAACATTCCTCAATCTATTTCCTTTTTTTCCAAAAAAATATTCAACAAAGTTCCCTTGCCCACCGATTTTACGGGGCATTTTTCCCGGGAAGATAGTAAATGCTCAGCATTTTGCTTGAGTAATCAAGCAAACACTGCGAAATACAACAAAAAACTAGGCTCTTGCGGGAAACTTAGTTTCCATCACTAACGAATGAAATCGTATTTAAAAAATCAATTTTCACTCTCTTTTCCAATACCATTAAACGAAGTAATAAAAAAGGGGTATAATACCCCCGGGAAGATAGTAAATGCTTAGCATTTTGCTTGAATAATCAAGCAAACACTGCGGAATACAACAAAAAACTAGGCTCTTGCGGGAAACTTAGTTTCCATCACTAACGAATGGAATCATATTTAAAAAATCAATTTTCGCTCTCTTTTAATTTGCATAAAAGGGTTGCATAATGCACCCCAGCAGTGTTCATTAGAAAAAGTTTTAACTTTTTCGCATGCCCCGTATTCAATAAAATTATCCCTTTCCTGTTAATATTTATGGGGCATTTTTCCCGGCCGGGAAGATGTTGCCGAAGGCAACGGCAAGCAGATTGCTTGCCAAGAACACTGCTGAATTAATTAAATACAAACAAAAAAAAGCAACCTCGTGCGGTTGCTTTCCTTATATTCCAGCAGTGTTCTATCTTCCCGGACCGTCGCCAGCCAAGTATTTTCGACGATGAAAAGCTTAACTTCTG
>CANQHL010000003.1 GCA_947623775.1 uncultured Clostridia bacterium
TCTTGAAATACCCCAGTCAATATTATTTGCAAGGAAATTGCCCATTCGTCCTTTCTTTATATGGTCCGGACACCAATAAACACTCTCATTGTTTGCAATCATATTATCTTTTATTGCAGTGGTTTTTATAAACCATGTGTCTTTGGCATAATAAAGCAATGGACTTTTACATCTCCAACAATGTGGATAAGAGTGTTCAAATGGCAAAATTTTAAACATTTTATCTTCATTTTTCAGTTTTTCTATGATAAATTTGTCTGCATCTTTAACAAAAAGCCCACCAAAATCTGTTTTTTCTGACATTTTGCCTGCTTCATCAACAAGTTGAACGAAGTCAATATCATACTTCCTGCAAGCGTTGTAGTCGTCCTCACCAAATGCAGGAGCTATGTGTACAATACCCGTACCATCTTCGGTTGTGACATAATCATCAACAATCACAAAATAGCCTTTTTTCACTTGGTCTTTTACATAATCAAAAAGAGGTTCATATTTTTGAAATTCAAATTCTTTACCCGTTTTTCTATATAAAACCTTATAACTTCCCTCTTCAAACAGTGTTGGAACAAGTTTTTCAAGCATTATATAATTTTTTCCATCACATTCAATTTTTACATAAACTTCATTTGGATTCATACAAAGTGCAACATTAGATGGAAGTGTCCAAGGTGTGGTTGTCCAAACCAAAAAGTAGGTATTTTCTTCTTCAAGGCTTTTAAACTTAGCAAAAATTGAATTTTCCTTTAAAATTTTGTAATTATCACCATTTTCCAATTCCATTTTGGATAATGTTGTTCCACAGCGAGGACAATATGGCATAATTTTATATCCTTTATACACAAGCCCCTTTTTATCCATCTCTTTCAATGCCCAGAAAATACTTTCAATATATTTATTATCATATGTGATGTACGCATTGTCCATGTCAACCCAGTAGCCAACACGTTTTGTAAATTTTTCCCACATTCCTTTGTATTCCCAAACGGAACTGCGACAAAGATCAATAAACTTCTCTACGCCATATTTTTCGATGTCTTGCTTGCCATTTAATCCCAATTTTTTCTCAATTTCAACTTCAACGGGCAAACCATGTGTATCCCAACCTGCTTTACGATATATATAGTAGCCCTTCATCGATTTAAATCTTGGAATTATGTCTTTCATGGTTCTTGTTAGAAGGTGACCAATGTGAGGTTTGCCATTTGCCGTTGGAGGACCATCGTATAGACAATAACTTTTGTCACTCCCCTCATGCAATTTCAACGCCTTGTTTATTATCTGATTTTTCTCCCAAAATTCCAATATTCGTTTCTCATTTCCTATAAAATCCAACTTTGTATCAACTTTTTTGTACATTTTTGCTCCTTTTTTCATTATTTTGATTAATTTTAATTAAAAAAGCCCAACAAGACACAAGAGCCTTGCGAGGCTTTATAAACCACTTGTAATCTCAGCGGGCCAACACCCACGTCTTCTATTACGGGAAGTCCCGGCAAAAGTTACTCAAATTTCCCCCTTGCAACTCCGAAAGTGATAATTTTCTCAACCGCTTTATTGCCTTTCACCACATGGCAACTCTCTGGAAAAGCTTTATAAGAAAATCTTGTCTTTCATCACCGTTTTTGTTATTATAACACAATAAATTTTTCTTTGTCAATAATTTTCCAATATATTTTGTGCTTGTGCAACGTTTGCACCCGTCATTATGCCAATAGGCAATTCATTTTCGCTACCATTTTTTGTAAACAAAATTGCAAGAAGTTTGTGATTGTTGTTAAATTCATTCAACGCTTCTTCAACTGTGCAGTTTGCTTTTTTTACAACGTAATATATACTGTTTGCAAGGCTTTGGAGCATATCTTCAATTTGTACGTTGTCTAAAAACGCTTCTTCTGTTCCGCCTGCAATTAAGTATTGCCCAAGTGAATGCAATATTTTTTGCCCATTTGCAACACCAAGAAGTTTGTTATCCTTGTACACAGGAATGTTGCTGTACCCAGAAGATGCGATAAGCATAATTACATCTCTCATACTTTTGCCAGCATATGTGACTAAAACATCTTTTCTCGCAACAGTTTCAAGTGCAAGAGGTGGCGTGGTGAGAAGTTTTTCTATGTGTTCAATGTCCTCAACAACTTGTTCATGCGGCTCAGCAATCACAATATCTTCATTGTTGCTGTGTATAATTGCATTCCTAAGTCGTCCGTAGTCAATAAGTTCATCTTCATATTTTCGCACAACATAATTTATTGAAACTGCTTTTCTGATTAAATCTGAAAATCCCATCGATCTATTTATTCCATATCTTGTCTTTAAAGCATAATCAATATTGTTGTAAGCGTCCAAAAATCTCTTAGAATTGCTCTTTTTTTCTTTCTCCATGCCATCTCCTTTCTTTAATTATAACAAATATAACAAAATCTTACAACTTTATTATAATATTTTATTGTATTTTTTATGAATTTGTGATATACTATATATGTCGGGCTAGATGGGGAGTTAGCGGTGCCCTGTTATCCACAATCCGCTATAGTGGAGTTGAATGCTTGGCGCGGTTTGATTTTGTCAAATATGTGCATAAAATTCAAACGATGAAATCAAGGTCTTATGCAACCGAAATCCTTGAATCATGTCAGGTCCTGACGGAAGCATCATTAAGGGGACACTTCGGTGTGCCATGAGGAAACTTTGGTGGAGTTTAAATTTTGTGAGGCAGTTGGTGAAATCATATCAATCCAAGATGCTCGGCCTTGAATTTACTGCGGGGGTTCCCCCGCTTTTTTATAACAAAAAAAACGGGAAGCCCCGACCAAATATAGATGTATATAAAAAATGCTAAGGTATACAAATTAAATTAAGCTGATATAAACAAACTAAGGCGTTTGTGCGAATTTAGACAAGTATATGTAATGGTGCTAGGCATTTATGCAAACTAAAATAAAGTGCAAAATCAAATAGTTAAGATAATAAAGCCTGATTGTCGTGACCTTACATACGTAAAATGAAACACCCAAACTCTCATGTTCGAGTTTATAATTTTTATAATAATTATCAAATTTTTTATGCAAAACCGCTTAAATTTGTAAAAAACATCTATTTAAACAAAAAAATGGCCTTTTTAGGTCATTTTTTATGTACAATCTCCTCATCATAATCTTCAACTCTTTTTATTCGTCGTTTTGATATTTTTTCTGCTTCATCTAAGTCCAAAACAATTGGTTCTGGTTCTTTTGTTTTTAGTTTAGATGTTCGCCAATCTATGGTTGCCTTTCCAAGCAACTCTCTGCTTTTGTTTGGATAAAAGAACCAACAAACACCATTTGAAGCAATCATTGATGTTAACAACACGAGAGAGGACACAACATATTTTTGTTTTGTGTCTTTTAAAGACTTTATTTCATCATCGAGCGATGTATCCAATTCAATTATGGACTTTGTAAAATCATCTGATGAAAGATAATCCTTTTTATCTTTATATTCTTCTTCACTTATCAAGCCCATATTGTATGATTCATCAAGGCTTTTCATTTCTCTGCTTTGTGCCAAGGCAAAATCCGCATCTGTTTCTCTGTAAAGCTTATATATCCTTGCCCGTTCGCCGGCATAAGTGCTTGAAACACCAGCAAGCCCGCCAACACTAGCCCCAAACAGCAAGGCAGGCGCCATAGCACTCACAATTTTAATAATTGCTTTAAACTTATTATTCATATTTATCCCCATACACATTTTATTGTTTGAAATCGACTAATCTTGTACAATTTCTTCAGAATATAACTTTTCCTCTTGTTTACGCATTTTTTCTTCTTTACGTTTTTGTTTTTGCTGTCTTTCCTGATAATTTTCTCTCATATTTTCCCTTACACAGAAAAATTCTCTAAAACCTGTAGCATATGAAAACAGTGACATAAGACCTACACTGAACGGGATAAGGCTGTATAATTCACCCTTTGAACTCGCATCTCTTTTGGCAATATGAGTTTTCACTTCTTCATCTCGGATAACATTTGATTTTAATGCTGATTGTATAAATTCTTTTGAATTTAAATGATCAGTTAAGTTTTCAAATTCCTCTTCACTTATCTCGCCATTATCAAATGCCTGCTTCGCTAACTGTAATTTACCCTCTTTTTCTGCTATAAAATCCTCAGTTTGTGCATATAAATCAACCGCCATGTCATTTTCTGAACTTTCCTTGACAGACATACCTATAATAGTTCCAAGCCCGCCAAGTGCTGTCGCTGCAGGCAACAGTGCCAAGCCGAGTTTTAAAATAGCCGTTATTTTTTTTGAAATCATATTTTCACTCCACTATCTCTTCGCTGTATAATTTTTCTTTTTTTGCACTTCTTTTGCGTTGTTTTTCTTCTTCTTTTCTTTTTCTTTCATTTTCATCTTTGAAACTTTCTTGCATATTCTCCTTGACTTTCAACAGTTCAACAAACCGATCACTATTATATAGAATAAATGAGGATAGCAGTCCGCAGCCAAGTGGGATAAGAGGATATAAAATAGATGAATTAAGGTTGTTTACATTTTCGGTTAAACGATTTACATCCTCATTGTCGGTAAACGATGTTTTCATTACAGACGATGCAAATTCCGTGGAATTTAAATAATCTTTTCTTCTTTCATATTCGTCCTCATCTATTTCACCATTTGTAAACTTTTCTTCAAGTTCATCAAGTTTTATTTCTTGATACATTTTGAAATCTTCAGTTGTCGAAAATATCTTTACAGCTTTGCTCTCCTGAGTCAATGAGGATATGCCCATTCCGGCAAATGCCCCAACGCCAGCAAGCCCAACAATTGCAGGGGCAAGCCCTAATCCAAGTTTTAATATTGCTGTAATTTTCCTTTTTATCATATTTTTTATCCTTTTTTCTTAAAAAATGGCTATTTTTAACGTTTTATTTTATAATTTTCGTTTCTCTTCTTTTGCCTCTTTTGCTGCAATGAAATCTGTTTCAGCCGACCAAATTGTATTTCTAACAAAGTTTGTGCAAGAATAGACCATTGAAATGGCTGTTGCGGCAACTATAGGAAAGGCAACTCCGCAAATAATACCCGCCAATTCTGTTTGAGAATTTTCATCTATTTTGTCTATGTATTGCTGATATTCTTCGTTGTTTGCCTTTAAAATTGTGTCTATAAATTCGGTTGAATTATAATAACTCTTTTTTTCCAGATATTCATTGTTTGAAATCAATTTATTATCAACATCAGATTTTAACATTTCTAAATCAGAATTTATATATTCTTGTACTTCGGGCAATTGTCGTATCTCTTCATAAGTGTTATTTAAATCATCCGCCCCCTTACATCCAAGCCATATGAAAGAAGCTTCGACGCCAGCTGAAATCGCAAATGGCAAGCCGAGACTTATAAGTTTTAACCCCCCTACAAATTTTTTCAAACTTCCTTTCATTATTCCCCCAAATTTTTGAAAAATTGATTTTTTCTATCTTAAAATTTCTTCCTCGTAATTTTGTTCTTCTTTTTTCTTCTTTTTCATCTGTTTCTCTTCGCGTGCATCATCAAAATCTTCTTTTGCCGACTCCACTAAATTTTCTGCAAAATAAGTGCAAAAGTAGAGAATTCCAGAAGCGCCCGCACCAATTAAAGGATAAATTATACTGCAAGCAATCCCCGCATTCATTTCAGCGTCACCTTTATCTATTGCTTTAATATACTCACTATATTTTTCTGGCTCACTTTTCATCAACGAATAAAGAAATTCGTGCTGATCATATTCTTTTGATTGGTCCAAGTATTCTTTCTTTGTTATTTCTTTATTATCAAGACGATTTTGTAAAATATCCAAATCCTCTTCAATCTGTTGGCTTATCTCGGTGTTTTGTCGTGCGTCTTTATAAGTGTTTTTTAATAATGTGTCCCCATCGCAGGCAAGCCAAATAAACGCTGCAGATCCACCAATTGTTAGTGCAACCGGAAGTGCAGTTGCCGCCATTTTTAATCCACCTTGAATATATTTCAATAAACCTTTCATATTTCCCCCAAATTACTGAAAAATTGAATTTTTCTATCTTATAATCTCTTCAGCATAATCTTTTTCTTCTTTTTTATTCTTTGTCAACATTTTATCTAGGTGTGCATCTCTAAAATCTTCTTTTGCCGACTCCACTAAATTTTCTGCATAGTAAGTGCATAAGTAAAGGGCACTGGAAATTAGCCCGCCTATTATAGGAGTTATTATACCGCAAATAATCCCTGCATTCTTTTCAGCGTTGCCTTCATCTATTGCTTTAATATACTCACCATATTTTTCTGGTTCACTTTTCATCAAAGTATAAAGAAAATCGCGCTGATTATATTCTTCTGTTTGTTCCAAATATTCTTTCTTTGTTATTTCTTTATTATCAAGGCGGTTTTGTAAAATATCCAAATCCTCTTCAATCTGTTGACTAATCTCAGGGTTTTGTTGGACGTCCCTATAAGTGTCTTTTAATAATTTGTCCCCATTACAGCCAAGCCAAATAAACGCTGCTGTTCCGCCAAGTGTTATTGCAACCGGCAATGCAACCGTTGCCATTTTTAAGCCACCTTGAATATATTTCAATAAACCTTTCATATTTCCCCCAAATTATTGAATAATTTGATTTTTCTATCTTATAATCTCTTCGGCATAATCTTTTTCTTCTTTCTTCTTCCTTTTTGCCTCTTTCATTTCTTGTGCCGCATCAAAATCATCGCGAGCCGAGTCCGCTAATGCTTCAGCAAAATCAGTGCACAAATAAAGATATGCGGAAGTAAGTCCCCCGATTAAAGGAAAGATTATACCACAAGCAATCCCCGCCATTAGTTCACTTTCGCCTTTATTTATGCTTTTAACATACTCCCCATATTTCTCTGGTTTGCTATTCATGAATTCATAAAGAAAATCATCTTCTCTATATTCTTCGGTTCTTTCCAAATATTCCTGTGTGGTTATTTCCTTATTATCAAGGCGGGTTTGCAAAAGATCCAAATCATCTGAAATCATTTGACTGATTTCAGTATCTTGTCTTGCCTCACTAAAAGCATTGCTTTTCATGGCATCACCGTTACAGCCAAGCCAAATAAACGTTGCCTCACCACCAAGCGTTATTGCAACGGGCAATGCGATTGTTATCATTTTTAAGCCACCTTGTATATATTTCAATAAACCTTTCATATTTCCTCCATATTGAATATGTGATTTTTTCTATCTTATAATTTCCTCGGCATAATCTTTTTCTTCTTTTTTAATCTTTTTCAACTTTTTCGCTTCTCGCGCCTCTTCAAAATCATCTCGAGCCGAGTCCATTAAAGATTCAGCCATATCTGTGAAAAGGTAAATTGCTGCAGAAGTAAATCCTCCCGCTATCGGAAATATTATACCGCAGGCAACCCCCGCAATAAACTCAGATTCGCCTTTATCTATTCTTTTAACATAGTCTCCATATTTTTCCGGATGGCTTTTCATGTACCCATAAAGAAAATCATCTTTTTTATATTCTTCGGTTCTTTCCATAAATTCTTGTGTTGTTATTTCTTTATTATCTAATCGGTTTTGCAAAAGATCCAAATCTTCTGAAATCATTTGACTGATTTCAGGATTTTGTCTTGCCTCATTAAAAGCGTTGTCATACATATTGCTTCCGTTACAGCCAAGCCAAATAAACGCTGCTGTTCCGCCAAGTGTTATTGCAACCGGCAATGCAACCGTTGCCATTTTTAAGCCACCTTGAATATATTTCAATAAACCTTTCATATTTCCCCCAAACTTAACTCTGTTTTAAAATTTTTTGTTTAGATTACTATTTCCTCGGAATATTCATCTTCCTTTTTTGACTTTTTTATTTTGCTTTGCTCTTCACTATGCAATTTGGCATCTTCAAAAGAATCCCTTGCTATGTCGCATAATATTCCCGCAAAAGTATCACCGTTAGATGGAGCATACATAAAGAAACTTGCAATAACTGAAAGCGTAAATGGAAGAATAGCCCATTCAGAACCATTTTCCATTTTTCTCGCTTTGTCTAGGTCGCCCTGAAATTCATCTTTTAGAATTGCATTTTCTTCCAACATATTATCCAAGAATTCATGCGAGGAATAATAAGCAGTGTTTTCATCATATTCTCGTCTTGTAATTTCTCCATCTTCAAAAAGTTGTGCATTACGTAAAATTTGCTCTTCAACTTCATCTTGCACAATCTCGCTTTGTTCAATTGCGTTATACGTTTTTTCTTTTAAATCGGAACCTGCCAAGCCTACTCCAATTCCACCGCCAAGACTACCAAAAAAAACTAATCCCGGCAAAACCGTGCTTGCAATCAAAAGTGCACCTTTTATTCTCTTCAATAATCCGCTCATAACTCCTCCCGTAATCCAAGCAATATATGTTATATTTATACATATATTATATACTATTTTTGTAAAAAGTCAATAGCAAGAGGAAAAATATATTTACACAAAAACCCCTGAAAGCATTAAACTTTCAGGGGTCGCATCATAGATTTTAAACCAAATTATCTCACAATTTCTTCATTATAATCATCGTCGCGTTTATATTTATCAAAATATTCTTCCCTTTGCTTGCGTAAACGTTTGAGCGTTCTTGTAGTGTTGACTACATTCATAATTGTAATGCCGACATTTGCAGCATTTATACCAATAACGCCTACAAGACGCATTATAGAAAAATCCTCATTGCGTTGAAGCATAACTTGGAATTTCTCATTTCCAACATTTTCTTTTTCAATCGACGATTTTATAAAAGACCATTCATCTAAATCGTCCATTTGCTCATTTGCTTCGCTTGGAGTGATTTCATTATTATCAAGTTTTTCTTGAATTTCTTGAATTTTTTCTTCTTTAAATTGCTGATAAACTTCAGTTTCTTGATATTGGTTTATAATATCGTCTTTTATATTTCCAGCCTGCACCATTCCACCAACCCAGAGACCAAAAGATGCCAAAGCCAATGTTCCAAGCCCTGAAATTGTAGCAACGAGTGCAAGATTTCTTCGTAAACTATCTTTAACCACACCATTATTTTTTGCCATTGTCTACCTCTGTAAATATTATATAGCATTTTCAAAAAAAGTCAATATTTACTTTGCAAAAAATTAACAATTAAGATTATAATCCATGCAGACTGAATAAAGAAAGGCAAAACTATATCTCACCATTTGCGTTTTTCGCTTGGTGTCAAAGTTTGCCTTTCGCCCTTTTCCCTCTCATCATCGCAATCTTACTTTCTCACATAAAAGACAAGTAATCACCTTATATGTCTATTGTTCATTTTAAGTAACACAGAAAGTAAAATTTTTTAAATTTACGACCACTAAGTTTCCATTTAGTCTGAAATAGGTGTTAAAAATTTATTTTTGCTCATCTTTTTTATTAGATTTTTTTGCTTTTTTCTCAATTTTTTCAACTTCTTGCTTCACTGCCTTTTCGCCTTTATCAACTGCTTGTTTGGCACATTCTGAATATTTGTAAAGAAGTGCACCTGTCACAAGCCCCATACTGAAGCCAAGCAACATTAATACATCTTTCATAACTTCCTCCTCGATTATAGTTTGTGCCATATTTAATAATTTATACAGTAATGAATAAAAACATAAATCATCTTAAATTTGTGTAAAAACTCTTAAAATTGCAAAAAAACAGGCTTTTTTATTAAATTTTAAGTGATTTTCATTAAATTATCACAAATTTTGCTTGTTAGACGCTGAAAATCCAAAAAAAATATCCTAAACTTTTTAGGATATTTTTTTCTATTTTTTTGTTTCCTTTTCTTTTCTCTTGTAATAATCTTCTATTGCTGCTCTTATTGCCTCAACTGCAAGGTTTGCAGTGTAATCTCTGCTTTCTGGAACAGGTCCCATTTCTTCAAGAATTTGATAATGATTTGTTCTTAAAGCGGCTTCCAATGAACGCCCCTCAATCAATGAACAAGCAACATCAAGTGCAACAATTGTGCAAACTCCGCCATATGCTTTGAATTTTGCTTCAGTTATCACATTATCATCATTGACAGAAATATATAACCTTACTTGATCACCGCACTCTTCATTTTCACATCTTCCTGTGCCGTTTGCACCTCTAAGGCCACCTGCATATTTCGGACTAACAAATCTTTCTATAATTTTTTCACTATACATAATTACTTCCTCCCTGCTTTGGTAAGTGCTGAAATCGATCTCAATTTAGCAACCGACTTTTCAAGTACATCAACGGTGTAATCTATATCCTCTTTGGTTAAATTTTTACCAAATGAAAATCTTATAGAACTGTTTGCAATTTCATCTTCAAGTCCCATAGCCTTTAATACATGTGACTGAGTGAGTGAATTTGATGTGCATGCACTGCCTGCCGAAACTGCAATCCCCTCAAGGTCAAGAAGCATAAGCAAAGATTCTTTATCAACCATTTCAAAGCAAAGATTTAAAATTGTGTTTACTTTTTGCATTGGATGGCCATTTACTTCAACAAATTCAATTCTATCATGAACGCATTTTAAGAAATAATCTCTTACGCTTTTCATCTTTTGTGCATTTACTGCCATATCTCTTACTGCAACTTCAACGGCTTTGCCAAAACCTGCAACTGCTGGCACGTCAACTGTTCCGCCTCTTTTTCCACGTTCTGCACTTCCGCCATAGATGAGATTTTCTATTCTTATACCCTCTTTAAGATATAAGCAACCAACCCCTTTTGGTCCGTAAATTTTGTGACCTGTAATTGTCATAGCGTCAATTTCCATGTCTTTAACATCAATTTTGAGATTTCCTATTGCTTGGCTTGCGTCTGTGTGGAAGATTATGCCATAATCATGAGCAATCTTTGCAATTGTTTTGATGTTTTGAATTGTTCCAACTTCGTTGTTTACAGCCATAATGGAAATTAATGTTGTTTCATTTTTTATCTCATGCAAAAGTTGACCTAAATCAACAAGCCCATGTTTGTCAACAGGAAGATATGTAACCTCATATCCCTCTTCTTCCAATACGGCACAAGCATCAAGAATTGACTTGTGTTCTATTTGGCTTACTATAATGTGTTTTCCTTTGCTTGAATAAGCGTGAGCAATTCCTCTTATTGCCCAGTTGTTTGCTTCCGTTCCACCGGAAGTGAAATAAATTTCATTTGCTTTTTCCGCATTGATTGCATTTTTGATGCGGTCTCTTGCTCTATCCACAACACCGGCAGCCATTCTGCCAAAACTGTGTAAGGTGTTGGCATTGCCATAAATGGCGTTGAAGCAAGGCATCATTTCATTTAATACTTCATTTGATACATAGGTTGTTGAAGCATAATCGAAATAAACTTTTTTAGACATTTTACACCCCTTTACATAATTAATATTTTAACACGAACCACTTATAAAGTCAATAGCAATTAAAATTAAAAATAAAAAAAGTTAAAATTTAGTCTTTTTGTGCTAAATTTTCAAGTATTTCAATAATTTCATCTTCCTGCCATACGCCAATGTGGCTTTCTTTTCGCTCTCCATCTTTGTAAATCATAATGGTCGGGATTGATTTTATATTGAATTCTTCTGTAAGTTTTGTGCTTTGATCTACGTCAACTTTTATTATTTTTACTTTGTTGTCGGTCTGCTCCTCAATTTGTTCGAGAACTTGCTCCATTATGTGACAAGGTCCGCACCATGTTGCAAAAAAATCAACGACAACAAGTCCTTGCGCAACCTCATCATTAAATTCATTTTCATTTATTACTTTCATATTTCCCCCTCAATTATTTTGTTTACCACCACAGCCGATAAAAAGCAACCGCATGCTGCAGGATAATAACTTATGCTTGCCACCACCTTTCCAACTTTTTGTGGCGGTAATTTGCTTGTGACCACTTCAAGGTCTTTAACGCCTTTTTCTCTTAATAATTGTCTCACCCTCTTGGCAAGTCTATCATTTGATGTTTGAAAAATGTCTTTTACAGTAAATTCAGGAAGTGAATATCTGTTTCCTGCACCCATAGAAGATATGATTGGAATGTTGTGTTGTTTACAATAGACAATTAAACTTATTTTATCATTTATGCTATCAATTGCATCAACAACTAAATTAGTTTTTCCAATTAGAGTGTTTATATTCTCGCTTGTGAGGCGTTTGTCAATTGCTTCAATTTCTGCCCCCTCATCAATTTCATGAAGCATTTTTTCCAAAACATCAACCTTTTTCTTGCCCAGTGTGCTTTTGTATGCAACAATTTGGCGATTTATGTTTGAGGAAGATACAGTGTCAAAATCAATTATACGCACTCTTCCTACACCCGCCCTTACAAGCATGGTTGCAACATATCCCCCAACGCCGCCAACGCCGACAATGGTTATATGTTTTGAGCGTAATTTTTTTAAATTATCTTCGCCCAATAATAACAAAGTTCTTGATGTGTCCATTTTTGCCCTATAATATATATTTTGTTAAATCATACTTTTTCTTTGAATCTTTAAAAACATTCTGCACGTAATTTCTATCTATTGTAACATCGAGCATAGGATGCGTGCCGGAGGCATTAAAGGAAATGTCCTCAAGCAAACTTTCCATTATGGTGTGCAATCTTCTTGCCCCGATATTTTCGCTTGTCTCATTTTCTTCCTCTGCCATTTCTGCTATTTCATCAAGTGCATCATCTGTAAAAATCAAATTTATGTTGTCTACGGCAAGCAATTGCGAGTACTGTGTTGTGACTGAATTTTTAGGTTCTAATAGAATTCTCTTAAAATCCGCCTTTGTCAAACTGTCAAGGTCAACTCTTATAGGAAATCTTCCCTGAAGTTCTGGAATCATATCTTCAATTTTTGAAACATGGAAAGCACCCGCTGCAATAAATAATATGAAATCTGTTTTTACATTGCCATATTTTGTTGCAACCGTGCTGCCTTCAACGATTGGCAAAATATCACGCTGAACACCCTCTCTTGAAACATCTGCAGTAGTAGTTGTGCTAGGTTTCCCTATAATTTTGTCTATTTCATCAATAAAGATTATGCCCTCTTCCTCAGTTCTTCTTATTGCCTCGGCATAAACATTGTCTTTATCAATGATTTTATCGCATTCTTCTTGCGTTAAAAGTTCTCTTGCTCGAGAAATGGGCAATTTTCGTTTGTGTCTGCGTTGAGGTAGAAGCCCATCAAACATGTTTCCAATTGCAATTTCAGGTCCACCAATTGCCATAATTGGTTTTGCATTGTCAAGAACGCTTAACTCCACTTGCTCATTTTCAAGTTTGCCCGCTTGCAAATCTTGATAAACAAGAGTTTTGTCAACGGTTAAATTTTGAGCACGCCTTGAATCACAAATGGCATCTGTCAATTTTGCGTCAACATCAGGTTTTACCTTTGCCTCAACTTCATGAGCTTTTTCATCTTTAACTATTCTAACCGCAACTTCCACAAGGTCACGAACCATGCTTTCAACATCACGGCCGACATATCCAACCTCTGTGTACTTTGTGGCTTCAATTTTAATAAAAGGTGCCCCAACAAGTTTGGCAAGTCGCCTTGCAATTTCAGTTTTACCAACGCCCGTCGGCCCTCGCATAATTATATTTTTTGGAGTTATTTCATCCCTCAACTCTTTTGGCAAACTGCTTCTTCTATATCTGTTTCGCAGTGCAATTGCAACCGCTCTTTTTGCCCTGTCTTGCCCGATTATATATTTGTCAAGTTCATCAACTATTTCACGTGGTGTCATATTCATTTTACACCTCCTCAACTGTAATATGGTCGTTTGTAAAGACGCATATTTGTCCTGCAATTTCCAATGATTTTTTTGCTATTTCACTTGCGGAAAGATTGGTGTTTTGTTTAAGTGCCTTTGCTGCTGCAAGTGCATAATTGCCACCCGAACCTATCGCACAAACATCATCATCTGGTTCTATAACCTCACCGGTTCCACTTACAATCAAAAGTTTTTCTTTGTCTGCCACAATCATCATGGCATTTAATTGGCGTGCGGCCTTATCTTCTCTCCATGTGCCTGCAAGTTCAACCGCACTACGCATAAGATTTCCAGAAAATTTATTTAACATATTTTCAAATCTTTCACATAGCGAGAATGCATCTGCGACACTTCCAGCAAATCCAATTACAACTTTTCCATCATAAATTCTTCTCACCTTGTGTGCATTTGACTTAAAAATCACACTTTCGGATAGTGTAACTTGACCATCACCGGCAAGTGCAATTTTGCCATCTCTTTTAACACCGCAAATTGTCGTGCCTCTAAACATACTTTCCATTTTTTTACTCCTTGATATAAAGTTTAAATTCTTTTTATTAAACTGTCAAATAAATTTAATTATTTTGTTTCGTATAGTCACATTCATGATTGCTGCAAACAATATTTTTCCCTTTTTGAACAAGATAACCACCACATTTTGGACATTTTTGCCCAGTTGGAATATCCCAGCTCATAAATTTGCAATTTTGATTGTTCGAGCAAGCAAAATATGTTCTTCCCGTTTTACTTCTTTTTTGCACCATTTTTGAACCGCATTCAGGACAAACACCGACAAGTTTTTCCTCTATTTGTCTTGTGTTTCGGCATTTAGGAAAATTTGAACATGCCAAAAATTCTCCATATCGCCCCTTTCTTATAAGCATTTTATGCCCACATTTTTCACAAATTATATCTGTTTCCTTAGGCGGCTCTTTCATTGACACAGAACTTGCATCGGCTCGTACCAACAAATTTTCAAATCCATGCCAAAAACTTGCTACAACACTGTGCCAATCTTCATCTTTAACCGCAATATCATCAAGTCGGCTTTCCATATGTGCAGTAAATTTGACATTTATTACACCCGAGAAAAATTTGCTGAGGTATGAAGTTATTTTCGTTCCAAGTTCAGTTGGCACAAGATATTTCCCATCTTTTGTTGTGTACTTTCTTGTCTGCAAAATGGTTATAGTTGCAGCATAAGTTGCAGGTCTACCAATCCCTTTTTCTTCCATAGCCTTAACAAGACTTGCTTCTGTGTATCTTACAGGAGGTTTTGTAAATTTTTGTTCAGGAATGATTTTTTCACATTTCAATGTTTCATTCTCTTCAAGTTTAGGAAGTTTCCCTGCCATGCCATCCTTATTGTCATCTTCAACAAATTCCTTATACACCGAAGTATAGCCCGGAAACTCCATAGTTTTGCCGTTTACCTTAAAACCATATCCCTCGCAATCAAAATTTACAGCAACACTTGCATATTCAGCCTCAGACATCTGGCTTGCCAAAAATCTTTCATAAATCAATTTGTATAATTTGTAATTATCGCTTGTCAACGTTTCCTTTGCAAGTTGCGGGGTTATATCCATTGTAATTGGCCTTATTGCTTCATGCGCATCTTGTGCGGAATCCTTTGTATGATAAATATTTGGTTTTTCTGGAACAAACTCATTTCCATACTTATTTTTAATAAACTCACGACAAGCATTTTGTGCATCTTGCGACACTCTTACAGAGTCTGTTCTTATATAGGTGATTAATGCAATTTTGCCCTCGCCTTTTATATCAACCCCCTCATACAATTGTTGAGCAGCCGCCGTTGTCTTTGCCAAACTCATGCCTAATTTATTTAATGCGTCTTGCTGCATTGTGCTTGTGGTGAAAGGTGCGGGTGCATGTGATTTGGTTTTTGATTTTTTAATTTCTTGTACAACAAAATCCTTGTCTTTTATTTCTTCCAATAATTTGTCTACTTCTTCTTTATTTTTAGGAACAAACTTCTTTTTGTTGTGAGTTGCAAGTGAAGCCTTAATTTGATTTGTTCCCTTTTTCAATTGAGCGGTAACAGTCCAAAACTCTTCAGGAACAAATTTACTTATTTCCTCTTCCCTTTCAACAACAAGTTTCAATGCCACAGATTGTACTCTTCCCGCACTCAATTTTGGAGCAATCTTTTTGCAAATTATCGGTGAAACCTTATATCCAACCATTCGGTCAAGCACTCTTCTTGCCTGCTGGGCATCAACAAGTTTCAAGTCAATTTTTCTAGGGTGGCTTAACGCACTTGTAACTGCTTTCTTTGAAATTTCATTAAATTCAATACGGCATACTTTATCTTTATCATATCCTAAAACATAGGCAACATGCCATGATATTGCCTCGCCCTCACGGTCGGGGTCGGTTGCAATCAAAACTTCATCTGCTTTTGCCGCCTTTGCTTTTAACTCCTTGATTAATTCCACTTTATCTGGAACAATCTCATACTTAGGTTCAAAATTGTTTTTTATGTCAATACCAAAACTCTTTTGAGGTAAATCTCTTATATGTCCTTTTGTGGCAAAAACTTCATATCCCGAACCAAGATATTTTTTTAACGCCTCTCTTTTAAATGGTGACTCAATTATAACTAATTTCATTTGCTTCTCCTATTTGCATAGTGCAATCATGCCTCCCGGCAATCTTCTTATTATCTCATTTATTTCCAAAGTTGTCAAACAAGTATTCAAAATATTTATATTTAAATTTGTTATTTTTGCAACATCATCAATATTTTTCATGCCATTTTCAAGGCAAGCACACACTTTTTCTTCTTCAACACTTAGTTGATAACCGCTATTTTTGGCTAAATTGTTATTTTGATTGTTGATGTTTATATGATAATCCGCCAATATATCACAGCCGCTCATCACCAGACTTGCCTGCCCGTCTTTGATTATTGTATTTGGAAGATATGATTTTTTGCTGTCTATCTGCCCCGGCAATGCGTACACATTTTTTCCATATTCTAAAGCATAGTTTTTTGTGTAAATTGTTCCGCTTTTCATTCCCGCTTCAGAAATTAACACGCCATCTCCCAATCCGGCAATTATTCTGTTTCTAATTGGAAAAGTATATTTCTGAGCAACCGCTTTTGGACGATATTCGCTAACAAGCAAGCCACCTTTTTCAACAATTTCATCGGCAAGCCCTTTATGCTGTGATGGAAAAATATTGTCAAATCCACCCGCGAGAACAGCTATTGTAAATCCTCCAACGCTAAGACATTTTCTATGTGCAACGCCATCAATCCCATATGCCAATCCACTTACAATCACAATTCCACATGCCGCAACATCTTTCACAACCATTTCCGTTGATAAAATTCCATATCTTGATGGCTCTCTTGTCCCAACCACGGCAAGAGCGGGTTTTTCCATTAAATCATAATTGCCTTTGCAATATAGAATATTTGGTGCATCGGGAAGATTTAGCAATTTTGACGGATATTCCTCATCATAAATTGTCACAACCTTTATACCTCTTTCCGCCATTTCTTCTATATACTTGTCAACATTTTCTTCGCTTGCGTATTCTTTCATTGCGGTGTATTGCTTGCCGGTCAAAACCTTGTCTGTCACTATGCCTGGACAATCAATAAAGCTTTTAAATGGATTTTTAATATCAACATATTCAATAACTTTATTATATTTAGAATTTGAAATATCAAATTGAGATAAAAATACGATAAACTTGCTGATTGCTTCCATTTTTCCTCCATTTTACTGAAAATATTTTCTATCAAGTGTCCTATATGAAATTGCCTCGGCAATGTGCTTTGCTTGAATATTCTCGCAGCCGTCGAGGTCGGCAATTGTTCTTGCAACTTTCAAAATCCTATCATGAGCCCTTGCACTTAATTTCAATTTCTCAAATGCGTTTCTCAACAACTCCTCTCCCTGCTTGTCAAGTTTGCAAAATTTCTTGGTCTGAGCAACGTTCATTTTTGAATTGCAAAAGGTTTTTGAATTTTCAAATCTTTTATTTTGAATTTCCCTTGCCCTGTCAACTCTCTTTTTTATCTCCTGCGACAACTCTTCTTTTGTGTCACTGTTCAACTGATCATATGTGACATTTTCAACTTCTATATGTATATCTATTCTATCCATAATCGGACCGGACAATTTTGAAATATATTTGGCTATTTGACTTGCCGAGCACTTGCATTCCCTGTCACTTGAGCCATAATATCCGCATGGACATGGATTCATGCTTGCGATTAAAGTGAAATTTGCAGGATAAGTGATTGTTGAATTTGAACGGGCAACAGTTATAACCCCATCTTCAAGAGGTTGTCTTAATGTTTCAATTGTATGTCTTGTATATTCTGGAAATTCATCTAAAAACAAAACTCCATTATCTGCAAGTGAAATCTCCCCCGGTTTGCTGTTTGACCCTCCGCCGGTCAAGGAAATTGTTGACGCTGTGTGATGTGGACTTCTAAATGGCCTTTTTGAAACTATTCCCTCATTTTGGTCAAGTTCTCCCGCTATTGAATGAATTTTGGTCACTTCAAGCGCCTCTTCAAAAGTCATATCAGGCAAAATCGATGGGAAGCACTTCGCAAGCATACTTTTTCCGCTTCCAGGCGGACCTATCATTATAACATTATGCCCACCGGCTGCCGCAATTTCAAGTGCGCGTTTTGCCATCTTTTGCCCTTTTACATAGCAGAAATCAAGTCCTTGTGCCACAGCATTTTTGCTTTCTTCATATTTTCTTGTTTCAAGGGGATTTATCTTTTCTTCCCCTTTCAAAAAGTTGACTGTTTGAATAAGGTTGCTTACGCAATAAACATTTATATTTTCAATAAAACTTGCCTCTTTTTCATTATCCGCTGGAATAATAAAATTTTTGAACCCCATCTGGCGGGCTGATATTAAAAGTGGCAATATGCCTTTCACTCTTTTTACATTTCCATCAAAGGATAATTCACCTACAAAAACATAGTCTTCAATATTGTTTAATGAAATCTCCTTGTCGCAGCTTAAAATTGCAATCGCTATGGCAAGGTCGTATAAGGCACCAACTTTTTTAATGTCGGCTGGGGCGAGGTTTATTGAAATTTTTTTAATAGGATATGGAAGTGCTGAATTTCTTATTGCATTTTTAACTCTTTCTTTTGCTTCTTTTATTGCTGTGTCGGCAAGCCCAACTATTTCAAAACCGGGCAATCCGTTGCTAACGTCAACTTCCACATCAAGTGGATAGCCCTCAATTCCAACCAAACCAAAACTTTTTACCTTTGAATACATAATTCCCCCAAACCTTTTCAATATATGTTAGCATAAATTCTCGAAATTTCAAAACAATTACAAAATTTTTTCAAATAAAAACATTTATGATTTTTCGACAACAAAAAAGATTGAAAGATTTTTCTTTCAATCTTAAATATCTTTTTATATTTCTCTCAAATAATGGTTGCCATATTTTTCTAATATAAAATTAAAAAATTTACTCTCAATCTAATTTTATAATGTTCTCACCTTATTTCAAAAATCCGAACACTGCAATTGTTTTCGGTCCACAGTTGCAACCCATTGTATAATCAATATAGTCAACTGTTATTTCCTTGTTTTTCGTATTCTCTTTTAAAAATTTCGCCAATTGCTCGGCCTCTTCCTTTTGGCCTGTGTGACCTATATACATTTTGCCGGGACTTGTTAAGTCGGCATTTTCCAAAATGTAATTTTCTATTGTGCTTATTGCCTTTTTTCTTCCTATTGATTTTATATGCAATTTCAATTCGCCTTTTTCATTTGCAGTGATCACCGGCACAATCTTCAACATTGTTCCCACGCTTGCGGCAAATTTATTTATCCTCCCCGATTTACGTAAAAATTTCAAATCTCCAGGGGCAAAAATCGCAAAACTTTTAATACCATTTTTATCAAGTGCCTTATGAATTTCCTCTGCGGATTTTCCCTCGTCTGCCATTTGTTTTGCCGCTTCAACACTAAACGAAATTGCATAACTTCCCGTCAAACTGTCTGCAATCCAAACCCTTTTACCATATTTTTTATTTAATTCTTCTGCTACAATTTTTGCATTGTTGTTTGTGCAGCTCATTCCGCCTGATAGACCTATATAAAAAACATCAAACCCAAGTTTTAAATATTTTTCAAATGTTTCTTCAAAGGTGTAGTTGTTTATGCAACTTGTCGAACAGCTTTCGGACTCTTCGAGTATTTTATAAAATTCTTCGGGATCAGTTATGGGATAATTTAAACTGCTTCGAGTTTCACCATTTACTGTAATGTCCATCGACAAAAGTTCAATATCAAGTTCTTTAAGTCTTTCGGGAGTCAAACTGCAACAACCATCTGTGATAACCTTAACTTTATTCATATTTTCTCCTTTTTGAAGTTTGCCGCTTCGCAAATAATTTTATGTCGAAAAAAACCTACAAACAAGGGAATTGACAAAACACATTCTAAAAAAGTGATTTTAAATTCGCTTAAACGTAGAATTTGTTATGTTTTTGCCTCAATCACTTTGACTTTTTGTGTTTTTCGTGATAATATATACCTATGGAAGAAAAAGAAATACTCGCAAGGAATTTAATTCGATACAGAAAAAATGCTGGGCTCAGTCAAATTGAACTTGCAAAAAAATTAAATTACAGCAATAAAAATATAAGCAAATGGGAAAATGGGGAAACCATGCCCAATGCTTTTGTTTTGCAAAAAATAGCAAATATATATGGAATTACCATTGAAGATCTTCTTTCTGAAGCTCCTGCTCAACTAAGCGAGCCAAATCCCGAAAAAGAAATCAAAAACACAAGCAAAAGAAAATTTATTTTTCGCCTTACAATGCTCCTGCTTGCCAATGCGATTATGTACGCAATCGGAACTCTTCTTATTTACATATTAAAATTGGTGGGCATTTCAAATTTCAACTTTCTTTTGATTTATCTTTATCTCTCCCCTGCAACTTGTCTTAGCATAACAATTTATGTTCGTATTCTTTACAACATCGTTGATTTGATTTCCTTGACCTTTTTCGGCTTGCTTTTCTGTTTGTGTTTCTACTTTTCTTTTATACATGCCCGACATATGGCATTCATATTTGTTCTGTATGGAGTCTATGAAATTGTGCAAGTCTGCATCGCACTTTTGATAAATATAAAACTGAAAAATAATAAATTGCAAAATAATAAAAATCAAAATGAAAATGAGCAAAATAATATAGAAGAAAACACGCCAAATGAAAACATTTAATTCGCCCATTTTAAGCCACCAAAAAAAGCATATCAAAATTTATTCGATATGCTTTTTTTATTTTCATTTTAAACAATTATTTTCATTTAATTTTATTGCCTTTTTAAGCAATTATATTTATTTTATTTCAAGCAATTTGCTTTTCTATATTTATTACATTCAAAGCAATTTGCTTTTCTATATTTATTACATTCAAAACAATTTGCTTTTTTATTTAATTTAAATTTCCATTCCCAGCAATTTGCTTCTTATCTTTCTAATTTCAACTTTTTGCTCCGGAGTTATACGAGTTGATTCACATGCCTTTTGCAAGGTTCGATTTCTTACAATAAATCTTTCAAGTTTTTGAGTGAAATCAATCATATAATCATAGTCCAAAACAAGTGCATCGGCATAGCACCAAGCGAGTGCCGTCTCAACATAATAATTTGTGTTTTTCACATTATCATTTATCAAATTTACTGTTTCTCTAACATTTTTCTTCAGATAGAACTTCTTAAACCAAACAATGGCAAACCTTATATAAAAAGGTCTGTTGCTGCGAAGCAAATTAACAAAAAATTCCTTCTGGCTTTCCATCCTTTGAAGTCGATTAACTATTATGTCGCATGTTGCCCAATTGTCAATATATGGAAGCAACTTGCTTAATTCTTGTGCTTTCTCTTTTGGAGACATTCTGCTGTATGCAATAGTCATTCCGGCAAGCATTATTTCCTCATGATAATCAAGTGGAAAATCATTTACCTTTGGTTTTTTCACTGCCAATTTTTTAGCAAACTTAACAAGGTCATCATTCATTAACCCCTTTATCTCATAACTCGTTGATACAAGCCCCTCATCATAAGTGGCCTTTTCCTTTGAACAATGAGTGTTTATAAATTCTTCTACTTCGTTTTTAAGTTTTATCATAGCATTCTCCTAGTTTCTATAATACAATAAAAATTTTCATTTGTCAACACTTGAGCGAAAATTGTCGAAATATAATCATATAAAACAAAAAAGCCCCCTAACGGACTTATTTGTTTTCTGCAGATTTGATTTTAGCGGCTTTTCCAGTAAGAGCACGAACATAATATAATTTTGCTCTTCTTGGTTTTCCTTTTCTTACAACATCTACACTTGCAACAAGTGGAGAGTGGCAAGGGAAAGTTCTCTCAACGCCAACACCATTTGATATTTTTCTAACAGTGAAAGTTTCTCTAACGCCTCCGTTTTTTCTGGCAATAACAACGCCCTCAAAACCTTGTATTCTTTCTTTGTCTCCTTCTTTAATTCGTACGCCTACTCTTACAGTGTCGCCAATATTAAATTCAGGGAAAGATTCTTTCATGTTTTCTTTTTCAATTTGGTCAACTAAATTTGCCATTTCTTTACTCCTTTTAATAATTTTTATTTTTTAAAGATTAACCTCTTTTTCTTGCTCTCTTTCTGGCTGCTTCTCTTTTCTTTTTCTTTGCGACACTTGGTTTATCGTAAGCCTCTTTTCTTCTTATGTCACCGATTATACCATCTTTTTGGCATTTTCTTTTAAATCTTTTTAAAGCACTTTCAAGAGTTTCGTTTTCACCAACTTTAACAGTAGTCAATCTTCTCACCACCTTCTAATTTATAACTTTGTTTTGCAACATGAGTATATTATACACAATAATTTTATTTTGTCAAGGAATTTTACATTTTAGTTTTAAATTTTTATTGCTTTAACCCCCTCTTTATAAGGGCTTTCAAGCTTTACATTGATTATCTTCCCGACCAAGTTTTCATTTGAGGAAATGTAACATCTTATGTAATTTCGTGTGTACCCGGCATACTCACCTTGCACCAACTCTTCAACCAAAACTTCTCCCATATGATTCAATGCGATGAATTCTGATTTTAATTTTTGATTTAACTCTTCAAAAATTTCAAGTCTTTCTTGTTTTATCTCGGGATTTAAATCCTTGTAAAGTTTTGCTGCGGCTGTTCCATCTCTTTGTGAATATTTGAATATATGCAACTGGCTAAACTTCATTTCCTTTACAAACTCAAAACTCTCATTGAAATTTTCTTCACTTTCAGACGGAAACCCTACTATTACATCAGTGGTTATTCCTGCTAATGGGAAGTATTTTCTTATAAGTTTCACTGATGAAGCAAATTCCTCTTTTGTGTAGTGTCTGTTCATTTTCTTTAAAACATCATTGCAACCGCTTTGCAAAGACAAGTGAAAGTGTGGACAAAAATTTTTAAGTTTGCTTAGTCCCTCAATAAAGTTTTCTTCAATAAGCCCCTCTTCCATCGAACTTAATCTTAACCTTTTTCCGAAACCGTCCAGTGCTTTTAAAAGCGTCAACAATCCCCTTTCGCCATCAATTTTATAATCTGTCACATCAATCCCCGTGATTACAATTTCCTTTATCGAATCATCTAAATTTTTTACTTCATCAACAATTGACTGCAAACTTCGCGACCTGCTTCTTCCTCTCAAATATGGAATGATGCAATAACTGCAAAAATTATTGCACCCATCTTGTATTTTTATATATGCTCTTGTCCGCGATTGGCAAGCAAAAGGCTCTTCTTGATATTGCAAAGGAAGTTCCTGCAAATCCTCCACTTTTTGCGGTGAAGATTGAGTTTTCAGTGAATTTAATAAATAATCTATAATTTTTTCTTTGCCGCTTGTACCCATCACAACTTCAACATCTTTTTCAATAAATTGTTTTGCGTTGTTTTGGCTGGCACACCCGCATACAAAAATTTTTGAACTTCTGTTGAATTTTTTGCATCTTGCAATCATTTGCCTTGATTTTTTCTCCGCTTCCTGTGTCACCGCACATGTGTTTATAATATAAACATCAGCAGTTTCCAATTTGTCTGTTGTTTTAAAACCAAGCGAATTAAGTTTTGTTATGAGTGCATCACTTTCATATTTGTTCACCTTGCACCCGAGCGTCATAACCGATACTTTCATAGAGATAATTTTATCAGATTGTTTTTCAAAAATCAACCTATTTTTGTTTTTATCTTTCAAGCGAATACATTTTTACATATAAATAAATTTAAAATAAAAATGATAAATAAATATAAAATGAAATAAAAGGATAAAATATTTTTATATTGACTTTATAAAATTAATAAAGTATACTTAAAGTAAGGAGATAACTATGAAAGAAATTTATATCAATGGCAAAAAAATTAAGCCGGTTACTTTTAATATGAATATAGATAATAAAATTTTTACAATCACCGATTGCGGGCATGAAATCATTATAAACAACGAATCCTATTATAGAGGAAGCAGATCAAGTTCATATCATAATGGTGATAACATTGAAATAAAAGATTTTAAAGTTTTTATCAATCGCTATCCCGTACCGCTAGGAGATGGTATATTTAATCTTGTTGGCAACGGATATGAAAATCATATAAAAATTGACGGCAAGGAGTTCACCGTCAAAGATTGCGGAAGAGAATATAAGGTTAATGATAAAATTATATTCAAAGACATTCCATGCAGCATTTGCGGATGGTTTGGATGTATAGAATGTGTTGACGGCATTCTGGTAATCAATGATGAACCTATATCATTTAATGGTCGAATTAGTGACTATTCTACTGATGACGACGATGAATATTCTGAAGAAATTTGCCAAGACGAATAGATTGCAGGAGAAAAAATGAAAAAATTTATAAACTATTTTATGGCTATCGCAATTTTCATGTGTTGTGGCATTATTCTTTTTGCTTGCAATAAAAAAGAATACAGCATAACTGTGCAGGAATGCGAACATGGTGAAATTTTTGTTGACAATTCCGCTCGTGCGGGTGAAGAAGTATATTTTGATGCTCAACCTGAAACAGGTTACACATTGACAAAAATTACATACAATAATAGAGTTATTGAGGGTGACCACTTTACAATGCCAGAAAAAGATGTCGTTTTGCGTGCAACTTTTACAAAATCATTTGAAATTACAATCAACAACACTCAAAATGGAACTGTAACTGTTGGCAATCAAACTTATACAGGTGGTGACAAAATTTATCTGTCAATTTCACCTGCAAGTGGATATAAACTAAAACATTTAGATGCAAATGTTTCAATAAACATGGAATTTAACATTGGCGAAGAACTGAAATACTATTTTATAATGCCTAATTTTGACGTGCAAATCACCCCCGTTTTTGAAAGAATTTATACAATATCGGTCGCACCCGATATTGCACACGGCTATATCAGTGTGCTTAATGAGGCATTTGCCGGTGATCAAGTGGAAATCATGGTTATTCCCGACGAAAACTACGCAATAAAAACCTTATCCATAAACGGAACAAATTACTTCCCTGCAAACAACACTTTCTCTTTCACTATGCCAAACACAAACGTTTTGATTTCCGCCGAATTTGAAACGGCTCAAACAGATACTTTTTATAATGTAAACGTTATACAAGCAAATAATGGCACAATTGCCGTCAATAAAACAACCGCAAAATTCGGAGATACAATTGTTGTCACCTTAACTCCAAGTAATGGATTTAAAGTTAAGCATATCTTAATAAATAACACCCCGACCGTTATAGAAAACAATGTTTTCTCCTTCCTAATGCCTAACTTTGAAATCACAATTTCCGCAGTCTTTGAAAATGCAATCATTTCAGATAGTTTCAATGCCATTTCTATGGTCCATGTTGACGACAACTCATCATACGATGAAATTTACTATAAAAACAACTTCATAAACATTGAAGAAAATAAATTTAAATGCGGATATTATGATGGAGAAAAATATTGTGTACATACGCTTAATTATCAAATTTTAAACAACCAAATTATTTTACAAACAACAGCCCCTTTCCTAAGCGAACTTACAATAACCATTGAAAGCGGAAGATTGATTGTTGGCAATGATGATGTTTCATTAACCTATGAACGTGTTGAAGATTTCGACATGCCTCACGGCGTTTATACATCACCTGAAACAATTTCCGATCAAACTATTCAATTTGAATATGTTTTCCAAAGCAATGGCAATATAATCTCGATTGCAGATGTCCAAAACCATGTTTCCGGAGATGAAATTGGTAAAGCAAATATTTACGGCAACATAATGATTATTGAAAATGTAAATTATGATATTTCAAACTACGAAGTCTATGTTGGAAAACTTTCCAAACTTCAACAATCTTATATCTGGGATTTTTACAACTTCTATTACACCGATGATTATTATCAATATTTCCATGATCCAAAAACATTCACCTACAAAAATGATTTTGATGAAACAACCTACACTTACAACAATGAAACACTCAGCGGTTATTTGCCAGAAAAAGACAAATTTATAAGAATCACAGGCAATCTTGTAACTTTTGGAGCATATATTTATGAAACACTTGAGGATTATGGCACATATGAGGGATTTCTATATCTTGAATATCTTCCAGCCACAATAGACGGAAACAATATTTCTGTACAAGTTCCAATTCCATTTAGCGAGCAAAGTTGCATAGTCACCATTAATGCCACACTCAGCCAGGACAAGCAAACGCTCACAGTGAATTTTATGGATGAAGAGATAATTTTCACACTTACTGAAAATATAGAATTTTCCAGTGGAACATATCAGCGAACCGAAGTTTTGAGCGGCTCTGCAACCAATCTTATAACTGATGTTATTGACGAAGATGGAAATGTTACTGAAAGAGTTACTTATCAAGATGTTACAACAGATAGCGAATATATTGGAAGATTTAAAGTGTTTGGCAACATTTGTGTTTTGCTCGGTGTTGATGAATCATTTGGCATATTCGTTGGCAAAGGACAAATTTCAAGTAATGTGGCAACATGGAGTGGAATTAATTTTTATGTTGAACGCTCAACTCAAGAATTTACAACAGACGAATTTCATTTTAATTACAATAAAATTGCATAAGCAAACTTTTAAAATGTTTTGCTCCCCGATTTCAACATAAAATCAAAAGTTTTATATCACGATAAATAAAAAAAGAGAGGAATTTGAAACGGCTATCTTTAGCACACAAACTCCTCGCTTTTTTATTTTCCTCGCTTTTTTCCTCGTTTTTTTAATTTACTCGTCTTGTATTTTTTGTCTTTTTTAAATTTACTCGTCTTGTATTTTTCTTCCCTCGCTTTTTAAATTTACTTTCCCAGTATTTCCCCTTTCTCGCTTTTTTATACCTACATATTGTATCATCTTTTACTCGTCTGTTATTTTCCTCTTTAAATTCTATTTATCTACTAATTTTTATTTTCCGTCCTCGTTTTTAATTACTCCGCTTTATTCTTTTATCTTTTTTGTCGATTTGTCAAAGCGTTTGTACTTCAATGCACGCATACTGTTTAGAACGGCAAGTAATGTTACCCCAACATCTGCAAACACGGCTACAAGCATACCCGTAACACCTGCGGCACCGAGAGACAACACAACAATTTTTACAAGGGCCGACAAAATAATGTTTTCCCAGACTATTTTCCTTGTATATTTGGATATTTTTATTGCCGACATTATCTTTTCAGGATTATCATCAACGATAACCACATCACTTGCCTCAATACTTGCCGGACTGCCATTTATTCCCATGGAAAATCCCACACTTGCAAGGGTTAATGATGGTGCATCATTTATTCCGTCACCAACATAACCAATCTTTTCACCTTTTTCTTGGCACTGTTTTATATAATCATATTTATCCTGCGGTAAAAGATTGGATTTTGCCTCGTCAACACCAATTTCTTTTGCAACTTTTTCAACGCTTTCACTGTTGTCCCCTGATAATAACAACGTTTTTATCCCCATTTCCTTCAACCCTCTGCAAGCACTCTTCGAGGACTCCTTAACCGTGTCACTTAATTCAATTTGCCCGATTTTAATATCGTTTTTATATAGTTCTATACATGTTGTCTTTAAATTTTTGTCTTTTCTACCCACAAAATAAGAATCATTGTTGTATGAATATTCAATACCCGCTCCGGCAATTTCATGAACGTTGTCCACCTGCTGCAACTTTCTTTTACATGAATTTGTTATTGCTTTGGCAAGAGGATGAAGAGAATTTTGCTCGCCTAATGCACTTAGATAAATTATTTCTTCCTCATTTAACCCACCAAAACTTTGTACCTTTTTAATTTCAAATTGTCCAGTTGTCAATGTTCCCGTTTTATCAAATGCGATTTTATTTAGTCCGGCACACGCGTCAAGAAAGTTTGAACCTTTTATAAGCATACCATGTTTGCTTGCATTCCCGAGGCCGGAAAAATACGATAATGGCACGGATATTGCAAAGGCACACGGGCATGACACAACCAAGAAAATTAGTCCACGATAAAGTGCAAGTTGGAAATCTTTTGTGACAATCCACACAATACCTAAAACGATTAATGCAACAACCACAACACCAAGGGTGTACCATCTTGTTATTTTTGATATGAAAGTTTCGGTTTTTGACTTGTTTTCAGAAGCATTTTCAACCAAATTCATTATTTTGCTTACTGTGCTATCCTTATACTCACTTGTGGTTTTTATTTCAAGTGTGCCGTCAAGAACAATTCCGCCCGAAAGTATTTCTTCGCCCTCCCCCCTCTGCACAGGCACGCTTTCTCCTGTAAGACTTTGATTGTCAACAAGCACATTTCCTCGCAAAATAATTCCATCAAGTGGCACTTTCTCTCCTGCATGAACAAATATGATGTTTCCTATTGCGACTTCTTCCGGTTTTACCTTTTTCTCTTGCCCGTCAACTAAGATATTGGCATATTCCGGTTGAAGGCGAACAAGGCTTTCTATACTTCTTCGGCTTCTGTTTACTGCAAGATTTTCAAAAATCTTTCCCGTCGTGTATAGAGCAATCACCATAAGCCCCTCCATATGCTCACTTATAACCGATGCGCCAATAACCGAAATTGTAATTAAAAGATTTTCATTAATTATTCCCTTTAATAACAGTCGGAACGCTTTCAGATATGTTTTCCAACCTAAAAGCAATGCACTTATAGTATAAAGGGACCAATATAGCCAAACAGGCATATTGCATAAGAAAAGCACTATGCCAAGTGCAACCCCGACAAGCAGAAAGGCAACATCTATAAGCAAATTTAATTTATTTTTATTTTCTTTCTCTCCCTCCGTTATTTTGGCTCGGGGTTCTAACTTTTTTGTTAATAATTTTATATCTTTGAGGGCTTTTTCGGGATTTTCGCTGTCGAAAACAAGCGAATTTTTTATAAAATCAATTTGTGCATTTGCCACACCATCTATTTTATTTAACTCTTTTTGCAAACTTATTGCACAATTCGGACAATCAAGCCCGACAATTTTCACTTTACTTTGCATTCTTTTTCTCCATAACGTGTTCTATGCTTATTTCAAATACTTCGCGAACATGATTGTCTGCAAGAGAATAATAAACCTCTTTCCCCTGCCTGCGGCTTTTTACAAGAGCCATTTCTTTGAGATTTTGTAATTGATGCGAAACGGCCGACTTGGTCATATTTAAAAGTGCAGATATATCGCATACACATAGTTCAGCATTGTCAAGTGCATTTATGATTTTTATTCTCGTACTATCCGACAATGCCTTATAAAAATCGGCTATATCAAGCAAAATCTCATCATTCAACATCACTTCTCTCACATTATTTACATTTTCACCATGAATTATATTGCAATCACATGAAACACATTTGCATTTTGTCATTTTTACTCCTTTAAACGGTTGAATAATTGTTCAACCATTATCATTATAGTTGAATTTATATTCAACTGTCAACTGTTTTTAAAAAAAATTATAAACTTTTTTTGTTTATAATTCTTTTTTCTTATTATTTAATTCTTTTCCTTATTCATTTAAATGAAAATTGAAACTTCTTAATTATAGTCTTATAAATAAAAATTGAAACTTCTTAATCACAGTCTTGCACAATTTCTTGTACACTAACTTAATCGTTATTGTAAGAATTAACAATTTCCTGTGCCACAAACACGCCACTTGCCGATGCCTGAGAAAGCGAATGCGTCACTCCACTTCCGTCGCCTATCACATACAATCCCGGATAACGAGTTTGGAGTTTGCCGTCAACTTCAACGTGCATATTATAAAATTTAACTTCAACCCCATAAAGCAAAGTATCATCATTTGCTGTTCCTGGTGCAACCTTATCCAAAGCATAAATCATTTCAATTATGCCATCAAGAATTCTCTTTGGCAAAACCAAACTTAAATCCCCCGGTGTGGCTTGCAATGTTGGAGTTATAAACGCATCGTCCATTCGTTTTTGTGTGGAACGTCGTCCTCTTACAAGGTCGCCAAAGCGTTGAACAATTACGCCACCGCCAAGCATGTTGCTTAATCTTGCTATTGCTTCACCATAGCCATTTGAATCTTTAAAAGGTTCGGAAAAAGTTTTTGTCACAAGCAGTGCAAAATTTGTGTTGTTTGTTTGCTTAGATGCCTCTTCATAACTGTGTCCATTTACAGTGATTATGCCATTTGTGTTTTCATTTACAACAGCACCCTTAGGATTCATACAGAAAGTACGCACCTTGTCACCATATTTCTTAGTGCAATAAACAATTTTGCTTTCATACAACTCATCTGTTATATTTGAAAAGACTTCATAAGGCAATTCAACACGCACGCCTATATCAACACGATTGGATTTTACCGGAATGTCAAGTTCATTGCAAACTTGTTCCATCCACTTGCTTCCGCTTCTGCCAACTGAAACTATACATTTTGTACATTTAAAATTAGCATTTTTGCATTCGATTTCATATCCTTTTTCACAAACTTTTATTGATTTTACCGGTGTATCGAAGTAAAAATCCACTTTTTCTTTCAATTCTTTATACAAATTTTCCAAAACAATATAATTAACATCTGTGCCAAGGTGACGCACCGAGGCATCAAGCAAGTGCAAATCATGTTGTATGCAAATTTTCTTGAAATTGGTCCCAGCTGTTGAAAACAACTTTATTCCCTGCCCACCATGTGCCAAATTTATGTCGTCAACATAACGCATAAGTTCAAGTGCTTTTTCCTTGCCAATGTATTCATATAAAGTTCCGCCAAAATCATTTGTAATGTTATACTTTCCATCAGAAAAAGCTCCGGCACCACCAAAACCACTCATTATAGAGCAAGTTTTGCACTTTATACAACTTTTAATGTCTTTGCCATTTATCGGACATCTTCTTTTGCTAAGTTCATGGCCAGCCTCAAACACGGCAACCTTTAAATCCGGCCTTTTGCCAATGATTTCATAAGCGGAAAATATTCCTCCTGGTCCCGCTCCGATTATTGCAACATCATAATTCATAAATTCCTCCTTATTTTGCACCTTTCAAAATTAAAAATGCCTGATTAACTACAAAACCAAGCATTTTTTAATTTTAAATCAACATTTTTCTCATCACAAGCAATATTATAACATAAATCATATAAATTTGTATTCATTTTTACGAAAAAATTTAATTTATTTTAATTTTTTTTGAATTTTTTCTTAAAACAATGTCCATATCATACAAAAATTCAATTTTTTCTCTATTTTACCCTTGCATCACCAAAGAAAATGGCTGACTTGCCGTAAATTTTACTTGCTGCTAGAAGCATCTACACATGAAAACATCTAAATATCAACTTCCGCTTGCTCATCTTGCTTTCTTTTTTCAAATTCCGCTCCGAACTCCACTTTGTTATTGACTGCATCTATTGTGCCTATTATATCGGATGGAGATACTTTATATTTTATTCCCATAGGACCGGTCATAGAATAATCAACCGCCGCATCTTCAGTTGCGGAAACCGGTTTAACTACGGCGTCACCCTTTAAAAATACAATTCCATCACCGCGTGACTTATCAAAACCCGTCCTAAACAAAAGTAAATCGTCAAGCAAAGCGTCAACATCTTGGAAGTTGTGAAATTTGTTCATTGTGTATGAAGTCGAATCCATATTTCGTTGCACCATATACAAGCCGTTTTCACTTATTGAATCTAGTGCAGAATAATTTGTTCCATGATAACGGTCTCTTCCTGTTAACACCGAGATTAACTTTTTGCAATCTTTTATAAATTGTTTATCTTCATGATATAAAGATAATTTTGCATCTTTTTGTAGCTCACGTAATTCCTCTCTCACCTGAATTATTGCATTTTCTTTTTTCTCGATATTTTCAAGATTACTCAAAAACAAAAGCACTTCTCTCACTTGTTTATCATTCACACCATCTACAAAACCATGTCTGAATGGAACGGTGGCATCTATAACATACGAGCCGACCGCTCCATATCCACCACCTAAATCACCACTTGCATACAGCATCTCTTCCAACATTTTATTGATTGGACTGTTTCTTAATTTTTGCATTTTGGCTTGAGGATTATCTAGAAATTCAAAATATTCTTCTGTATTTTTAAATTTGAAAAGATGATTTTCTTTATCTTCCTCCGCATCATCTTCATAACCATCAAACCATTGATTTGCCTGTTTTGTAAATTCTTTTTCAGCTTCCACACGGTCAATTGGTGGAATTTTAAAAACTCTTGCCATTTCCAGCATTGATTTTCGTAAGAAATCACAACATTGTTTATATGATTTATCAAGTTCTTCTGAAGAATTCACATGAAAAACCTTATTTCTTATAACGTCAGACACATCTTCAAAGATGTCAGAAAGCAAAGATTCACTATGGCTATCCAAAACATATCCATGTTCTTCAAAATATGCTTTCAATCTATCAAATGGTGGAGCACAATCCTCCGAAGAGGTCGCATTTCTTATCACCGGCCAAATTATGTCAAAGAAACTATCTTGATCTATTTCCATTTTTTACCGCCTTTTCAATAATATTTTACATTATTTATATGCAAATTGCAAGTATGCCTTTAATTTTAACAAAAAATGTAGAAAATTCTATACAATTTATCAAATAATTCATAGTTTATCACCTGCGTAACCTTTATAATTCCTTTTACCGCATTTTTTCAATCGACATACCTTTCAATGGTTTGTATATTTCACTTTTCATAATCATTTTAAAAGAGTATCAATTTTGTTGCCATTATAATAATAGTCAACCGTTTCCAACACTTCATCAATCACCGAAACAAAATCATCAGTTATTTGCTTAACCGCTTCATATGATTTATCCGATTGTTGAAACCTCTCATATAAAGCCAATATATAATCATTGTTTGGTACAGGCAATTCATCTCTTTGCAACGACATATCAATGATTTTATTAATAGCGTCAGACGTCAACTGGTCTATTTTGGCGGCAATACTAATTCTATCAGCAATCCCCATTTCAAACGCTTTATCAAGAAGTTGCATCACAAAATTGTATTTGCCCTCTTCAAGAATAAAATCTTCGACTAATAGATAGTATTCCATGCAAACCATTGCACCAAAGTCTTCATCATCTTGCCCAGGTTCTTTTTGGGCAATCAATATGCCTTTCAAATATCTCTTTTTATTTTCTCCATTTTCTTGTTCTTCCATTTATCCCCCATTATTAAAAACCGATTTTAGTCTATTCGCAATGCAGTACATTGCTTAATACTATCATGCTAAATCTACATCCTCTACATATTCATCACGCCGCTCTCATCTGCCTTGTAATTTTTGTTGTTTTAAATCATTTGTTTTTAAAGTCTTAATTATTGTTTTTCTTAAATTCATCATAAGCGGCATCTACTTCACGTAAAATTGCATCAAGTGATGTTGTAAATTCATCTTTTATTTGTTTTATGGCTTTAGGTGATTTATTTGATGCTTGAAACTTTCTATATAATGCTCTGTAAAATCCATTGTTTGGGCATGGCACAACATCTCTAAGTTTTGCCATTTCAACAATTCTATTCATATTTGCAGAGCAGAAACTTTTAGTTTTTTCATCCAGCGTTTTGTCCAATTTCTCCCCTTGTTGCGTCTCAAAATTACATATCGTCTGATACATGTCGCAGTAAGCACCACCCTTGATTAAGAATTCTTCCATAAACATTCTACACTCTCTGCAAACATTTTCTTTGAACGTCACTTGTGTCAAATCACTTGTTTTTCTTAACAGCTTTACACTTGAATTATGGTTTTCAGGAAAAAACTTATCATATTCTAATTCTATTTGACGAACGAGAGCATTTATTGCCAAATAAATTTCATCGGTTAACTGTTGTATTATTTCCGATGATTTATTTGATGCTTCATATTTTCTGTACAAGTCTCGATAATATCTGCTATCTACAACCGGTGCTTCTTTGTTTTTACATGCTATTTCAACAGCCTTGTTGATTTCACGCGCAACAGCTGATATAACTCTGCTTTCAAGTCGTTCAGCACGAACTTTATCTTGAGGTGTCGCATAGTTATTACACAATGTATGATACATCTCATAATAAGCACCACCATCTATTATAAAATCCTCCAAAAATTCATTATACTCAACGCAAACATCATCTTTGAATTCTTCTTGACTTTGTTTCGTTGCTCTTTTCAGCGTCTTTACGCCCTTTGCTAAAATTTCCATTTCCCCTCCCTTTTTACGTAACATAAATAGTAGTAAAAATCAAAACACGTCTAAACACGCAAACTTTTTCGTCTGCAATAGCGTGGCAACAATTAAAGATAATTGTCAAACTCATCTGAAATATTTTTTGTATAGTTTTTAAAATCATTAAATATTGCATCGTTTTTTCTTTCTTCTGAATATATTTTGGCTTGCATAATTGCATCAAGTTTATCCATCTTCTTAACAAACATTGCTTCTGGGCTTTTGTTTTCTTCAAATTCCAGCCATAAATTCAATAATTCTGGCATTTTACATTCTTTGGCAAGTCTTTTTACACAAGCAAGTTCCATATCAAATTTTTCTTGCAAGGTAATTTTATCATATGGCGTATGATCTCCGGCGTCAATTTCGCATAACTCATGAACTAAAATCATCTTGTAAACTTTAAGTTGGTCAAGATTTTTGTACTTATCAGATTTTGCCATAATTTCCATTGCCAACATACACATTGAAAAAGTATGTTCTGCATCGCTTTCAACGCGGCCGGTTTTAATATTGCCTACATTTCTCACAAGCCAGCCTTTTCTTAAAATATTTTTTAATTTATAGATTTCGCCATATAATTTACTACTCATAATTCCCCCTTGTTAATCTTTTCACCTCAATGCAATCTTGCTTGCTGTGTGAAGTTGCAAACAATACGTTTTGTGCAGATTTTATATAAAAACAAGTAAAAATTCTATAAAAACGACATTTTATTTGATTTTTTCTTTATTTTTTGTAAAAATTAACGATTTTTTCTAAAATTATTTTTATTTTTTTAATTTCAGGCCGTCTTTAAATGCGTTTCCCACTCTTTCAGTAACTTTATAATATCCATGCGTGTAAGGATCAAATGCAATCGCTTCAACTTTGCTTATATCAATTTTGTCTCCTTCAAAAACCTCTTCATCGGCCGAAACATTGACAACCTTTCCTATAACTCCACAGTCTTGATACTCAACAAATTCACATTCTATACAAATTGGGAATTCGTTAACAATAGGTGCATCAACATAATTTGATTTTGTTTCTGTCAGTCCGCTGTTTTCAAATTTATTTGGTGTATTATTTGCAGAAGCCACACCAAAATAATCCGCTTCCGTAACATGTTTTGCATCTGCAATTGAAACGGTAAATCCCTTTCTTTGTTTAATATTTTTCACGGTTTTATGGGTTTCGGTCAAGTTTAAAATCACATAATCTCTTTCAAGCATAGTCCCCCATGCAGCATTCATAACATCAACCGAACCATCTTCATTATACGTTGCAATCATAAGAACAGGCATCGGGAATATTGCTTCCGTTGTTTTAATATTCTTTTTCATATAAAATTCCTCCAAATTCATTTTAACATACTTTCTCATTATTTCAAAATATTTGAGATAGAAAGACGATATTATATTTTTCATTAAAATAATTTTGCTACTTTAAGATATTGACCAATATTAATTTAATAAATATTGATTAAAAATCAACATATTCTGCGATGTATTAACTAAAACGCAAATTTGATTTTCGCTTTATGCATAAACAAATGTTTTACCTTATACTGCAAAAAATCAAAATTCAACAATAGGCAAATTTGGATTAAAATCAGTATTTATTTCAATCACGTTGGCTTGCATTTTCAGTTGGTCGTTTATATATCTCACAAAATCACTGCTTACAATTTGACATATATTTCTCTTTAGAGAATCATCATAATGATAACAACCATTTTTCTCGTTAGACGCCCAATCAAAAAATTCTTGCAAATAATAATCAATATTGTTAATTATTTCATCAGGCAATTCAATTATGTCGACATTTCCATTAACAATAGTTTTTTCTGCCTCTTCATCATAATCATAATCGTACGCAACATTAACTTGTTTCATATATTCCCCTTTTACACCAAAAAATCATTTAATGGATATTTTTATAAATCACACTTTTCATAATATAAATTATGTTTTTTGGCTGTTTTTTTCAAAAATTCCTCAATATTATACATAGAGTTTATGTGCAAATAGAAATCGTAACCCATATAAATTTCAAATTGTTCTGATTTAAACTTGCACCAAAATTCTTCTCTGATATTTTTCTGCAATATAGTATATAACCATTTATCATCAACATCAAAAGAAGTTTTTGAAAAAATATTTTTTGGTTCTTGCTTCAAAATTCTCACTTTTTTGATTTTGAAAGCATTAAAAAAATCATAAATAAAGTCCATGTAATCTTTTTCAACTTTTAAATACTCTTTTTGCGTAAGTTGACCATCCGCAAAATTTTTCCCGATGTCACTATACGAAGTCCATTCTTCACGAGTATAAGATTGATTATCATCTCTCAGCTCGGGATTATATTTTGATATTCTATATTGAAACATTTATCCCCCAATTTTGCAATTCTGCTTTAATTTCTTCTAATTTTCAAAATAAATAATAACACAAATTGCCGCAAAAACAAAATTTAATTTTGATTTTTACAAAGTTTTTACCCCTTTTCAAAAAACGAAAATACTTTGATATGAAAAAAGATTAAAGATAGAAAAAGGGACACTTTAACATTATTTTAGTAATAATAAAAATAAGGATATTAATCTCAAAAACTAATTTTCAAACTGGAGCCGCTCAGCGAGCGGTGCTGCCCGATAGGCGTACGCCAAGCCTCTGGCTTCTAGGCTCCAGGCAAACTATGTTTGCAGTTTTGCTGAGAGCAAAACAAAAGGACTTGCGATTTTTGCAAGTCCTTTTCTGGAGCTGATGGCGGGAATCGGACCCGCGACCACCACCTTACCAAGGTGGTGCTCTACCCCTGAGCCACATCAGCATATTTTAGGTTTTTATGTGTTTTTTCACGAATTTTTCTAAATTTTATGTTAATTTTTTATTAATTTTCTTTTTGGCAGGGATTACTCCCCGCCGTAAATACCGCTGCTACCATTAAATAGCTGACTCTTCATCTTTATTAGGATTTTGTACATTATTGATCTTTTGCTTTTTTTAAATATGCTTTTAAATCTTTGTTATAATCTTCGCCGTACAACTCTTTCATATAATTTCTAAATCTTTCTTGATCATACTCAGACGGAATCATATTGTATAACAACCTAACCTCAAAATCCGTGTAAGTGGAAGTCATTGTCTTTGAGTCATCTTTTCTATATAGTTCATTTTCACTCCACTCATATATTCTAGCATAAAAAATATAAAAAGTAAACCTAGTTGCTTAAATTTTTTAAATTATTTTTATTTTAAACTATATGCAAGTTTTTCTATGTCACCCGCTCCTAGTATAACATACATATCAGCCTTTGCTTGATTTTTGATTATTTCAGCCCTACATATAGAAAATTTTTGAAAATATCGTGATTTTACATTGTTTTTTGCTAAATTCTCCGTAAAATTTCGTGAATTTATGTTTTTTATAGGCTTCTCTCTTGCAGGATAAATTGGCAACATCCACACCTCATCGCAAAAATCGAAACATTTCATAAACTCATCATAAAGGTCTCTTGTCCTTGAAAATGTATGCGGCTGAAATACTGCAATGATCTTGCCATCTCCGACAATTTCTCTGCATGCCTTTGTCGTCGATAAGATTTCGGTAGGATGATGAGCATAATCATGGATGATAATTGGATTTTTTTCTTGTATTATTTCAAATCTTCTTTTTATACCTTTAAAATCCTCAATACCTTTCTTTATATCCTTCGCATCAACACCTAAAAAAATTGCCACGCACGACGCAGCCAAAGCATTATAAATATTATGTATACCAAAGCATGGTAGCTTTATATTTGTCAATTTTTTATCAAGGATATATAAATTAAATTCATATTTTCCCTTCTGATATTCAACAACATTTTTAGCTGTCACAATTGCACCATCATTAAATCCAAAAGAAAGATAATTTCGGTTGCCAACATGCAACTTTTCATCTTTTTCATCAAAATTGTATATAATTACGCCATTTTTTGCAGTATTTTCAATAAATTTATTAAAAGATGCAAAAATATTGTCTAAATTTTTAAAATAATCAAGATGGTCTTCTTGCACATTTAAAATCACTGACACATAATTTTTTAAGGTTAAAAAACTATCCTTATACTCACACGCTTCCGTTAAAAACAAATCACTTTCTCCGATATGCAAGTTGGAATTGATGTTGTTAAGCACGCCACCGATATGAACAGTCGGATCAAGTCCACCACTTAACAAAATAGATGCCACCATTCCTGTTGTCGTTGTTTTTCCATGGCACCCCGCTATCGAAACACACTTCTTATCTTTAGAAATCATCGCCAATGCTTCCGCTCGGTTCAATAGTTTTTTATTCATTTTTCTTGCCAAAATTAAATCCGCATTATCCTCTGGAATTGCTCCAGAATATATTATGCATTCGCTATTGGCAACATATTTCGGGGAACTTCCAATTTTAATTTCTATTCCCTCTTCTGCCAGTACGTCTGTTATCTCCGATTCAACCGCATCAGAGCCGCACACCGACACACCTTGTGATTTTAATAATTTTGCTATAGCGGATAAACTTATTCCGCCTATCCCTATTATGTAAACAGACTTATATTCAAACATATTATCATTATATGAAAAATAAGTTTGGAATGTAATCAAGTTTTTCAATCTCACAGCATAGATATATCTTATGGATAAAGAATTAATATTAAAAACTAAATTCGTATTAGATGAAGAAATTAAAAATCTAACCACGTACAAAAATGCCGGAACGGTATCAGGGGCATTCTACCCAAAAAATCAAAAAGAATTAATAAATGTATATAAATTTTTGACAAAATATCATTTCCCCTTTATCATAATCGGTAACGGGAGCAATTTGCTGATTGACGATAAAAGCCCGCTTTTTGTTTTATCAACAAAGTGTCTTGAACACAAAATTTCAATTAAAAACAATATTTTAAGCGTTTCTTCATCTACTAATTTATATGAAGTGTATAATTTTTGTAGCAAAAAATCATTGACAGGTTTTGAAAAACTTGCAGGGATCCCGGCAACAGTAGGCGGTGCCATCAAAAATAACGCATCGGCTTTCGGTCAAAGCATTTTTGATTGCCTAACATCGATTAAAATTGTAGATAGAGGTAAAATTAAAACCATCTCAAAAGATGAAATAAATTATTTTTACCATGGCACAAATTTAAAGAATATTTTGATATTATCTGCAAATTTTCAGTTAAAACATCTAAATAAATGCGAAATTCTTAATAATTATATAAATTGTATGAAAATAAGAAAACAAAACCAACCATCATTCCTTTGTTGTGGAAGCGTATTTAAAAACCCACCAAATTGTAAAAGTGCAGGTGTTCTAATAGAAAGATGTCGCTTAAAAGGAATAGCGATAAACGACGCACAAATTTCACAAAAACATGCCAACTTTATAGTTAACAACTGCAATGCATCTTTCGATGATATATACAATTTGATAACATTATGCAAAAGAAAAGTGTTCTTTAAATTTGGCGTAAAACTTGAAGAAGAAGTGGAAATTATTTCAAAAAATTTAAAAAAATCTCATTTTTAAGCGATTTTTCAAAAAAATCTAGGTTAATATCCTAGATTTTTTAATTTTTGAGGTTTATTTCGCCAATCCTTTTCAACCTTGACAAATATTTTTAACATTACTTTTTTGCCAAGTAAATTTTCCGCAAACTTTCGGGTGTTCATGCCGATTTTTTTTAAGCCCGTTCCACCTTTACCGATTATTATTCCTTTATGAGATTCTTGTTCGCAAACTATATCACAATCAATATAAACAATTTCTTCTTCCTCCAAAAATCTTATCACTTCAACAGCAATCCCATGCGGAATCTCTTTATTCAAATTATTTAGACAATTCTCCCGTACCTCCTCCGCTATTAAATACTTTACACTTTTGTCAGTGTATTCGTCGGGCGAAAAGATGTAATAAGGCTTTTGATATTGGTTAAGTTTCTCTTTAATCAGATTTAGAAGTTCTTCCAAATTCTCACCGGTTTTTGATGAAATGCTTATGTTGCTTTCGAAATCTTTTTGACCACTTAAATCACTCTTTGTACGTGCAATGATTTTCTCACATTCTATGTGGTCAATATATTCCCTTTCCTCATCATCAGGCAAAGTTGTCCCATCAATTAAATATACCACAAGGTCAACCCCCGCCAGTGCACTCCTAACGTTTTTCATCATAATTTTATCTAAATTATTTTTACTATGATGAACTCCCGGTGTATCAACAAAAATAATTTGACAATCTTTTTTGTTGACTATACCCAATATGTTTTCTCTTGTTGTTTGAGGTTTTTGAGAAATTATCGATACTTTTTCACCAACAAGTGCATTTATCAAGCTGCTCTTTCCGGCGTTTGGTTTTCCTATTAATGCAACATAACCACTGTAAAACATTATTCTTCCCTGCCCAGTCCAAGTTCTTCAAGAACCTTATTGCTTGTTTCCATCATTTTCTCTTCATCTTCCTTTTGAATATGATCATAACCTAAAATATGAAGCAGCCCATGAAGTGCCAAGAAACCTATCTCACGTTTTTTGGAATGATTATAGAGTTTTGCTTGCCATTTTGCTATTTTCTTGCAGATTACAACATCACCTATATACAATGTGCCATCAGGTGCATACTCATTTTTAAAATCATTTAATGTTTGCGGATAAACTATGTCAAGCATAGGAAAAGAGAGAACGTCCGTCTCTTTATCTATCTTTCTAAATTTTCTATTTAACTCTCTTATTCTTTGTCTATTGACAAATGATACAGTCACCCAGGTGTTTGAAACATCATTGCCTGTAACTTCGGCTGCCTTTGTATAAATTCTTTTAATTAGTTTTTTGTACTTATGTCCCACATTTTCAAAGTTGAAAAACATTTATCCTCCTATATCGCGACTGACTGTAATAACATACTCAATTTGTTGAATTCCGCCAGCTTCTCTTATTGTATATTTTTCCTCTTTTATTATCTCATTTTTTTGCAAAAAAATCAAGGCTTTTTCTCTTGCTTTTTCAATTATTATTTCCCGAACGTCCTCAAACTTTTCAACATATTCTTTTGTTATAACCTCATAATAACAATAATTAATCTTTTTTAATGGTAAAATGTTGTTTTTTGATATAAAAATCGATGTTTTTTCCATTTCGTAATCATTAAAAGGTATTTCACCATGTGTTGAGTAAATTACAAGATTGTTTAAACAAACCTCCCTTTTCTGAAAAATTTTTCCGGTACGTTCCTTTTTTATAAAATAATCATAGTGCGTTTCGTTTGCCTTTATCCACACATCGGCATATATTTCTGCTTGTGGTTTTATTGTTCGTTTATTGCCTTGCGAATCTATTATATACGGATAGACAAGTAAATCACCTTTTTTCACAACATCACCCACATCAACCGCAAGTGTTCCTTGAATTAAATTTATATCAGTAATTAATCCGTCGTACTCACTCACTATTGCCTCTTGCAACACCTCCTCATCAGACAAAATTCCCTCGTTGACATTTACAACAAGGCTTTGCCCAACTATTGCAACACTCACCGAGCTTATATTTTCATAATGATTTTTTATCATTCGTTCAAGGCTCTGCGTGTCGATTTTTGATTTCATTCGCGATGGCAAGTTTTTATCAACAAAAGAGATAATTTCACTTTTATTTAGTGTTTTTAGCCCAAAAATGCTGATTTTTAACACAAAATTATATTGAAAAGCATAAATTATCGAGCAAAATAGCAATGCAACGATAAGTCCATAACTTGTAATTATTCTCTTTATCTTTTTAAAAGCACCTTGATAAGTTATCGAAACAACTTCAAGTCCGACTGAGGAAATTAGTTTCTTAAGCTCTCTTTTATTTATATGGTCAACTTCAAATTCACTTTCATCATGATTTTCTCTTTTTAAATTGTATATTTTTATTTTTTTGACTAAATTGTTTAATGCCCTTTCTTGATTTAAGCCCTTTACTTTGATTTTAGTTTTTCTTTTGCTCATTGGAAGAACTCCATTTTTATGATTTTTCCTTGAATAAGCATCGTATTTTCTGTAAGTTCATTGAGTATCATATTTTGTCCCTCAATAACCACACGTCCTCGTCTAACCTTAAAAACTATTGTGTCCGGAGACAAAACTGTCAAGCCTAAATGTCCCTCAACATATACAAGTTTGCCTGCCATATTTACGATATTAAAATCCGCAAAGAATTCTTCATTTATCTGGGCTCTTTTTTTTATTTCGTCAAAAAAATTAAACACACGTTCCTCCGCTATATAGATATGCTAATTTAATCTGATTTATTAAATCACATAATTGCATGCTGCATTTAATAAATCAAATTCCATAAAACAAAAAGTACGCTTTATTTTGCGTACTTACCTATTTCGCTTGATTATTTTGTAAAACAAAAAGTACGCTTTATTTTGCGTACTTACCTATTCCGCTTGGTTATTTTGTAAAACAAAAAGTACGCTTTATTTTGCGTACTTACCTATTCCGCTTGGTTATTTTGTAAAACAAAAAGT
>CANQHL010000004.1 GCA_947623775.1 uncultured Clostridia bacterium
ACGAAATTAACAGACAATTTGGATATTCTTCACAACAAAACAAAACTAATTCTTATGTTGATGATATAAGATTTGACGCTACTCGCACAGGGTTTGCAAAGCAAAGACAAATTTCTTATGTAATTAGCAGAATTGCATCTGTTTCAGATATGTTAGATATTGTTAGTCCAGATTCACAACTAATTAGAAATATTAGAGACGATGTTGCAAAAAATCCATCAAAATATGGCGGTATAAATGTAAATACTTTTTTGAAAGGTTATCAAAATATTTTTATTATACCAAGCAATATATGCACCATATACAATCAAACGGGCAATATGGCAGACAAAATTTTTAAACAAGGTTTTTCCGCTTTTAATGAAAACCTTTACAATGATTTAGTGGAAGGTAAACTCAGTTTCAAAGGATTTGTTCACGCCACTGTGCTGATGGGCAACTCGCTAGTGCCTTTAAATACACCGATCACCACAAAACAGGGTCCGAATAATGAAAATGGTTTGTAAAATTTTAAAATGCGTAGCATGTAAAACATAACAAATTTTAAAAACGTATAACATGTTGAAAGACACATAACAATTAAAACGCATAGCATATTTAAAAACACAACATATTTACAAAACATCAATTAAAAGCAAATAAAAAATTGCAACACAAAAAGAAATTTATATAATCTCACTGCAATGTTCAAGCAAATCACTTACAGACAAAAAGTGAATATTTACTAAAAAAATTGGCAAAAACCAAAAAATTATTAAAAATTTTGGCAAAAAATCAAAAAATTTCGATAAAAAAAAGAAAAATTAGTAAAATTTTTAGTAAAAAAATGAAAAAATGATAATTAATTAATGAAAAATAAATTTACAAATTTGGACTTGGCAAGAAAAGGTTTACAATTCGTAAGCCTTTTTTCTTTGCGTAAAAAAACATCTTTTTGGCTCCGCTAGAACGACAACACTTTTCGTCAACGTAACATATCAAAGTGTTGCAAGCGTCAATCATTTGTTTGTTGCTTTCGGTTATTCTCTTTTTGAAATGTAAATTTTCAATTTCATACATCACTGTTTCCACATCATCATAAGGTTTAAACACTTCTTTTCCCAGCACATCATCATAGATAAGTATTGGTTTTATTTGTGCAAAACTTGTAATCACCACTTCGATTTTTATTTCCTTGTATTTTTGTCTTAGTTCACGGCAAATAAACAACGCTTCCTTATCAAAATCTCCACGCGTTCCCATTGTAAAACAATTGCACCCATTTTTAATCTCTTCTTCGACTGCAATATACAATTTTTCCCTTATATTTTCATCAAAAACATATCTATGCCCGATAAAGGCGGTCCTTTTGCACATAATTTCCTCTATTGATATAAAAAGTTAATAATTTCTTTGTTTTTACATAAAATAAATCAGTGATTGATATATCACATAAATATTATATCACTCACTGATATAAAATAAAAACAAAAACGCAAATTTAACAAAATTTTCATCATTCAGTGATTAAAGCAAAGCCCTTATCTATTCTAAAATATACATATAAGGAGGGGTGCATGGAAAAAGACGTTAAAAATCTATATAAAGAGATTATTTTCAAAATTGGGTATTATAGAAATAAAAATAACTTATCTGCAAGAGAGACAAGTTTGCAATTAGGGTTCAGTGATAGTTTTGTAAACAGAATTGAAAGGCAAACTGTGGAATTAAAGGTGTCAACATTATTAAAATTTTTAGAAATCGTAAACATAACTCCACAAGAATTCTTTTATCCCGACCCGGAAAATTATGCCAAAGATATGGAAATTTTAAATATAATCAAATCGTTAAGTCCAGAAAATAAGTCAATAATACTTGATTTAGCAAATAAATTAAAAACAAAATAGCATGTCAAGGATTTTTATGGAACATTTTATTGAAATTCTAAAAGAACTTATAGATGAAAAAGGTTTATCTTTACGACAACTCTCAAAAGAAAGTGGCGTAAGCGTTATGCAATTAAGCCGCTATTTAAGAGGTTCAACGCCTACAATAGATGGGGTGATGAAACTTGCCCTTTATTTCAATTGTTCACTTGACTATCTTTTTGGATTAAGCAGCGAAAAAGAAGCGGACAAATACGTAACAGGTGACTATGATATTTCAAAATTTTTAAGTAATTATCAAACTCTTCTTAAAGAAAACAATTTAACAAATTACAAATTTATGAAAAAAAGCAATTTTGATGAAAGCGTTATAAGACATTGGCAATCTGGTTCAAAACCGCGACTTAATATAATTTATCATATAGCTTTAAATCTGGGCGGGTCTATTGACAAACTCATCGCAAGAAAATAACTTTTTTTAAAATTACATATTGCTAATTTTCAAAGGAGGGAAATCACAAATTTTTTAAAAATTCATAATTACAACAAAAAAGATGAAAAAACTTATAAAAACACAAAAAAACAGCAAAAATTGCTGTTTTTTCTTCTTTTTGCTATTTTTTTTGCTTTATTTTTGATTTTTCTTTTATTTTTTTTGATTTTTTGTAATTTCAAAAATTTGTTTTTTATTTTTTACTTTCTTTTTCCACTCATCATTGTTTACTCCGATTGAAGCATTTTCTTTATCTCGCTGATGTATCCTTGAATTTTGTGCGATGTCTTTATTTCATCGGCTATTTTATCACGCGAGTGCATTATTGTTGTGTGGTCTCTTCCTCCAAATATTTTGCCAATGGATACAAGTGGTATTTCTAGAATTTCACTTATAAGATATATGGCAATCATTCGCGGTTCAACAATTTCCTTGCTTTTCTTCTTGCCTATAATATCTTGCTTGGTTATATCAAAATACTTGCAAACTGCTTCAATAATTTCATCGGGTGAAAGTCCCTCATTTTTATCCTCTTCAATTTGTCCGTCAAACGCTTCAAGTGCCTCGTCCATAGTTGCCGAAGATTTGTTTGATAAACTTGCCAAAAAGTGTACTTTTGCAAGCATTCCCTCAAGTTCTCGAACATTGGAATTTATATGCTCGGCAATATAATCAATCACGTCATCATCAACTGAATATTTTTCTATTTGACACTTTTTTCTTAAAATTGCAATTCTTGTTTCAAGTTCAGGGTGTTGAATATCTTGTATAAGTCCGCTTGTAAATCTTGAACGCAATCTATCCGTTAGTGTTTCAATCTCCTTTGGAGGGCGGTCTGATGTGATGATAATTTGCTTAGACGCCATGTAAAGTTCGTTAAAAGTGTTGAAAAATTCCTCCTGAGTTTGAATTTTTTTGGATATAAATTGAATATCGTCAACCATAAGCACATCAAGATTGCGGTATTTTGTTCTAAATTCCAAAATCGCCTTATTCTTTGTCGGTGAGCCAAGCGAATCAATATATTCATTTGCAAACTGCTCGCATGTCACATATCGCACATTTAAAGTAGGGAAGTACTCCCTGTAATAATTTCCAATTGCGTGAAGAAGGTGGGTTTTTCCAAGTCCAGAACCACCATAAATGAAAAGCGGATTGAATTTCACTCCCGAATGTTCCGCCACCGCACGTGCTGCCGTGTAAACAAACTTATTGGAGTCACCTACAACAAAGTTGTCAAATGTGTACTTCGGATTGAATGGATTTTTGTTTATATTCACTTCCTTTTCGCTTGTTTGTTCGCCATGTTCTTTGACATATTCCATTTCTTCTGATGGGTCTAGAATTTCAATCATAACATCAGCATCAAATATATCATTCACCGCAGACGACAATTTATCAAAATAATTTCTCGACAATTGATTTTTTGCCGAGGTCGTGTTTGCCGAAAGAATAAGCGTTTTGTTGTCGACAAAATCAATCACCTTTATTGGCCTAAACCACATAATAAATGAAACATTGGAAACTGTAAGTTCAAGTTTATCAAGAACGGCTTTCCAAAGTGTAGATAAATCTTTCATAAATTCTCCATAGTAATGTAAATAAATTATATAAAAAAAAATATTTTTTGTCAATTACAAAGGGTAAAATGATTGTAAAATTTATAAAAGTTTGATAAAATAGTATCTATGCAGATAAGTACTTTGCACTTAAAGGGTTTTCGCTCATATAAAGATAGAAAATTTGAATTTAAAAATGGAGTAAACATAATTGTTGGAAAAAACGCTCAAGGAAAAACAAACATTCTTGAAGCCATCTTTTTTATGATCATCGGCAAATCATTTCGCACATCAAAGGACAAGGAAGTGATAAACTGGACAGACGATGCAGGAAAAATAGAGGGCGAATTCAAAAAAAAGTACAGAGATGTCAAAATTGAAATGTTTTTTTCAAAAATACAGGCAAAAGCAGTAAAAATTGATGGAATTTCAATAAAAAAACTCGGCCAACTTCTAAGCACAGTGAACGGTGTTTTTTTCTCTCCCGATGAACTGAAACTTATAAAAGAAAGCCCCGATGAACGCAGACGATTTATGAACATCATTCTATGCCAAACAGATAGAAAATATTATTATTTACTTGGAAGATATGAAAAAGTGCTTCAAAACAGAAATAAATTGCTTAAAACAACCAAAGATTTCAACGTTTTAAAGCAAACAATTTACATTTGGGATAAAGCACTTTGCGATTATGGCAAACAAATTTATGCGGAAAGGCAAAAACTTATTGATCAATTGTCCCCATATGTTGAAAAAGCAGGGCTTTACCTTTCAAGCGGAAAAGAAACAATTACACTCAAATATAGAAGTTCCTTTGAGGGTGATGATTATGCCTTGCAAATGGAAAAATCTCTCCAAGAAAATCTTGAAAAAGATTACAAACGCGGCTTCACTTCGGTTGGAATTCACCGCGATGAAATTGACATATATTTAAATGGAACAGAAGTGAAATCATTTGGATCGCAGGGACAACAACGTACAGTGGCACTTGCCTTAAAACTTGCCGAACTCGAAATAATTAAAAACAGAACGGGTGAAGAACCTTTGCTTCTTTTAGATGATGTTTTCAGCGAACTCGATGAAGAAAGGCGAAAAAAATTGTTAAAATTCACATCAAAAGCCCAAACAATCATAACTTGCACCGAATTTGATATGCAAAGTGATGTAAATATAATAAAAATTTAATAAAAGGAGAAAATTTATGATTATTGCACTAACCGGTGTCACCGGAAATATGGGAAGAGAGGTTTTAAAAGAAGTTTTCAAAATTGAGGAAGTGGAAAAAATAAAGGTTTTGGTTCTTCCCGATGATAAAAGGTTTAAAAAAATAAGAAAAAACTATGATGATAAAATTGAAGTTATATACGGCAACATTGCAAACAAAAATATTTGCAAAATGCTTGTTGATGGCACATCTTATGTTGTAAATATGGCTGCTGTTATACCACCTCATAGTGACAAAGAACCTGAAAAAGCGGTTGAATGTAATGAAATTGGTGTTAACAGTTTAACTGAAGCAATTGAGGAAATACAAGAAAATCAACCAAAACTCATACATATCTCAACTGTTGCTCTTTACGGAAACAGAAACAGCAAACATCCATGGGCAAGAGTGGGTGACCCTCTTCTTGTAAGTCCATTTGACATTTACAGTGCAACCAAACTTCGCGGTGAATTTAGAGTGCTTGAAAGTGATATTGAAAATTTTGTTGTTTTAAGACAAACGGCAATGCTTCATAACAACATGCTTCTCGACAATTTAAGTGACGGACTTATGTTTCACACATGTTTCAATGCTCCTCTCGAATGGGTGACCGCACACGATTCCGGCGTTCTTATTGCAAACATATTAAAAAGAGATATAAAAGGGGAGATTGATGATTTTTGGAAGAAGTGCTACAACATCGGCGGCGGAGTTGTCAACTGCGTTACAGGATACGACACACTCAACGATGGTTTCAAACTGATTGGCGGTTCTGCAAAAGATTTTTTCAATCCAAATTACAATTCTTTGCGTAACTTTCACGGGGTATGGTTTTATGATGGTGATGTTCTTGAAAATATGTTTCACTATCAATCTCAATCGACAAAAGATTTTTGGAATGAACTTGGTGAAAATCATTCATACTTCAAACTTGCAAAATTTATAGAAAAAGATTTTATAAAAATGTTTGCAATCGACCGCCTACTTAATGATGCAAATTCACCTACGCACTGGATTGTAAACAACGATGAAGCAAGAATAACAGCCTACTTTGGGAGTAAAGAAAATTTTGACAAAATTCCAAAAGACTGGGATAATTTTCCTCTTTTAGTTGAAAATCGTGCAGAAAATGGCGAAAAAATCGATTTTTTGGCATTAAAAGACAAAAATAACGCAAAACTTGTTGATTTGATGTACAATCAAGAAAAGGAAATTACAATTGAAGATTTGAAAAATGTTGCCCGTGCTCATGGTGGACTTTTGTTGTCAAAAGCGTTTAACAGCATGTACGATAAACTTGAATGGGCAAACTCTGATGGTGAAACATTCACCGCACGTGCTTACACAGTTTTAAAAGCGGGGCATTGGTTTAACCGCACATATCAAGAAAATGTCTGGGATTTCGACCGTCTAAGCAAACTTGATAAATTATACAGCCAACTTTGGTATGATTCTCATGATGAAAATGAAAATAATCTCTACTATTTTGATGAAAACTTCATTCCGAAGGTGGATAAACTATGAAAGTTTTAATCTATTACTTTTCTGGTACGGGAAACACAAAAATGGTTTTAGATAGATTTGTTCAACACTTTACTGAACGGGGTGTTCAAACTGTAGTCAAAAACATTGATGATTATTATGATAGCAAAAATGAATGTAACAAGAAAACTGAAAGCATAAATAATTATGAAAATCATATTGATAGCGAAAATGAATATATAAACCAAACTGATAACATAGATAAATATAATAAACAAATTGTTGACGGAGATGAAATTAAGAAAATCGATAGCGGAGACGAATATAATATTCAACTAGAAAATATTGATGAATATGATAAAGTTGGACTTTTCTATCCAATTCACGCTTTCAATGCACCTGCAAATGTGCTTCAATTTGCTAAAAAATTACAAAAAAGAAAAGATAAAAAACCTCTTTTCATTGTAAAAACCTCAGGCGAGCCTCTTGCTCTTAACAATATTTCATCTTTGAAGGTGAAATCTATTTTAAGAAAAAGGGGACTTATTCTTGAAAATGAATATCATTACTGCATGCCGTACAACATAATTTTCAGACACACCGACAATATGGCATACAAAATGTGGGAGAGCGCCAAAAGCATAATTCCATATGATTGTGATGAAATTATAGCAGGTGAAAAAAGAAAACTTAAATATATTCCATGTGGGAGAATGCTTGCTTGGATTTTCAGAATAGAACACTGGGCGGGAAGATTTAATGGGAAAAAATATAAAGTCAATGAGAATTGTATCAAATGTGGCATGTGTGTTAGAAATTGTCCGACTCACAATATAACAATGGAAAACGGCAATTTCAAATTTGGTAAAAATTGTCTTATGTGCATGAGATGTTCATTCAATTGTCCAAAAAATTGTATCAAAATCGGGCTTTTTGAAAATTGGAAAGTTAACGGAAGATACTCTTTTACACCTAATAAAAATCAGGTTGAGACACATAAAAATTATTGCAAAAGATCATATAAAAAATACTTTTCAAAAATAGAAAACAGATTAAATTCAATAGACGCAAAATCAAATACACAATAAAAAAGTGAAAAATATCAAAAAAATACTATAAAATCCGTTAAAAACACAAAAAAAATCGCAAATTTTTGAATAAAATGTAATTTTTTCGCCAAAAAACACAAATTGGAAGATAATAAGGAAATCAAATGGAAGTTGTTGGGAGAATAAGCAGTGAGGAAAGTCTTGGCCTCGTTGATGGACCGGGAATAAGATATGTTGTATTTTTGCAAGGATGTTATTTAAGATGCAAATATTGTCACAATCCGGAAACGTGGGATATTACCCGCGAGAGCAATTTGACTACACCGCAAAAATTAATTAAACGCATTGAAAGATATAAATCATACTTTGCCAAATCGGGCGGGGTTACTTTTTCAGGCGGTGAGCCATTGCTTCAACCGGAGTTTCTTCTTGAATGTTTAAAACTTTGCAAAAAGAAAAAAATAAACACCGTTCTTGACACATCAGGTGTGGGAAAGGCAGACTATGATTACAGCGAAATTTTAAAACTTTGTGACCTTGTTTTGTTGGATATTAAAGCGGTTGATAAAGATGATTATAAAGACCTTACCAGGCGTGACATTTCCGAATTTGAAAAATTTTTAAACCTTACACAATTGCTCGGGGTTAAACTTTGGCTCAGGCAAGTGATTGTTCCTGGTTATAATGATAATGAAGAAAACATAGAAAATCTAAAAAATTATGTAAAAAACATCAAAAATGTACAAAAAATTGAACTTTTACCTTATAAAAACTCCGGAAAACAAAAATATCAGTCACTCGGCATAAAATATAGGCTTGAGGGCGTGCCGGATATGAATGAGGAAAAATGCAAAGATTTGCAAAATATGCTTTTGGAAAAATTACAAAGAAGTGAGTGAAAATGGCATGTTATGATTGTCCAAGAAATTGTGGCGTAGAACGAGACAAAACTATTGGTTTCTGTGGTGCAAAAGACAAAATTGTTGTCGCAAAAATAATAGAAAATTTTGCATGGGAAGAGCCTTGCATCAGTGGAGATAAAGGTGCCCTTGCAATATTTTTTGCGGGGTGTAATTTGCGTTGTGACTTTTGTCAAAATTACAAAATATCACATGAGTGCACTGGTAGTCTTTATTCTCCAGAAGAATTTTTGCAACTTATAAAAGGGTATGATTTAAGTAAATTTTCATCTATTGACCTTATCACTCCTACTCATTTTTCATCTTTGCTATATCAATCGTTAAAGGATTTTAAAAGTCCAATTCCTATTGTTTGGAATTCGTCTGCTTATGAAAATATTGACATAATTGACAAAATTTCACGTATTGTTGACGTTTTTTTGCCAGATTTTAAGTATTTTGACAAAAATTTATCAAAAAAACTCTCTTTTGCCGAAAATTATTTTGATGTTGCATCAAAGGCAATACTGCAAATGAGAAAAAATAAAAAGGTAAACACATTTAGTAACAATGTTTTAACTAGTGGTGTTTTAATTAGGCATCTTGTTTTGCCTGGGAATGTCCGAGATAGTTTTAAGATTTTGGATTTTATAAAAGAAAATGTTGATAATCCTTATATAAGTCTCATGGGACAATTTACACCACTTGGAAAATATTTCAAACAACGTCTTAAACCAATAGAATACAAAATAGTTTTATCTTACGCTGAAAAACTCGGTTTGAATGATGGATATTTCCAGGAACTTGAAAGTGCAAGCGAAACATTTATACCAAAATTTTAATTTTTTTTGTTTTGTTGTATTTTTTATCTGAATTATTTTAGTTTGCTTTTGGCTATGTTTGTTTGCTTTCGATATGTTACCATATCTATGTATCTATTTAAATTAATTTAAAGGCTCTTTTATTTTCCGCAACAATTTTTATATTTCTTCCCATTAGATTTTATATTTGTTCCCGCAACAATTTTTATTTTTTATCAATTTTATTTTTATTTTTTTATCAATTTTTATTTTTCTTTCCTTTACCGCATGGACATGAGTCGTTACGTCTACGCTTGATTGACAAACGCTGGAATTTCAATTTTTTTGTTTATTCAAATTAATCTTTTTAACCTTTTATATTTTGTTTTAATTTATTTTTATATATTTGACTTAATTTGTTTGACTTTTTTTTGTATTTGACTTAAACTATTTCTAAGGAGTGTGAATGGCAAAAAGTAAGGCTAAAAAATCCGTTATGCAAGGCATAACCGATTACAGAAAAAGAAGAATGATTTTTTCAAGGCTATTTGGAATTGCAATGTGTATTGTTTGCATCGTTTGCCTTGTTGCATACTATAAGGAAATGTTTAATGAGTGGCTCCTTATGGTTATTTTGGCATTTTGTATGGGAACAATCTTTTCAACAAACAGTTTTCTTCAAGACATTAAAGTTGGCAACCCTTGGCAAAGGGTAAACAGTATTGTATCTGTTATGTTTTATGTTTTGATGGCTTTCCTTATTGTTTATGGTTTTGTTTCTGGCGAGTTAACCTTGCAATTTTAAGGATTATTAAAGCGGTTTTTCCTTGTTTACATTTGACCGCTTTTTTATTACCTTATCAACATCCATCTTCCGTTTTTTGTGGAATTGTGGATGAAAATAAACAGTTTGTCCACGTTTTTGTCCACATTTGTTATTCCATATATTGTATAAGAAACGTTAAAGTTAAAAATAAAAACACAAAATGTAGGTGGAAAGGTGAGTTATACACATTTCCACATTAATTATTATTAGTATTATTATCAATCAAGAAAAAAATATCTTATCTATATGCTAAAAGAGGGAGAAAAAAGTTGACAATCGCATTTTAAAGGTTATATAATAAAGTGTATTAAGGAGAATATATGATAGTAAGTTGTCAAGGGCTTGAACTTTCTGATGCTTTACTTAAAGTAAGCAAAGCCATTTCATCAAAAATTACAAATCCTATTTTAGAGGGCATAAAAATGATTGCGGAAGATGATACTCTCACACTATCCGCAACTGATACCGAACTCTCTATTGAAAAGAAAATTAAAGCAAGTGTGAAAAGTGAGGGTGAAACAGTTGTTCCGGGAAGATTTATAACCGAATTTGTTAAGAAACTCACAAATTCTATTATTGAACTTGAAGTGAATGATAAAAATCAACTTTCAATCAAATATGAGGAAAGTGAGTCAAACATACAGTGTTACAACCCGATTGAATACCCTGGATTTAAGAAGATTGACACAAAAGATTACTTTGCTATTAGCAAAAAGGATTTTAAAGCAAGCATTTTAAAAACAATCTTTTCAGTTGCACTCGATGATTCAAGACCTATTTTGAAAGGCGTTTTGTTTGACATTAGCACCGATGAAGTCAATGTTGTTGCACTCGACGGGTATAGGCTTGCAAGAGTGAAAAAGAAGATTAATGCAAACATTGAAAAGTCAATTGTTATACCGGCAAGAAGTCTATCAGAGTTAAGCAAACTTATGGATGATAGTGATGATATAATAAACATATATGTTGATGATTACACAATAATGGTTGACCTTGGTGACACAAAAGTTACATCAAGATTGTTGGAGGGTGATTATATAAACTACAAACAAATCATTCCGGTAAACTATGAGAGTTTCATTGTTGTAAACAAGGGATATTTTGAAGAGGCACTTGAAAGAGCCACTTTACTTTCAAAAACAAGCAACAACAGTTATGTTAAGTTTGACATAAAAGAAAACAACATTCTTCTCACATCGAATTCCGAACTTGGAAATCTTCGTGAAAACATTGCAGTTGAACTTTATGGGAAAGACATTCTCATATCATTTAATCCGCGCTATTTCCTTGAAAGTTTAAAGGCGGTTACAAATGATTTTGTGAAATTATGTTTCAACAGTCCATCAACTCCATGTGTTATCGTTCCAACAGACAATGATGAGTTTCTTTATCTTATTTTGCCTGTAAGGGTTATCAATTAATGGAGTAATGATATATAATTTTGAAATGGGTCTTGTTAAAGGCTCATTTTTTATTTATCAGGTTGCAGTGTTCATGCAATCACAATTTTATTAATAATAAGTGATGAAAACACAATTTTATTTAAAAAGCATAATTTCATAAAAAAACAACATTTATCTAAAAAAGTTGTAAAATTTTATTAAATTATTATAAAAAACTGCAATTTTCTCTTTTTGAATACAGAATATTACAATTTATTATGATATATACTGGTTATCGCAAAAAGCAAAAAAATAAAAATTTATAGTGAAATTTGAAAAAAATGTCACTTAAGATAGGAAGTTTGGAGTTAAGTATGTTATAATTGATGGCGAGGTGAAATATGTTTGAAGAAAATAATTATTTATATTGGGCAAAGACGCGAGCTGATGCCTTGATTCCAAAGAAGAAAGAGGAAGATGCGGGATATGATATTTATGCTGCTTTTGATGAGGAGTATATTTTGATTGAACCTTTTAAGGTAGGAATTATTCCTACAGGTATTTCATGGGCGTCTAGTGTTGACTATTATTTGCAATTGGAAGAACGTTCGTCAACCGGCCTTAAAGGAATGAAAATTTGCGGGGGAATTATTGATAGTGGCTATAGAGGGGAAATTAAGGTTGCCATTTACAATGCAAATTCTATGCCGATTGTTTTTTCACCATACGGGGAAGAGCAGATAAGGGCAAAGATACCGGGTGAATTTATGTTTTATTCAACATCGAAAGCCGTTGCGCAGGGTATCGTTCACAGGGTTGAAAAAATGAACGAAAAAGAAATAAGTCTACAAGCCTTATTACAAATCCCGTCCGAAAGAAAAAATAATGGTTTTGGTAGCACCAACAAACCAGAGGTTTGACTATTAGCGAATTGAACTTCATTTGAAAAATTTTGATTTCGCACTCTTTTAAATATCACTAAACGAAGTGAATAAAAAGTGTATAATGCACACGGAGTGGATAAAAAGTGCATAATGCACCCAACCAGATGTTGGACGGTTAGCGACCAACCAAATGTTTGACGGTTAGCGAATTGGACTTCATTTGAAAAATTTAGATTTCGCACTCTTTTAAATATCACTAAACGAAGTAAATAAAAAGTGCATAATGCACACGAAGTGAACAAAAAGCGTCTAAGACGCACGGAGTGAATAAAAAGTGTCTAAGACACATGAAGTAAATAAAAAGTACATAATGCACTTGACAAAAGTTTTATTTTTTAATATAATCTTATAGTTAATATTAAAAAAGGAGGCTTATATCATGAAAAGAACTTATCAACCTAAGAAAAAACAAAGAAGCAAAGTTCATGGTTTTAGACAAAGAATGAGAACTACCGGCGGCAGAAATGTTTTAAAAAGAAGAAGAAATCGTGGAAGAAAAAAATTATCTGCATAGCACAAAAGCAAGGGTGGACCATAGATTAAAAAAAAATAGTCAATTTAATTTTATTTTTAAAAATGGGGATAAAGCATGTTCTAAACATTTTTTGCTTTTCACCTGCAATAGCAAATACAATAGTTACAAAATCGGTTATTCAATTTCAAAGAAAATTGGTAAAGCCTGGAAACGAAATCTTTTACGCAGGCGGTTAAAAGAAATTGTAAGACTAAATTGTCTGCTTATGCCGAAAAAAAACTATGTTTTGAAAGCCCGCGAAGGGGCGGGTGACCTTGACTACAAACAAATTGAATTTGAAATTTTGGAAATTTTTAAAAAAGGTAAAGACTTATCATGAAAAAATTTATCAAAAACGTTTTTACCTTTATTTTAAAACTTCCTATCTACTTCTATAAGGTGGCGGTAAGTCCGCTTTTACCTAAAAATTGTAAATTTTACCCCACTTGCTCTAGTTATTGTCTAGATGCAATTTCATCATTCGGTTTAAAGGGGATAGGATTAGGTATAAAACGAATTTCAAAATGTAATCCCGTTAGTGATGAATATGGTTACGACCCAATTCCAATGAATATAAAAGGAGAGGAAAAATGGCTTTTATAAGTGGGCTTTTGGCTGTGCAAGAGCCAAAAGGTGTTTGGATTACAATCATTAAAGCCTTTGAGGGTGCCACAAAAAACTACGTGCTTGCAATTATTCTTTTAACGGTTGTTATCAGACTTATCTGGGGACTTGTTGACACCGGTACAAAATTTAATCAACAGCACATGAACTCTATACAAGCGAAGATGCAACCTGAACTTAACAAAATTAAAGCAAAATACGAAAAGCAGCCTGATATTTTACAACAAAAACAAAACGAAGTGTATAAAAAATATTACGGCAAAAGTTACTACGGAAGTTGCGTGATTTCACTTGTCGTTATGGCACTAAACTTATTTATTTTCTTCACTCTTTTGTCTGGGTTAAACACTATGTCTGCATACAAGATTGCAAGCAATTATGAAAACATACGTTACACTTATGTGAACTGCATAAGCCTTGCCGATAAATATCTTACTGTGGACGAAGATGGAGAACCTTTGACAGAAGAAGTTAGACAAGATAGATTGGAGCATTTTAAAGACTATAAAAACTTAAAATTTGTCGTTGATAAAGAAAATGCAATTATAACATTAAAATATAATGATATGGAACTTGATAGCATGCAATACAAAGAGGACTTTTCTTCTAAAAAACCAATTCTTGACTATAAGGGCGACACTGTTGAAATAGTAGTTGAGGAAAATGAAAATATTATTTCACTTTTGGATAAATATTTCCCATTATATGAAGAGGGCGAAGAAGAATGGTCAAAAGATGTTTTGCTTGATGAGGTTGTCACCCAAAACGGCGAAGAAACAACAACTGAAAAATTATATCTTTCTCAAGCACTACAAAATGTTGCAATAAAAAATGTTATTGATGTTTACGAAGAAACAAAAGATAGTTTTCTTTGGATTGAAAACATTTGGATTGCCGATACGCCTTTCAATAAATCTATTGTAAGTTTTTCAACTTTAAATGGACAAGTTGGACGTACGTTTGAAGAGGGCGAAGAGAGAATTTACTCTTCATTTATGGCAGATCTTAAACAAGAAAAAAGCAAAGCAAACGGATATTTTATTTTACCAATTCTTTGCATACTTGCTTCATTTATGACTCTTCAACTTACAAAATTCTATAACAGAAGAAAAAACAAGAAAAAAGGATTACCAAAAGTTGAAGAACAAAAAGGCAAAATAACACAATTTATTGTTCCATTATTGCTTGGCATATTTGCATTATTCTACAATAGTGTGTTCTCAATCTATATGCTTACAGGACAAATCGTGTCCGGCTTATTGCTTGTTCCTCAACTTATGTTTGTTGATTTTATTATGGACAAGCGTAAGAAAAAACAACAAGATAAGCAATTGTCAAATGTTGATTATTCAAGAAAATTTTAATGATTAGGGAGGAAAATATGTTATCTGCAGAAGGCATAGGAAAAAATATTGAACAAGCCATAGAAAATGCTCTTTTTGAATTGAAAGCACCAAGAGAAGATGTTGATATAAAAATTTTGAGCGAGGGCGGACTTTTCAAAAAGGCAAGAGTGCTTGTTACAATTTCCGAAGATGAAAAAGATAAATATGAAAAAAAGACTGTAAAAGAACAAGTCAAAGAACAAACTGCAGCCGTAAGTGAAAAAAAGGCTGAGGTTGAAAATACAAAAGAAGTTAAAGAAGCACAAAAAGAAGAGAAAAAACAACAAAAAACACAAGAAAAAACAATAAAAAAAGCGGAAAAACAAGAAATTAAACAGGAAAAGAAAGAAAAAGAGGACGACAAAGATGAAGATGCCGAAGAGGAAGTTTATCAGGAAAAAGGTGTCGACCCAGTTGAATTTCTTGAGGGACTTTTCAAAGTTGCAGGCAAAGATGTTCAGATACAAACAAGCGAAGATGAAAAATATGTCACATACAGCGTTGTTGGTGAAAATCTTGGGGATATGATTGGACATCGCGGCGAATGCTATTATGCAATCAATCGCGTTTTGTGTGCGGTTGCTGGAAAAACTGAAAAACGTATTTTGCTTGACATCGGCGGATATAAAGAAAGAAGAAATGAAGTGCTTGCCGAACTTGCAAAAAAGACTGCTGAAAAAGTTGTAAAAACGGGGAGATACGCAAGACTTGATCCAATGAATCCAAGTGAAAGAAGAATAATACACGCAACTCTTGCTGAGGACCCTCGTGTTGTCACATTAAGTAGAGGTGAAGAACCACACAGATATGTTATGGTGTTTTTGAAAGAAAACGAAGATAAATAAAAATTTGTGTGTAAACAGTTTAAGCATAAAAATTGTGGACTAATTGTTTAGGTATAAATTTGTGTGCTAAAACATCTAGGCATAAAAAATTTGCACTTCGATCAAATTGAGAAACAAAAAATTGTAAAATCAATTTGTAAAATAAAAAATGAATTTGAGCATTTAATAAAAAAATGTAAAAAACAAATTAATAAAAATGAAAAAGGCGGGAAATTTGCCCGCCTTTTTCAAATTTTAATTGGATTTTTAAATTGCAAATGATTGTTGCAAGTGATACAAACAAATAAAATTACAAAAAAAACAATTAAAATATAGAAGAAAATTAAAAAAAACTTACAAAAATTACAATATTTACTTATTTATTTTATATTTTTTGTTTTTTCTCCTGAAATCATATAACTTTCATCAAGTAAATTCTTTAAAAGTTCGCTATCCACTGAGCCGTCCAAAAGCACAGTTAACCAATTCTTGCGACTAAGATGATATGCAGGAAGAAAACCTTTTTGAAATATTAATCTATCAATAGTGCTTATCGAGCATTTGATGTCAATGATGTCGACACATTCCAAACCATCTAGTCCAAGTTTGTTTTTAGGTACATCCATGATGAGGGCGTACCATTTTTGATTATCGTGGCGGCGTAAAACGGCATAATTTGGAAATTTTTGCCATAAAAATTCAGGTTCGCTGCCATACTCTTCTGCCGCATACTCAAAAATTGTTTTGCGTGTTGCACCGAGATTATCAGAGACAAAAGATGAATATATGGTAGTTTCAGACATTTTTCATTCTCCTTTTAAATTTTTTTACAAAAAAGGGTTTAAACATGAAAATTTCCGATAAGTGAAAACAATAAATAGTGATTTTCTCCATCAAAAATTTCAATGTCGGGCAAAATCAAATTGTTGTACGAAGATGTTTTGTAATCAAAATACGGATTGTTTATTTGAATGTATTTTTGCTTTTTTAATGTAATGCGTTCAAACTCATTGCCAAGTTGTGTTTTTAAGGCAATTGTATATTTCAACTTTTCACCCCGATTTTCCAAAATGCAATAAAAAGCCTCGTTCGGGCAATATTTTTTCTTAAATCTTACAAGAATATTTTCTATTTCCCCGAGTGAAAATACGTTGTAGGATATTCCGTACAAGGTTTGTTTTGCCATTTCGCACCAGCATAAATCAAGTGGCGGTTTGACTAAAAGTTTTTCATTGTATTCAAGTTTGTTTAAAAATTTATATGTACCTTTCTGCGATGGAGAAAAACCATGAAAACGCTTGAATGCACGTGAAAATCCCTCCCTTGTATCATATCCGCAAGCAATGGCAACTTCAATTATTGATTGATGATTAAGCATAAACACAGCTTCACTAAGTCTACGCAACCTTACGTATTCGGTTGGCGTGTAGCCGGTGAGAAGTTCAAAAATAATCTTGCTGTAATTTTCATTCATCTCCAAGATTTTTGATAGTTGACTGTAATCAATGTTTTCAAACAAATGCTCTTCAAGATAGCAAATCGCGTCGTTCAACTTTTTATATATGTTTTCCATATTTTGATTTTATCATATCACTTTTCAGTTTGTCAAACAAAACGACATTTTTATAAAGAAAAATATCACAAACGATTTTTAGATGTGATAATTTTAAATGTGAAAATATCACGCATTATTATGTTTATTATGATATACTATAAATAGATAAAAAGGAGAGTGCTATGAAAAAGAAAACAAAACTTTTTGGAAAAGTTGTTGAAGTTGACGTTGCCATCAATGCGGCAAAGGAAATTATTCAAGAAAAAATCAAATTTTGCGACAAATCAAGTGAAATTGTTGACAATTTGAGGTCAAAATTAAATGTCGGAGAGCCTACCGCACTTGATAATCTTTTTGAACGTAAGATGAATGAGCTTATTAAATTTTACGATAAAGCAATAAACGCCGAAACAAAAGCACTACAAAATGGCGGAAAAAGTTTGGAACAAGTTTTAAAAAATGCTGTATCTTATGATAGTTTTGAGGAATTTGAAAACTCTCTTGAACAAATGCTGAAAGATACAAAAAATCTGAGTGATTACTCAGCCAATGTTTCCTACTCAAGCATAGAAAGCATTGTTGAAAAAGCCGCAGGTTATTTGCATGAAGAAAACAAGTTTTGCGATGATTATTTAAATGAAAATCATGAGGAAAGTGATTTATAAAAATTTTTGAATAATTGAGGTTAATTATGTCTGAAAAAACGTATAAATATATGGGGGAAAGATACACCAGAGGCCAACTTCTTGCTGTTTGCCATGAAGATTTGCAAAGACAAATAAAACGCTATGAAAGCCTATCGGTGTCCTATAAAAGATTTTTAAAAGCGTCGCGTAAGCAGTTGGAAGAAAGCGGGATAAATAAAGACAACATTCCTTATCCAACTTTGTTGCATGTTCGTTATATGGATAAATTGAACGAAAAAGTCAAATCGGCTTACAGTGTGAAAGAGAGCAAGTTGAAAAAATCCATAGAGAGTGACGACTTCAATCTTGTTGTCAAATATATACAAACGGCAACCAAAAAAGGTTTGAAATTGTATAATTCCATAAGTGAAACACTACTTTTGGGAATACGCAAAAAAGACGATGTGGAAACTTTTAAAACTTTTGAATTTGAAGAGGATATGTTGTCTCACACCATAAAAAGTTTAAAATCACTCGACAACTACATTTGCCAAAAGATAGAAAAAGAAATGCCACAAGAGGAAAGTGAGGAAGAACCCGAACTTTCAGAATAGGGGGGAATATGAGCAAAGAAATAAATGCAGACCAACTAATCAAAGATTATTCCACAAAGTTGATAGGTGAAATTTTCAGCGTGCGAATAGATGGTAAAATTGAGAAACTCAATTCATTAAAATCCACAATCGAAAAGGCAATTGAAAACGTCAACGAAAACTTGCAAGAGGAAACAAAACTTTCATTTTCTGAAAAATTGGGTATAAAAATGTTTGATAGGGCAAAAACTGCTCTTGAAAGCGAATTTAATCAAAAAATGCAAAAATTACATGATTTTTCGCAAAAAAACAACTTAAAAATGATAATTGAGGACTTTGAAAAAACTGTTGATAAATTTGATACCTTTTGTGAGAGCATTCTGGGCAATGTCAAAGAGGGCGAAAAAAAGATTTCAAGTGGCGGTGACAACCGAGTTGTAAAAGCAATGTTTGAGTACAATCTTTATAGCGTGGACCGTGCAATTGAACAACTTGATTTTCATAAACAATTCTTCAACGATATGGCAAGCGAAGATGAATATCAAATGGACAATTAAATAAAATTTGACAAACCTTTTCAAAATGTTTAAAAAATGTTGCGACTTTGCATTTTATATGCTAAAATTAATCTAGTGATGAAAAAAACTATTGTGAGGAGCAAAAATGAAAAATTTAGATGATGTAAAAAATGAAAATGAACTTATTAAAAGTTATATAGACGAGGCTATAAGTTTGCTTCTTCAAAAAAATATAAACGAATGTATGAAATGTCTTGAAAACTTGAAATTATTTGTAAGCAGTGTTTACAGCATAAAGTACTTTTTCTTTGATGAAGATGATGATAACTAACCACTCATTGAGTGGTTTTTTTATAGCTACCAAGATTGTATTTGAAAAGTGAAATAATGCGGCTTTTTATTAAAATAATATTTGCAATGTGAAAAAAATGGTTTTTTATTAAAACAATATAAATTCACAATTTTACGCTAATGAAATTCGACAAAATTATAAAAAATTTCTTACATTATAGTGGTGATTATTGTTGAATTTTATCGCCAAATTGATTATAATTTACTTGTATTAATATTATCTTTCAAAATATTTTGCTGTTTCTGTTTGCTTTCATCTTCAAACGTTGTATAATATTTTTAGAAAGAAATTTTAGGGGGTTGTATGGAATCTTGTGAACAATTTATTTTGCAAAATAAGCTTTTTGAAAAAGGTGACATTGTTGGTGTCGGGTGCAGTGGCGGAGCCGATTCGATGGCTTTGCTCACTTATCTTGCAGACAATCAATCTAGGTTTGACATTGAGGTGGTTGCCGTTCATGTTGACCACAAAATAAGGGAAAACAGTGGCGATGATGCTGAATTTGTAAGGCAAAAAGCCAAGCAACTTGGGGTGAGATTTTATAAATTTGTCGTTGATGTTCCAAAAATCGCAAACGAGAAAAATCAAAGTTTGGAAACGGCTGGAAGAGAGGGGCGAAGAAATGTGTTTAAAGCCCTTGTGGATAAAGGCATTGTAAACAAAATTGCTCTCGCTCACCATATGTCCGACCAAGTGGAGACAATATTAATGCACTTGTTCCGTGGCTCTGGACTTGCGGGCATGAGAGGTATGCAGCCTGTTTCATCATTTTATGTAAGGCCACTTTTGAACACAAAAAAAGAAGAAATTCTTGAATATGTAAACGCAAATGCTATTGAATATGTTGAGGATTACACAAATTTTGAAAACAACTATAATAGAAACTTTTTGCGTAATGTTATTCTGAAAGATATTTGCTCGCGTTGGCCGGGAGCGGAAGATGCAATAATAAATTTCAGCAATGCAATCAAGGAAGATGATGATTTTATAAACAGCCAGGTCTCAATGGATAACGTTATACTTGACACCAAAATGGCAAAAATTCCAATTTCATATTTTATGAATTCATCATCACTTACCGCAAGAATGATTTTTCAAACACTTCGTAAACTCGGAATTACGCATGACATTGAGAGAAAACATATTGACCTTATCTTGGACCTTGTTGAAAACGGGGACAACGGCAACAAAATTTCACTTCCTTTTGGGATTGTTGCCGTCAAAGAATATGATTATCTTACAATCACAAACAATGAAAAGGTTGAGCCGGAGGAGTTTGTAAAACCATTCAGATGTGGGGATATAAACGTACCGAATTTTGGCAAAGTTTGCGTTAAAAAGATGAAAGACTTTGACCTTGTGGACACATGGGTTGCAGATGAAGGCGAACTGTTTATTGACGTGAAAAAATTGCCAAAAGATGCCGTTTGGAGATATAGGCAAGAGGGTGACAACTTCACCAAATTTGGCGGCGGAACAAAGAAACTAAAAAGTTATCTTATAGATAAAAAAGTGCCGGCACGACTTAGAAATTTCATACCTGTGCTTGCCTCAGGGAAAGAAGTTTATGTGATTGCCGGACTTGAAGTTTCCGACAAGGTTAAAGTGGAAAGAGGTTCGACAATTTATCAAATTAGCACCAAAAATGCTCCAAAACTTGTTTAAAAGGGACAAAATTTCAGTAAAATCAAAAATATTATTAAAATTATTTCTCTTTTTAACAAAAATTTTGTATAATATTATATCTTTACCTTTGGAGGTGTTATGTTAAGAGTTTTAGTTGACTCTGGGTGCAGTATAAAAAGTGATGAACTTGAATATTACAACATAGAACTTATTCCACTCAAAATTCTTTTAGGCGAGCAGGAATATCAAGATGGTGTGGATTTGCCACTTGATTTATTTTATGAAAAACTTATCAAAGAAAAAATTTTTCCAAAAACTTCTTTGCCAAACCTTGGGGAGTTGGAAGAAAAAGTAAACGCCTACACAAATGCTGGTGATCGTGTTGTAATTCTTACAATATCGGCGGAAATATCAGGGTCGTTTAATGCAATCAAATTGTTGTTTAAAGACAATGATAAAGTTTTGGTGTTAGATTCAAGAATGGCTGTTGGCGGAATGAGACTTATTGTTGATGAAATAAATCGTTACCGGGATGCAGATTTTAAAACAATACAAGAAAAGGTTGAAGCCATTATACCAAAAATCAAAATTATGGCAATTCCAGAAACTTTGGAATATCTTATGCGTGGCGGTCGACTCTCGAAAAAAGAGTGGCTTATTGGGAGCATTTTAAAAATTAAGCCAATAATTGGATTTATCGAGGGCAAAGTCAAAGTGCTTACAAAAAAGATAGGTCTGAAAAGTGGAATGAACCACATTGCAAGTGCACTTAATGAACTTGAATGTGATGAGAATTATGAAATAATTCCATCTTACACATACTCCGATGAAAATCTTGTCAAGTTGATGGATATGACCGATGAAAAATACAAAAAGCAAATGAGAGTGCGGGACAATCTTGATCCGGCAATTGCATGCCACTGGGGTCCGGGTGCATTCGGATATATTTTTGTATCAAAGAAATAAAATTATAAATCACAATAAAAGCGGCAAATTTTGAAATGAGCCTTAAAGATTGGTTAATTTCTCATGTGCATTTCATATTGCCGTTTTTTTGCACAAAAAAACTGAAACTAAAAAAATAAACAAAACTCAGAAAACTAAAAATATAAAACGCAAAAACAAAAATAGGAAATGCAAAAATTTAAAAAAATGAAACTAAAGATATAAACTAGAAATAAGAAAATTTAAACTTTAAAATTTACAATAAAAAATCAAGAAAAGAACGAAAAATAAGAAAATTAAAGAAATTTTATGTAAAAAAGACGAAAAAATCGTAAAAAATATGTGTTTTTAGACAAAAATCTTTAAAAAATGTTAAAAAAGTAAAAATAATCTGAAAACTAAAGAAGAAAAACTCTATAATATATCAATTAAAATTTTAATAGTGTGTGCAATATAAGAATTTAATTGACTATTGCAAGTAAGGTTTTTCGAGTGATTACTTGCAATAAAAAACACTTTATGATATAATGCTCTTATGAATGATACAATTTGTGCAATATCCACACCGCTCGGGCGAGGAGCAATTTCCATTGTAAGAGTGAGCGGAAATAGTGCTGTGGAAATTATGAAAAATCTTTTTGAATGCAAAAAACTTGATTATCAAAACATTATGCCAAGATATATGTATTTTGGTGAATTTTTGTTGAACAATGGCTCACGGGAAAGATGTTTAAGTGTTTTTTTCAAAGGACCGTTCAGTTATACCGGTGAAGATATGGTTGAATTTCAAATTCATGGTGGGACACTTTTGACACAACTTGTTCTTGAAAGCATAAGAGAAAAAGGGGCAAGACTTGCCGAACCGGGAGAGTTTACTAAACGAGCATTTGAAAATGGGAAAATAAGTTTGGATATGGCGGAAAGCATCATCGGGGAGATAAATGCGGAAAGTGAGGGAGAACTTAGAGCGTCACTTCATTTAGCACAAGGGTTTCTTGCTAAAAACATAAAAAAAATGCAAAATTCTTTGACAGAAATGCTTGCGGAAATAGAAGCAACACTAGATTATCCCGAAGAAGATTTTGAAGTAGAAACAAAGGAAAAAATCTTCAAAAATCTTGAAAATATACTTTTTGAGCTGAAAAATTATCAAAATTCACAAAAAAATGGCAAATTATTGCAAGAGGGAGTGAAAATTGCAATAGTTGGCTCAACCAATGTTGGCAAATCGTCAACCCTTAATGCACTGCTTGGCGAAAATCGGGCAATTGTAACCGACATTGAGGGAACAACTCGTGACACATTGTCTGAAAGTATTTCTTACAAGGGAATAAAACTGAATTTTATTGATACTGCAGGCATTCGTGATAGCCAAGATATGATTGAAAGTATAGGCATTCAAAAATCCAAACAATCAATTGAAGAGGCTGATGTTGTGTTATGTTTATGCGACGGAAGCAGAGAATTGAATGAGAACGATAAAAACATACTCGCTCTTGTTAGAGACAAAAAGAATGTTGTATATATTGTAAACAAAAGCGACTTGCCAAGAAAACTTGAGAAGTTTGATGAAGAAATTGAAATTTCTGCATTAAATGATAAAAACATTGACGCAATAAAAGAAAAGATATTTGCCCTTGTGTGCAATGAAAAAATTGATTACAATCAAACGATAATCACATCATCTAGGCAAGCACAAACGATAAGTCAAGCAATAGAAATTTGCCAAAATATAATTGATGCCAAAGAAGAAAGTATGGACATAATTGCCATGCTTATAAAGTCTCTTTGGAATAAACTTGGCGTGCTCACCGGCGAGTGCGAAAATGAAAGCATTATTGATTTAATCTTTTCAAAATTTTGTCTTGGAAAATAAAATTTATAAAAATTTACGTTTTTTGGCGAAATTTTAAATAAAAAACATAAATTTTGTTAAAAAATCACAAAAAATGTTGTTTTGATAAAAAAGTTTTTTGACAAAAGACGATGTGACAAAAATTGTTTTGACAAAAGATGATATAACAAAAGACGATGTGACAATTAAGTTATTGTATAAAAAGTGAGGAATTATGATTAAAAATGTGGTTTTTGATATAGGCGGCGTACTTACAAAATTTGACCCAAATGATTATTTAAGTCCGTTTGAGTTTGAGAAGAAAAAATCGCTACAACTTAATAATGCAATTTTCAAAAGTCCAGCATGGAGAGACTACATAATTGGAAAAGTTGATAAAAATCAGTTTAAGGAAATTGTGATAAGAGCCAATGCAAATCTGAGAGAAGAAATTGCCTTTGTGCTTAGTGATGAAAACACAAAAAAGTTGTTACCGCCACTTGATGAGGGGATTGCGCTTTTAAAGGAATTGAAAGGGCGAGGATATAACATTTACATTTTGTCAAACATTGTTGGAGCCTCACTTGAATACTTTAAAAAATCTTTTGAAGATGTGACTCAACTTTTGTCGGGAGGAATTTATAGTTGTGAGGTTGGGCTGCATAAACCAGATGAAAAAATTTTTAATTTGCTTTTAAACCGTTACAATTTGAAACCGCAAGAAACTATGTTTTTAGATGATAGTTTCAAAAATGTAGAGGCTGCAAAGGCACTTGGAATAAATGGAATTCTATGCCAACCATTAAAAGACGTAACTGCTTTTGAAAACGTTAAGAAATTTATCGATGGCATGGAAAACGAAAATTTAGTGTGAAATGGGGTTTTAAAGCAATCTTAAAATTGAAGAAATTTAAAATTTACGATTTACAAACAAGTTGTAATTTAAGAAAATATATTTATGAAAATTTAAAAAAATTATTTAAAACTTAAAAATTTAGTGAAAATTGAGAAAATTTTATTAAAAATGTTAAAAAAACACAAAAAACACGTTAAAAACTTAAAAATACATAAAAATAAAAAATTTTCAAATAATTTAAAAATCAAAAAATAAGTTAATACAAAAAAGCCAAAGGCTTTGTTTGGCTGAAAATTATGTGTATAACAAACAAAATTGGTGTGTTTTGCTTGCCTGAATAATATGTAATTGTCAAACAAAACTTGGCAAGTTTTACATAATTTAAAACATTTGATATTGACTTATTTTTGTTTTGTGTTACAATTATGTTAGGGGGAATAGCATGGACAAAGGCTCACTATCAAGAATTGATTATATTGATAAAAATTTTGTAAAGCTTTTTTATTTGGAAGAAAAATATTACGAAGTGGCAAAAGCAAGTCAAATTTTAGATGAGGTCCAACTCGGTGATGTTGTTTCTTATGATTATGATGATGCTCAAAACAAAATTTACAAACTTTATGCTAAGGCAGAGGAAAAAGAGTATAATCTTGAAGATGCGTATGTTATAGCAAATGAAGATGAAAATCATTATTATATTATTAAAAATAACACCGCAAAAATAATCTCAGTACCGAAAACTCAAAACAATTTTGCAGTTTATGATATTGTAAATTTGGAGGAGGGCAACCGAGATAAATTTCTTGTCGCAAATGAACAAATGTCACGTATTTTCGAAAAGGCTATTGATGAATTTGGCGACATCAAAATAAAACAGTTTAGTATAACAAGGGTTTTTGCAAATGAATTTCATAAAAAAGGTGTTTGTCTTTGTCCGATTGAAAACTTTGATGAACTTGATTATCAGCCAAACACAAAATTTGAAAAAAATTTGAACTATGGTGATATTTATTATGCAATAACAATAGGCAAGAATACAAAATATGTGCTTGACGAGGTAAACACTCAGGAATTAAGCGGACCTTACATTTCACTTTACAACCAAAAATTTGCAGTTTCAAAAAATGCAACCGCCGAGGAAGTTTTGAAAAGAACGAAAAGCGTCTTGGATTTTTATAACAGCAAAAAAGTTGAACTTGAAAAGGTGAGTAAAACCGCCAAAGAGGAAATTCCTTATGAAGAAAATGATGTCCTTGGCGAATTTTATCTAGATGAACTTGAAGAAGATAATGACGGCAAGTATTTTAGAGCGATAAACTACGATGAGGACGCATATAACAAGGAAATCAAAGTTTATTTAAAAAACCTCCCGAATGTTATAGCTCGCGAGGGGGATAGCATTGTTATGGTGAAAGACGAATTTGGAAAAATCAAATTTTATTTCACAAATAAGTTTATTGAAAATTCCCTTACAGATAAAATAGATGCAGAAGTACGTCGTCTCAATTATTTAAATAAGGGGGGACTATGGAAGTAAATTCTCAAAAAGCCTACCTAAAAAAACGTGTTGAACCGGATAAACTTAACTTGTTTGCCGGCTTTGATAACAGAGTGTTTGAACTGAACGATACCAATATTACATATTACGTTCCTTTCAAAAATTATTATAGAGAAAGTGAAAATTGCTATAAAAATTGGGGAAAAAGGTTTAGTTTAACGCCAAAAAGTTTAAAAGTTATTCATAATACAGACGTTAAAACAAACAAAAAAAATCTTGGCTGCAATATACATCTTATAAATTGCGGGCATGGGGATAGTATACTGGTTGAGAATAATGGCGAGTATGCCCTCATTGACTTTGGGGGAAGAGATAGTTATAAACAAAATGGCGAAATGCAGCCACCAAACAACGTTTTTGCGGTTGATAAAAATAATGATAGTTGTATCGTGAAATATTGCAAGCAGCATGTTAAGGGAAACACCATCAAAGCGGCAATTATATCTCATCTTCATGAGGACCATATATTTGATATAGACAAATTTTCTCAAAATTTTGAAATTGAAAACCTTTTTATGCTCAAAACGTTTCATGGCGAAAAGTTTAAAGGCAAAAACACTTACAAATTACTAGATAAGGCAAATGCAGACACAATAAACTTTATTGACATTGAGGATATAAAAGAACGAAAGGCAAATTCCTTTAAAATAGGCCATGCGAAATTTGAGATTATTGGACCGGTTGAGGACATTGAGGATTTAAACGGAAATTCTCTTGTTTTGCTTATGAGTTATAACAACATGAAAGTTTTGTTTACCGGTGATATGACAAAAAGAGCGGAAAGAAATGTTATTGACCATTGCAAACGCAACAATATAAATCTTAAAGATGTTTCTATTTTAAAAGTTGCACATCATGGCTCAGACACATCATCTTCATCACAATTTTTAAAAGAACTCGGGGATAATTTAACATGCGTGATAAGTTGTGGTTGCGAAGATAAATGCAAGCAAACAGAAGAACTCAGAAAAAAGGGTGTTGTTTATAAAACTTCGGAAGATGGTGACGTCACAATAAAACTTTTGCCAAAAATAAGAAGTTATGTAGTAGATACGCAAAAGCAAAAATCAATCAAAGTGCCAGAGTCTGTACTTAAAGATAGTCGCGTGCTTGGCAAGTCAAGAAGGGAAAGCAATCCAAGATTACATTATGTGCCAGAACGGACAAGACAGGAAGTTGAAGAAAATTATGCCTCATAAAAAACTTAAACATCAAAAATATTAAAAATTTCAATGAAAAAGCAACTAAAATGTTAAATTTTGAAAAATAAACAAGGATTTTTAGTTTTAAAATTAAATTGAGAAAGTAAATTTTCAATTTAAAAATGTAAATAAGAATTTTTAATTAAAATGATAAAAGGCAAAAATTTATGATTGAAAGAGACAAAAGTTAAAAGATAAATTTTTGAATGAAAATCGTAAAATTAAAGCGTAAAAGATAATTGAAAATTATGAAATTTAAAGCAAAAGGATTTGATTGAAAATCCATATAAATTTAATTTGATAGTAAAAAAAGAAGTACCCGTGAATTTCCACGGGTACTTCTTTTTGAATGTTTAGTGACTTGTTTTGTTGTCCGATATTTGTATGAAAGCAATTTTATTTTTTCGCGTGTTTATTTTTTGTCACATGATTTGTCTGCTTTTTATTGTATGAGTGCTATGTGACGGCGTATGTACTTTTAAATTTTTGCAATTTTAACATTTTTTTATCAAATTTTAACGAATTTTCATGATTTATGCTTAAATTATTGTACTTTTGTCTTATTTTTCACCATTTTTGTTTAATTCTTTAATTTTGCTTTTGTTTCTTACGTTTTACGTTTTTTCATAATTTTAAATTAAATTTTTGTGATTTTGTCCACATTGATTTTTGAAATTTTAGTTGCTCAATTTTTTATTCGTCAAGTGCATCTTTTAACGATTGGTTTGCATCAAGCACATTTTTGGTTTTGTTTGATAGGGCGTTTATCTTGTTGACCTCGCCGGCAACAATTAAAGTATCGTCTTTCAGTATAACAGTGCTTTGATCAGGTGAAATGATTTCCTTGTTGCGTCTGATAAATATAATTGTGATTTTATACTTATTTCGTATATTCATGTCACCAATGGAATGGTCAATCCAACTGTCGGGTGTTGCCATCTCAACTATTTTGAGGTTGTCGGTTAGTGATAAAATTTCGTTTAGGCTTGGATTTGCCAAAGTGGAAGCAACCTTTCTTCCCATATATGTCTCAGGAAAAACAACCATATCGGCACCTATCTTTTCAAGCACTTTTTTATGCTGTTCGGTTTGTGCTTTTGCCACTATGTATTTGACTCCAAGCTCTTTGCATATAAGTGTTGTTAAAATGCTTGCTTGCAAATCCTCGCCTATGCAGTTTACCACGCAGTCAAAGTTTTGCACGCCGAGTGATGCAAGCACGTCTGTTCCTGTTGAATCGGCAACCACTGCTCCCGAAACCTGATTTTCAATTTGTTTGATGGCGTCGGGGTGATCATCAAGCACAAGCACCTCTTTGCCAAGAGAGGCAAGTGTTAGTGCTACACTTTTTCCGAACCGTCCAAGACCAATTACGACAAATTGGTCCATTTCCTTATCTATTTTTTTAACTTCGTTCATATTTTTCTCCTTATCCTATTATTATTTTACTATCCGGATATTCAATTTCATCATTTACGCTCTTCATTTTTCCCACAAATGCCACAGACAATGTTACAGCCCCCACTCTCCCGATAAACATCACAAGCACAATAATCAGTTTGCTAAGCGTGCAAAGGTAGGGGGTTATGCCCAGCGAAAGTCCAACTGTGGAAATTGCCGAAATAACTTCAAATATTGCCGCACTTTGAGAAACCGCTCCACCCTCACAGATAACTATTAAAAATGTGGATATAAATATTATAAAAAGTGCAACAATTGTTATTCGTGTGCTTTTCCGTATTAATTTGTTTGGAATTTGCTTTTTAAAAAACGATACATCGCCTTTGGAATTTGAACGTCTAAACACTGCAAGCAGCGTTACAAATATTGTTGTTGTTTTTATGCCGCCCGCTGTTGATGCAGGACTTCCGCCGATAAACATAAGCACATCGGTGAGAATTTTGCTTTGCGGAGTAAGTTGAGCCATGTCGAATGTTGCAAAACCCGCCGTTCGTGGAGTTATACTTTGGAACAGGCAATTGACAATTTTGTCCCATGTGCTAAATGTACCAATAGTTCCGGGATTGTTCCACTCAAAAATTCCAAATAGCAGTGCTGGCACCAAAATCAAAAATGCGGTTATCGACAAAACAAGTTTGGTGTGAAAAGACATCTTTTTGCGATTTTTTGTGAATTTGTTTGAAATATCAAAAACTACTGTATATCCAATTCCGCCAATTACAATCAAAAACATAACGGGAAGAAGAATAAGTGCTTTTTGTGCGTATCCGGAAATACTTTGAAATTCCATTGTGTGGGAATCGGTCACGTTAAATCCCGCATTGCAGAAAGCGGAAACTGAAAGAAAAAGTGCACGGAAAATTCCATAGCCCGCTCCATATAGGCTTATCATTGATGGCAAAAGAAGTAAAAAGCCTAAAAGTTCGGTTGAAAACACAAAAATAACAATATTTCTTAAAAATTTTACAACTCCTTGATTATTTTCCTTGTTGAAACTCTCTTGTATTGCAACTCTATTGCCGTATGACAACTTTTTGCCAAACATTAAAAGAACAAAAGAGGTTAATGCAATAAATCCAAGTCCGCCGATTTGAATTAAGAGCATTATAACTATTTGCCCAAACAGAGAGAAGTATATTGATGTGTCAACCACAATAAGACCGGTTACACAAACTGAACTTGTGCTTGTAAAAAGCGAGTTCAAGAATGGCACCCATTGTCCACTTGCAGAAGAGAAGGGCAAACACAACAAAAATGTTCCAACTAAAATCACCCCTAAAAATCCTAGCGCAATTGAAGCGGCGGGGTTAAGTTTTCTATTTTTAAATTTCATCATACCCATAGATTATATATCAAATTGACTTTTAAAGCAAGTATATTGCAAAAAATATTAAAAATTGTGATGTAATGTATAAGATGATATTATATTAAGGCGGGTGGTTTTTATAGCATTAATATATTATTATTGATATATTGTTTACATCATTGTTATCCCAAATTTTACCTTTCGCACTGCATATTCGAGTGCAAATACTCGGTAATAGCGGCGTTTTTAGTCTGTTTGCAAGTTTTTAATATCACGACGCACAAAATCACTTTGATTTAATTTCACTTTTGATTTAATTTCACTTTTGATTTAATTTCCTTTTTATTTAATTTCACTTTTTATATCTGATAAAAAGATTAATAAAACACAAAAATCATAGAGTTGTATTGTAGCCTTGACAAATAAAACGCATTGTGATAAACTAGTTACATATTATGGGAGGAAAATATGAATTATATTAAATTTTTAGATGATGCCGTAAAAGAAAAACTTGAAAAAGATGAAAGATATCAAAAATCTTCAGCAGAAGTAAATCAATTAAATGAGGAAATCTTGCAAATAAGAAAGGATTTTCCGCTTGTTTTTGGCGAAAGCGAAAGTTTTGAAGACCTTGTAAAAAGATCAACCTCTTTTGCACAATCTTATGCAGAGAGAGAAGATGAATATGATGTTTATGATTATAAAATTCAAACCAATTTCTTCGATCCGAATAAGCAAAAGGAATATGCAAATGCAAAACGTGGTGCACAAGAATATTTTGACCAACTTGGAATATTCAATGAAAAATACGATTGGTATAAACTTGAAAAAATGAATAATCGTTTGAAAGAAAACGAGGGTGCAGTTAAAAAAATTACACAAGACACAGTGAAAAAGGTTGTTGTTGAGCAACTTACAAGTGAGGAATTGTCTTCATTCATAGATGATTTTTTGAAAGACAAATTGCCACAAGGGCAACAACTTGGACAATATGGCAACCTCTTTAAAGATGTTATTGGAAATGAATTTGCTCAAATGAAATCAGAAGAAAATCAGATGAGCAGAAGAATACAAGACAAATTGGAAAAGCAATACAATGAATTTGTAAAAGAAGATGAATAGGAAAAATTATTAAATAAATCATTAAAAATAATGAAAAAGACGCAAAATTGCGTCTTTTTTTGTGTTTTTTCACGATTTTACGCTTAAAAACGCTAATTTTCAAGTTTGGAATGAAAGTTTCTTGACTTTTTTATGCCTTTTTATATATAATAAAAACAGCAATTGGAATATAGAGATTAAATGGAAAGCACCTTTATCCGTGTCGAAAAAGGTTGAGGCTTTAAAGGGGAAATTATGAAAAATGTTATAATAAACCAAAGACAATACAAAGCGGTTGAATTTAAACCATTTATTGTCGACAATTTAAGTCAATTCGGGTGTATTATTTTTTTTGGTGATAAATATAAGGACTTTGATTTCGGGTTGCTTAAAAAACAATTGGCGTCACTTGACAAGGCACTTGAAAATATGGGACTCAAAGAGGGAAATATACTAGAGCCGAGTTGTGGTATTGGTAATTTTTTAGG
>CANQHL010000005.1 GCA_947623775.1 uncultured Clostridia bacterium
ATGTCTCGGACATTTTGGGCTTGCTTTAAAATATTATTGCCACTTTACCTCACCAATAAGAAGATACCCAGACTTGACCATTCATAGAATAATCAAAGAGTGTTTAAGAAAGGGGAAATTGAGCGAAAATAGAATTTATGAACTCGAAGATTTCACAAATGAAGCAAGTTTGCAGTCAAGTTTAACCGAGAAAAATGCCGATAAAGCAGAACGTGACATTGACGACCTTTGGAAAGCATATTTGATGAAAGATCGAATAGGTGAAAATTTTGAGGGAATAATATCTTCGGTAACTAATTTTGGTTTTTTCGTTGAACTCGATAACACGGTTGAGGGATTGATTAGAATTGAAAATTTACCAGATAGCGGAATATTATTGTTTGAAAAACAATTAAAATTAAAGGGCAACTCCATGGCCTTTGCGGTTGGTGATAGGGTTGAAGTTAAACTCACCGCTGCTAATGTGTTTACAAGAAAGATAGACTTTGATTTTGTAAGGTTTATTTCAAGAGTAAAATGAAAGTTAAAATTAAAAAACAAGGCAAAAAAGTCGAAAATGATGGTTAAAATATCCTAAAAAATTCAAAAAAATAAAAAATTTTACAAAATTTTAAGATTTTTATTAAAAAATTGATTTAGGGTATTGAAAAATATAAAAAATAGTGTTATAATAGGAGTCGAGATGAAGATAATAACTAATAACAAAAACGCTTATCACAATTTCTTCGTTTCAGACCTGATGGAAGCCGGTATTGAACTTAAAGGCGGCGAAATAAAATCTGTGAGCAATGGAAAAATAAGTTTAAGTGATAGTTATGTCGAAATAAAAAACGGCGAAGCTATTTTAAAAAACTGCTACATTGCACAAGATAATTCGGTGTCCGATAGTTCGACAAAGCGACCAAGAAGGCTACTCTTACATAAAGTTGAGATACTCAAGTTTGAAAGAAAAGTCAAGGAAAAAGGCTTTTCCATTGTGCCAACTAAGGTTTATTTCAACAAAGGCAAGGTAAAAGTTGAAATAGGGCTCGCAAAAGGTAAAAAACTTTATGATAAGAGAGAAGTCCTGAAGGAAAGGGCAATCCAAAGGGACATCGACCGAGTTGTCAAAAACGAATAACTTTCTCAATTGCGGGGGCGTTATTGGTTTCGACGGGGAGCATTTTTTAAGACGTAAAGCATATGGTGTGCTCTCACCTAAAACGGGCAATTGCAAATTAAACGCAAACGAAAACAAAGTAGTTCGCATGCCAAGCCTTGCTGTAGCTGCGTAACTAGAAAAATTTGGTTGACAAAAGTTCAACCTCTCCACTTTCAAATTCGCTCGGTGAAAGTTCGGGGATGATTAAGGGCGACACTGCACATAAAAATTTGTCTTTATATTATGTGCAAACAAAAAAGGCTCGTTTATAGAAAGTTGTGTATGGCTTAACTATAAATTAAAAATAAAGCATATACTAAATATGTAGAAAAATCTTAAAAAAGTTTTTCGGAAGCGGGTTCAATTCCCGCCGTCTCCACCAAAAAACAATGGCGGTCGAAATAGATAAGCGAAGCCAAAAATTATTAAAAGGAAGTGTAAAATTTATGATGAGTTCAGTAATTATTGCGGTAGTTGTTGTTCTTGGAATTATCGTAGCTGGAGGATTTCTTCTCTACTTTATGGGCGATTTACTAATGAGCATTTCTGGAAAGAAGAAAGATTCTGATGCTGTAAAAGAGAAACAACGCAAAGAACAAAAAGAGTTGGAAGATCGTGTAAACGCTCTTGAAAACAGTGAAGAGGCAAGAAATGATCCTGCAATCGCAACTGTTTTGTACAACGGAAACGAGGAAGAGGAAAAAGAAGAGGAGCCAGTTGAAGAAGAAACAACTGAGCAACCTGAAGAAGAGCCTGAGGAAGAGGCAGAAGAGCCAGAGCAAGAAGAGACAGATGATGTTGATGATACATCTGAGTACATAAGACAGAGAAGAAAAGAGCTTCTTGAAAGACTTGCAAGAATGCAAGAGGAAAATGATGAAACAGCGGATGAAGAAGCCGATGTAGTAGATCTTAGTGAACAACCACAAGTTGAGGAAGTTGTTGAAGAACCAGCAGAGGAAACTCCGGTAGAAGAAACAGAGGAGACCACTGAAGAGGAAGAACCAGAGGAAGAGCCAGCAGAAGAACAAGTTGAAGAAACTGCCGAGCAAGAAGTTCCAGTAGAGGAAACTCCGGTTGAGGAAAATCCTACAGTTCAAAGAGCAGCAGACATTTCTTTTGACCAAGCAAAGGCTGACGGCGTAGATGCTTTAGTTGCAAACTTCTCACTTGAAGAACTTGAAAGAAGACTTGTAGAAGAGCAAGAAAGGTTAAAGCAAAATGAAAAAGACCTTCGTAAAAACAAGAAAGAATTCATTCCTCTTAGAAGAGTTAAGAACAATCTTGAAAGTGACGAAAAGAAATTGAGAAGAAAAGAAGCAATGGTTGCTAAGCAAAAAGTTGTATTGTATGGTGTAAACAACTATGCAGATATAGATGAAGAAAAGGCTCAAAAACTTGCCGAAGACCTTGACTTACTTGATGGACTTAAATTGTCTGTTCAACACTGCCACGAAGTTATGGAAGCAAACAAGGAAAGATATCCTTTGCTTGAACAAATCTACAACTTGTTGTCAAGTCAAAACACACAAATTAAGCAAGATATCAAGACTCTCCAAGAAGCAATTGAAAGATTGAAAGCAGAAAACCCAGATGCTGAATAATTTTCAAAAAAGTAAAAAGGCTTTGAGAACTCGATAAATTAAAAATAAAGAAAGTGACATTTAAAATGTCACTTTTTTTGTGTCAAATTTTTATAATTCATTAATTTATATGTTACAGATATATGTTGCCGACTTTGATGGTTAGAGATTATACATTGGTGAGAGAATGTGCACCGGTATGAGAATATAAGCCGGTGAGAGAATATATTGTAAGAATACATGCTGGCAATAGAATATATGGCATTGAGATTATATATGGCAGTGATGCTCTCAAATTCATTATGATTTTTATATCTTTTTGCCGTTGTTGACGCGGTTCTCGTTGTTACTATCTTAATTGAAGTGTTGTATAAATCTTCCGCCAACTCTTTATTTGAGGCGGTACAATATTTTTTTTAGTAATTCCCGAAATTTAATGAAAATATAATAAAATTTCACATATTTTTAATATTTATAAATGATTTTCTTTATGTTTTTTATCGTTTACCACAGCCACAATAATTGCTATGGACATACCAACAAGAGGTAGTGCAAGGGCTAAAAGGATCCATAACCAATAATTTACCGTGTTAAATTGAATAATCGTATCATTAGATTTATCAAAGCGGTTGCCAATCCAAATATAATGTGTGTATCCATTTGAATCTGTTGAAACTTGATGTGCGTTTGTTTGTCCATTAGCACTCAAAGCCACATATTCATAGTAGATTATTGGATCATATTTTTCTGTTACATCAATGCCGACAAGCGTGTCAACTGTTTCAATAAATGTGTTTTTCAAGATTTGTTCGTCGTTGTTTGACATGGGGTAATTGCCTTTTTGGATAAGCTTATCAACGAAAGCACCGTTTTTAGTCTCCCTTTTGAAACCGCCATAGAAATAGTTGAAAGTTTCCAAAGATGAAAATCTTACAGTATAACCAACCAAATTATTCTCATCAATTGTTATAAATTCAATTTCTTGATCAGGATTGAAATTGCCATCATTTGCAAATTTCTCTACATATGCACTTTTTTCCTGTTCCTTAATGCTCAAAAGTTTTTCTTTTAACGTTTCTTGTAAACTTTGTTGTTGAGTGTCGTTCAGTCCCAATTTTTTATAGTTTGTTTCATAAGCAATCGTTTTGTCAAACTTGCCGTCATCGATTGATTTTATAGAATAAATGATGTAATCATGAGTAGTGATTTTTGTTGGCAGGTCAGGTGATTTTATAAAATCAATGAAAAATATGGCACAAACAAGTACAAGAGTGATTATAAATACGATATAAATGTTTTTAGTAAGTCTCATTTCAACCTCTAATAGATAGTTTACATATTTTTAATTTTAAGTCAAGAAAAAACACTAATTTATATAAAATGTTAATACTTAATTAATTTGGTAATTTTATTTGTTTAGAAATGGGTGCATGTGATATACTATTTTATAGAGGAGGCGTATATGGAAGAGTTTTGGACGGGTTTTAGAGGCGAAAAATGGAGAAAAGAAATAAATGTTTCTGATTTTATAGACAACAACTACAAAGAATATTGCGGAGATGATTCTTTTTTGACCGGTGTAAGTGCAAAAACGGCAAAAGTATGGAAAAAATGTGAAATTTTATTAAAAAAAGAAAGAAAAGTTCATCTTTTAGATGTTGACCTTGAACATTTGTCTGGAATAGATAGTTTTCCTGCGGGGTATATTGATAAGGAAAATGAGGTTATTTTTGGATTACAAACAGATAAGCCACTGAAAAGGATAGTAAATCCATTTGGCGGCATAAGAATGGTTGATAATGCACTTGGTGCATATAATAAAAAATTAGACGAAAAAACAGAAAACTTTTTCAAAACAATGATGCGAAAAACTCATAACGATGGAGTTTTTGACTGCTATACACCTGAAATAAGACGTGCAAGAAGTGCGGGATTGATTACCGGATTGCCTGATGCTTATGGGCGGGGTAGGATTATAGGTGATTACAGACGGGTTGCCCTCTATGGAATTGATAGATTGATAGAAGAAAAAAAGAGGGATTTATTCAGCGAGAAATTGTTAAAAATTGATAGTGAAGAGGCAATAAGAACGAGAGAGGAAGTAAGTGAACAAATTAGGGCACTTGAAAGAATGAAAAAGATGGCAAGCACGTATGGTTACGACATTTCACAACCGGCAAAAAATGCGTTTGAGGGCTTTCAGTGGACATATTTTGGTTATCTTGCTTCAGTAAAAGAAAATAACGGTGCGGCAATGAGCCTAGGAAGAACTTCAACTTTTCTGGACATTTATATAGAAAGAGATATGCGGAAAGGACTTTTGTCCGAAGAAGAAGCACAAGAACTTGTAGATCAATTTGTTATCAAATTGAGGCTTGTACGCCATTTGCGTACTCCAGAATATGATGAACTTTTTGGCGGCGATCCAACATGGGTGACAGAGTCGATAGGAGGGATGCGTGATAAAAAACATAGTTTAGTCACCAAAAACTCTTATAGATTTTTACATAGCCTTATAAATCTCGACCCGTCACCTGAACCAAACTTAACCGTGTTATGGTCCGTAAATCTTCCTGAAAATTTTAAGAGGTTTTGTGCCAAAATTTCCATATTGACGGACGCTATTCAATATGAAAGTGATGATGTAATGAGGCCTGTGTATGGCCATGATTATGCAATTGCATGCTGTGTTTCAGCAATGAAAGTTGGTAAGCAAATGCAATTTTTCGGAGCCAGATGTAATTTAGCAAAGGCTTTGTTATATTCCATCAACAGCGGTAAAGATGAGAAAAGCGGTGTAGAAGTGGTTGAGGGGGTAAAACCATACAATGGTGATGTGCTTGAATTTGATAAAGTAAAGGACGGATATTATAAAATTCTTTCAAAAATTGCCAAAACTTACGTTGACGCATTAAATATAATTCACTACATGCACGATAAATATGCCTATGAGGCAGGACAAATGGCGTTACACGATACAAATTTAAAACGATTTATGGCATTTGGTGTTGCCGGACTTTCAGTCGTTGCCGATTCACTTTCTGCAATAAAATACGCAAAAGTTACTCCGATAAGAGATGAACGTGGTATAGCCGTTGATTTTAAAATTGATGGTGAATTTCCAAAATATGGTAATGATGATGATCGGGTTGATAAATTGGCGGTTGACGTGGTAAAATATTTTATTGGGGAACTAAAAAAGCATAAAATATATCGTAATGCAAAGCATACATTGTCCGTACTCACCATAACCTCAAATGTTATGTATGGGAAAAAGACTGGTGCAACACCGGACGGACGAAAGGAAGGAGAGGCATTTGCTCCAGGGGCAAACCCGATGCATGGCAGGGATATTCGAGGTGCTCTTGCAAGTTTAAATTCGGTGGCAAAGTTGCCATATGTGGATTGTTGTCAAGATGGCGTTTCAAACACCTTTTCAATTGTGCCAAACTCACTTGGCAAGGATATGAACAACAGGATAAGCAACCTTGTAAGTATGCTTGATGGTTACTTTGTTCAAGGCGCACAACATCTTAATGTGAATGTGCTTGACAGGGAAAAATTAATTGACGCAATGAACAATCCTGAAAAATATCCGACATTAACTGTTCGCGTGTCGGGTTACGCCGTCAATTTCAATAGGCTTTCTAGGGCACATCAAGAGGAAGTTATTGCAAGAACGTTCCATGAGAAAATTTAGATAATTTAATAAAATTTGATAAAAAGTATTGAAAAAGTGTAAAAATTTAATAAAAAATCTCAAAAAAGCGTAAAAAATTTAATTAAAAATGAAAAATAAGGATTAAAACAATGGAAAAATTAGACTTGTTAGATGAGCGTGGAGTGCCTACCGGTGAAAGTGAAGATCGGAAAATTATTCACAAACTTGGACTTAGGCACCATGCGTGTGGTGTAATAATATATTATGGAGACAGTGTTCTTTTGCAGCAACGTTCATTTAAGAAAGAGAAAAATGCAGGTCTTTGGGACATAACGGCAGGGCACGTTAAGGCCGGAGATGAAATTATGCAATCTCTTTTAAGAGAAACAAAAGAAGAACTTGGGGTTGATTTAAGCAATGAAAACTTTGTTTTGCTTGGCAAATATTGGCGAAATGAAGTTTACAATGAGAACTTTATAGAAAATGAACTTGATTACATATATGTGCTGGAGAAATATATTCCATTAGAACAAATAAAAATTCAAGAAAGCGAGGTGGAACAAGCCGCTTGGGTTGCAATTGAAAAATTTAAAACGCTTTTGAAAGAACATAAAGCAACTCCAAGAGCGTGCTATGATGATTTTTTCAAAATTATCGAAAATAAAAATAAAATTTAATAAAATAGAAGAAATTTATTTGTTGTAGAGAAAATTTATGTTATAATAAAAGAAAAAGGAGTGAATATGAGCAGATTAAAAAGATTGCCTTTCATTTATTATGAAGAAGCCCTCAATGGATTTACTGAAACTCGAAAAACTATGAATGAAATTATCCAGAAGAAGCCTGAGACATTTAATGATGAGTTTAATTATGTCAAATATTTGGCTGCCTCTGAAGATCCGATAGCAATGGATTTGCTTGCCTATTATTATAAAACGGGCATAAGCGGTTTGTTAAAAGAAAACTATGTGAAATATATCAATTGGGAATTGCTTTCAGCTGCACGCGGAAATGAATTTGCAATTGAAAAATTGCAGTTTTTGATAGGCTTTGCGATTGATAATATAATGTCATCAGGTGACTATAACACAATTGTATACAAAAATGATATAGATGATTACAATTCTCTATATGTTTTAGGCAAGGCACTTTGCAAGACAATTGTGAAAAGGATCAATTGTTTTCCTGTTGATTTAATGGAATCAAAAGATGAATATTTGCCATACAAAAAAGAATATGATATAAATTTACGTAAAAATATAGAAGACGCAATACCAGACACTATAAATTATTTAAAATCATAACGCTACTAAAAAATAAAAAAATCCTTTAATAGGATTTTTTTGTTATCCATCTAAAATTTGACTTAGCAGTGTGAGCCGTGCATCAATAATTTCTCTTATTTGCCGCTCATAATTGCTTTTTTCAGCAAAATTTGATAGATTTTTAATTAAAACAAGTTCATTTGATAAAAATTTCAATAAACACCTTGTTTTATCTCTTGGTGCATGCTGTGTGTCGGGTTGTTCGTTATAATCGAGCATAATGGCCAATTTTTTTATTTGGCGTTCATTTAATGAATAAAATTTGCTTGTTCCAAGAAAGCCGCCAAGTGAAAAAAGGCAACTTTTAATTGAGTATAAAAGTTCAAAAATCGGAATTATCAATTTTTGAGATTCTTCATTGTCAAGTGAAATAATTTTGAAGTTTCTTACTCCATTTGCATAGGCTCTTGCGATTTTTTCATAATCTTGCAAGGATAAAATTTGATCATCATTATATTCCATATTCCCTCTCAAGAGTATGTATTCTGTAACGACACAAAATGTTACAAAAAATTTTAAAAAATTGCTATGCAAAAGGTGAGTTTTGTTGTATAATATAAATGGTGATTACAATTATGCTCCCATGGTGAAGTGGATATCACAATCGACTTCGGATCGATTATCGAGGGTTCGAGTCCTTCTGGGAGCGCCACTACAAATCTAAATTGAATCATGTATTTGATTTAGATTTTTTATATCAAACATAAAGAATAGAAAAATATTGAAAATATGATAAAAAACAAATTATATTATGTTTTAATTGATTTGCAGGAGATTGTTATGAGATACGTTTTAATTACTGGTGCCGGAGATGGTGTAGGAAAAGCAACAGCAAAACTGTTGAAGAATGAAAAACTTTTGCTTGTTGATCGTGATGAAAAGAATTTAAAGAAAACAGCACAAAATTTGAATGCAGAATATTTTGTTTGTGACATAACAAACATTGACAAAATAAATGAATTAAAGGCTTATGTAGAGAAAAACTTTGCGAGCCTTGACACAATCATCAATTGTGCGGGCGTTTGGACAAAAGGCGAAATTTCACAATTAAACGACAAACATTTTGCTGAAATAAACACCCTTGAAAGAATTAAAGATTTGCTCGATACAAACACCTTTGGCACAATCGCTATGATTACAACTTTTGCGCCTATTTTAATCAAAAACAAAAAAGGTCAAATAATCAATGTCAACTCTCAAAGTGCTGTTGAAACGGAAGAATTTTGTCCTGTTTACAATGCGTCAAAACATGGCAGTTATCAATATCGCAAAGCAATTCAAAGAGATCTGGCAAAACATAATGTGAAAATCACTGATGTTTGCCCGGGGCTTATCAAAACAAACTTTTATATTCGAGCAAAAGACGAACTCCCGCAAGAAATAATGAAATTAGGTCTTTCGCCAGATGAAGTGGCTAAAACTATCAAATATGTGTTTGATATGCCACATGAAATAACAATTCCAAGCATAGAAATTAGACATATTAAGAATTTTTAAAAAGGAAATTAAAAAATTGATTATTCAAATTGGTTTTTCGCTGGTGCACCATAAAAAACATTCACAAATAATGTGAAGCAAGCAAGTTTAAATTTGCTGGTTGGTAAACCTTTGTGGCGTTTTTAATCACGCTACATTTTTTATTGATAGAAGATAAATTTGAAGAAAAATCAAATATGTTGACACATAAAAATTAAATAATTGTTACTTTACAATTAAAATAAGTTGATATTTTAATCAAACAAATTGTTACTTTATTAAAACAAATATGCTTTATAAATAGATGATTGTAATTTTAAAAAATCAAAGGCGCTGTTAAAATGATAATATTACAACCAAACAAAGTTTGATCAAAGTAAAATGTTTGATTAAATCAATGAGAGGGGAGACATTAAAGCAGCAATTTGTGTTAGCAACATGATTATAACAGCAAACGGGTTGGATAGATGAAAGAGACAAAAGTAGGAATATTTAAAAGTTTAAAATTATTATGGAAGTTAATGGGCTCAAAAGAACGAATAATTTTTGTTTGTTTTTTTGCTTTTTCATGGGTTTCAGCACTTGCATGGATGTTTTTTAATATTGTTCCACCTCTTGTGCTTGCGAGTCTAGCCGGCGAAACGGTCAAATTATTGTTTATCGATTTGTCGAGTTTGTCCACAGTTGCAATAACTTGCATCTTACTTGGAATAAATTTTGGTTTGTGGATTTTAGGTATGCTGCACTATTATGTTATAGACATCTTTGCAAGAAGAATGATTTGTGTAGTAAATATAAAAGCGCAGGATTTATTGCTTGAAAAGAGAAAAAATCTAGATTATGGAATGACGCTTGGTGAAGTCAACTACATTGTCCGAAATGCCACAGAATGTGTTTATAATCTTATAGAGCCATTTTGTTGGAATGTTGTTATCAATATGCTTGCCGTGTTAATAAATGTTGCAGTATTATTTTCGCTTGATTGGACAATTGGTTTGCTTGGATTTGGAATGATTGCGGGGATATTCTTAATAATCTTCATTCGACTTAAACTTCAAAATCCAATTGTTGAAAAGATTGAAGAGACAAGTGCGAAAGTAAACAATCAGATTTTAACGGCGGCTCAAAATGTTTCACTTATCACGATGCTGAAATCCAACTTGGAGGAAACAAAACATCTTAGTTTTTTAAACAAAATTTTTTATAAATTCCATAAAAAACGTGCAAAAATTGGTTTTTGGTATTGGATTGCAATAATTGGGCTTGAATATTTATCGATAGGAATTGCAGTTTGGCTTTTTGTTTCAAGAAACGGAACGGCTGAGGCGGTTGCATCAATATCAATGATTTTCACAATTTTAGCAGATATACAAACGACAATTGAAAATTGGGGCTGGCAAATTGGGGACATTCAATCTTCTGCTATAAAACTGTGTAATCTTGAAAAACTCAATCCGACCAAGGAAACATTAAAACAGGCACGGGATGATAAAGATAGTGCAATTAATAATGAACATATAACCAAACTTGAAGTGCTGGACATGCAAGTTAAACTCGGCAAATTTAAAAATACATATCATGGTTGTTTTGAAAGCGGAAAAATTTATTTGATAACAGGACAAAGTGGCAGCGGGAAAACAACGTTTGTAAATGCACTGTGTGGTTTGAAAGAGTTAAAAACAGGGCAAATTATGGTTAACGACAAATTTCCATTGACTTCACTTTCGGAACATACAGATAAAATTTCATACATGTTTCAAGATTCCATTTTATTTGATAGGAGCATAGAGAAAAATCTATGTTATCCTGAAGAAAAAATCAATAGTGAGGGAGAAAGACTAGTTAAAGAGTTCGACATTCAAAAACTTATCAATCGTGAAGAATCTGGTATAGACGTTCGTGCCAAACTATCAGGCGGTGAAAAAAAGCGTATAGATTTTATCCGTGCCTTATCGCGTGATGCGGATATATATTTTCTTGATGAACCAACAAATGAACTTGATGAGAAAAATGTACAGAAAGTTCTTAATGAAATAAATCGGTTAAAAAACCGAAATAAGATAGTCATTGTTATTTCGCATGATAGCCGTATCGAGGCGGTTGTTGATGAAATAATCAGTGTCTAGTTGACGAATTAATTGTTGTCGGGTTGATGAAAAACTTGCTGGGGTAATAAATAATAGTGCTGGGCTGATGTAATTGTAGATGAAATAAACGATGATTGATTGCTGAAATTCAAAAATAAATGAAAAAAGTGAGAAAAATGCAATTTTTTTGCATTTTTTTATTAATTATCTTTAAATTGTCAAAAAAATTTGTGATTTTCAGTAGGAGAAGCGGGAATAAAGTTTAAAAATTTCGGCAGATTTATGTGCTTTTTGTGGATTAAAAATTTTCAATAATTTTTTGCAATTTTTGTTGACAAACAACATATAAAATAGTATCATTATAAATAGTTCAATTTTGAACTATTTTTTGTGAGGAATAAATGAAAGAAAATGAACTTCTAAACTTCACTAGAAATTTCTTTTTGATTAGGCAAAGGATAAACGAAAAAATCGGGAGTGAGTTTGGGCTGACGCCAACTGACATAGATATTTTGATATTCATTTATGTCTGGGAGGGTGAAGTGACCGCTACTAATATAGAAAGGGAATGTTATATAAAGAAAAACACAATTTCCGTTCATATTGATAATCTCGTGAAAATGGGCTACATACAACGTAAAGAGAACAAGGATGATAGACGGGTTATAAACCTCTCTCTTACTGATAAAGCAATCACAGTTGTAAAAAAATCCATTGCCAAAAATAAAGAGATGCGTGCAAAACTATTAGCCGGATTGACGGAAGAAGATAGAATAATTTTGCACAAGTGTTTTGAAGTTATAACCAAAAATGCAAATAATTTAAATAAATAGGTGATTTTATGTTTAAAATTTTTAAATATTTAACAAAAAAAGATTGGATTTATATCGCAATCAGTGTCGGGCTGATTGTTTTTCAAGTATGGCTTGAAATTACTATGCCTGAATTTAGCAATAAACTTTCAACAACTGTATCTGTTGGAACGGTAAATATGAAAGAAGTATTAAAAAATGGTGGACTTATGGTCGCTTGTGCGGCGGGAAGTTTAGCGGCGGCAATAATTTGTGGATATTTTGTTGCAGAGGTTGCCGCAAATTTTGCTAAAACATTAAGAATAAAAATGTTTGACAAAATCACAAGTTTCAGCAATGAGGAAATAAACAAATTTTCTACACCTAGCCTTATTACAAGAACCACAAATGATGTAGTTCAAATGCAAATGCTTGTTGCAATGGGTTTGCAAGTTTTAATAAAAGCACCAGTTATGGCAATTTGGGCAATTTGTAAAATTTCGGTCACCGATATTAAATGGTCCATGGCCGTTGTGATTACTGTTGTTGTAATTGTTGTTATGCTTGCATTAATAATAGGGTTATGCTATCCAAAGTTCAAAAAAATACAAAAACTTACTGACGACCTCAACAACGCAACAAGAGAAAATATAACAGGCGTACGTGTAATACGTGCTTACAACGCCGACGAATATCAAGAAAATAAATTTGAAAAAGTCAATACAGATGTCACTAAAAACCACTTGTTTACAGCAAGGACAATGGGATTTATGAGTCCAGTGATGACGATGTGTATGAATGGACTTTCAATAGCAATTTATTGGATTGCTGCCATATTAATTAATAATGTTGTTGCATCTTCGCCAGAAGAACTAATACTTGCAAGAGGAAATGTAATAGGAGACATGGTTGCTTTTTCACAATATGCGGGACAGGTTGTCGGTGCGTTTATGATGCTTATAATGATATTTGTGCTTTTGCCAAGAACTCTTGTTTCCGGCAAGCGTATTATGGAAGTTCTCGATACAAAGCCTTGCATACAGTATCCAGATAGTGATCCGCAAACTGATGTAAAAGGTGAGATAGAGTTTAGAAATGTATCATTTTCCTATGCAGATGGCAATGAAGCTTGTATTGAAAATATAAATTTTAAGATAAAACAGGGTGAAACATTTGCAATCATAGGTGCAACCGGTTCAGGTAAAACAACACTTATAAATCTAATTCCGCGATATTATGATGCAACAAAAGGTGAAATTTTGCTTGATGGAGTAAATATAAAGGAGTACAAAAAGGAAACCTTGCAAAAGAAAATATCAATAGCACCGCAGAAAGCAGCGTTATTTAAGGGTGATATAAAATCAAATGTAACATATGGTTGTGCAGAAGAGATTGAAGATGATGATGAAAGAATAAAGCGTGCGTTGGAGATTGCGAAAGCAGATTTTGTGAATGATATTGATAAAGGTATTCATGCCGAAGTTGCACAGGGCGGAACAAACTTCTCGGGCGGACAAAAACAAAGATTATCAATTGCAAGGGCGGTGTTTAAGAATGCCGAGATTGTGATATTTGACGATACTTTTTCTGCATTAGATTATAAAACCGATATGCTTGTCAGAAAGGGATTAAAGGAAAATTTACAGGGTACAACAGTGATAATTGTGGCACAACGTATAGGAACAATCAAAAATGCAGACAAGATATTGGTGCTTGACAAAGGGCAAATTGTAGGACTTGGAAAACATGATGATTTAATAGAAAATTGTCCTGTATATAAAGAGATTGCGTTGTCACAATTAAGCAAGGAGGAATTGTAGTATGCCAGGACCAATGAGAAAAATGAATAATATGCCAAAAGAGAAGTTGGATGTAAAATCACTTAAAAAACTTGCGATTTTTTGTAAAAAATACCTTCCTTTTTTCATAATTGCAGTAATATTTGCAATCGGGGGTGCCATTTGTACAATTATAGGCCCTGAAAAAGTAGGGGAATTAACAAACGCATTAAAGGACAGTGTAACAAGTCCTGCTGGTGTAGATATGGATAAGTTTGTTGATTTGTGCGTAACTTTGATAATTTTATTTGTTGTCGGTGCGGTAGTTGGATATATAAGCCAGTTTATTATGGCAACAGTCACGCAAAAAGTTTCAAAAAACCTGCGTTCGACTATAAATAAAAAGATAAGCAAAGTGCCGTTGCAATATTTCGATACAACCACAAAGGGTGACTTACTTTCCCGAGTTACAAACGATATTGACATTATAAGTCAAACCCTTGGTTCAAGCACTGCAAATCTTGTAAGTGCATTTACATTATTTTTAGGCGTAATAATAAAGATGTTTATATCAAATTGGGTGCTTTCTCTTTTGACCATTGCAACATCATTGTTTGGCTTCCTATTCATGGGGATAATTTTACGTCGCTCTCAAAAGTATTTCAATCGCAAACAAGTTGATTTAGGTATAATGGATGGTCAAATTGAGGAAGTATACACAAATCACAATCTTGTAGCGGCATTTGGCGGTAAAAATTACGAGACCAAGAAATTTAACAAAACAAACAACGACTTATATGTTGACAACAAAAAATCTCAATTTTTATCTGGTATGATGATGCCTGCAATGGGTTTTGTTGGCAATTTATCATATGCACTGATATTTATTGATGGTGTGGCATTGATTGTAAATGGTAGCACTGTGGTAACACTTGGAACAATAGCTTCATTTATACTTTATGCAAGACTTTTCTCTCAACCATTATCAACATTTGCTCAATCAATGACTTCGTTTCAACAGGCTTCTGCAGCATCGAGAAGAGTTTTTGAATTTTTGGAAACGGAAGAAATGGAAAGCGAGGATGAAAAGACAAAAGTCCTTACTACAGTTAAAGGTGATGTGGAATTTAAGCATGTAAACTTTGGTTACACTCCGGATAGGACAATAATTCATGATTTTTCAGTTGCATTGAAGTCAGGGCAAAAAGTTGCGATTGTCGGGCCGACAGGTGCGGGTAAAACAACGATAGTAAATTTACTTATGCGTTTTTATGATTGCAACGGGGATATAACTATTGATGGTGTATCAACAAAAGATATGAAAAGAAATGATGTTCAAGCACTATTTGATATGATTTTGCAGGATACATGGCTTTTTGAAGGTACAATACGTGAAAATTTAGTGTTTAATAAAGAAAATGTACCTGATGAAAAATTAGATGAAGTTTGTCAGGCTGTTGGGCTTAAACATTTTATAGAAACCCTGCCGCATGGATATGATACAATGTTAAATGATAGTCTTAACTTATCTGAAGGGCAGAAACAACAACTTACAATAGCACGTGCAATGATTAAGGATTCACCACTTCTTATATTAGATGAGGCAACATCATCGGTTGACACCAGAACCGAGCTTATAATCCAAGATGCAATGGATAATTTAACAAAGGGCAGAACATCGTTTGTGATTGCTCACCGATTATCCACAATCCGAAATGCCGACATAATTCTTGTTATGAAAGACGGGGATATTGTTGAACAGGGCAATCATCAGCAGTTGCTTGCACAAAATGGATTTTATGCAGAGATTTACAACAGCCAATTTGCAACAACTTAAAAATTTTTATAGAAAAAACATATTGTAAATATGCAATATGTTTTTTAATGATTATGAAATAGATTTAAAATCAAATAGAAAGAAATCACAAAAAATATCAAATAGAACAAAAATTTAATAAATCGGAAATTAAAAAATCCGGAAAAATTTAATAAATTTAGAAATTTTAATTAAATTTAATAAAAATATTTGATTTTTTACAATTTTTAAAGAATTTTTGCTAAATTTTTAAAATTATTTAAATAATTCATTTAAAAGATTATCGCAAGTTTCAGCATTTACGCCTTGAATGGCAACGCCTTTTTCAACAGTTGCATTCGGGCAGGCTCTTACGATGTCTCTTTCACTTCGTCCCATTCCGCTTCCCTCATGGGTGCAAATTGGCAAAATTGATTTATTATCAAAATTGTAATGTTTTAAAAACGTCAAAACTGCTTGTGGAATAGTTCCCCACCAACAAGGATAAATCAAGATTATTCTATCAAATTGTGCAATTGATGAAAGATAATTTTTAAGTTCTGGAAGTTCATTTTTGCGTTGTTCTTCCTTTGCTTCTTCGCAGCATTTTTCATAACTATTTGAATATATTCGCACAGTGTCAATTTTAAACATTTCCGCATCAATCAACTTGTTTATTTTATTGGCAATGATTTCAGCGTTTCCTACAGTGAGATTTCTATATCCGCCGGGGAAATAATTTTCTCCCGCATGAGAGAAGAATGCAATAAGATTTTTCATAATATTTTCTCCTTTTATTACAATGCTTTGCCTTTATTATTTTAGTATAATTTGCATATATTTACAAATAATTATTGAAAATTTTATAAAAATAATGTAAAAAATATATAAATTATTAAAAAAAGGTGTTTGTATAGTGCGACCTATAAATTTTTAGGCTTTTACACTTTACAACACCTATTTATTATTTCTTTTCAGAATTTTTTAATTTTACACCATTTGTTGCCACAACTTTATCTTGATCCAAAATTTCCACTTTCAATTTATATCCTAGTCCAGAACTTTGACAACTTAATGTGTATTCTTTTTCATTCACAGTGATTGGATATTTTACGCCATGAATGAGGGGTGGTGAAATGTATTCTTTATAAGGTTTGTCGTTTATAAAGACACGCATCTTGCTGCCGCTTGTTGTGACGGTGACAACACTATTCTCAACATTAAGGGAATATCTTTTGCGACTTAAAAAATAAGACGCAATCAAAAATACAAAAAATAAACCAATTATTACAATAAATGCAATCAACATAACACAAATCCTCTTTTAATTTAATTTTATTGTGGAAATTGACAAACAGGGGAGGTAATCATAGGTCCTATTTGTGAGTGCAATGTAAGTTCAGCCATAATAGTTGCAATATTTGAAGCCAAAACTCTTGCAACAGGCGATGTCTTGAAATATTCTTCTGCATCATCAAGTTGATCATATTCGGAAGTGTTTATAATCACTTCAACGCTTAGTGCAACTTCAATGGAAAAGATACATTCTGGTTCTGGTTTTACATTTCTTTGAACGGTGACTTTAACTGCATCACTTCTTAATCTTTGAATGGAAAGGTCGTCCCATACACGCATATTGATTGTTGCGTTTGGTTGAGGCTCTGCCATTCTTTGATAATCGACTTTTTCAATTATAGGTTTAAAATTCATGTTTCTTATAACGTTTGCCATATTTACTCCTTATTTTACGATTAACTTATCTTTATTATATTATCATATTTTTTCAAAAAAGCAAAATAAAAAAAGCATTTATTTTTAAATAGGCAAAAATTTTTAATTCTAAAGCAACAATATAAGACAAAGGTCGACTGAAAATCTGAATTTTAGCGTTTGTATTTTTGTAATATTATTGTACACTTAAAATGTAAAAAGGAGAAAAGATGAAAAGTAGTGGAAATATGTTAAAAGTTTTGGCAATGAGGGCAAAAAACAGAATGATAAACAAAAATGGCTATGATGCGAGAATAAAGATTGTAAGCAATGATGATAGCGAATTTGTTGAAAGAGTGAGAGAATTATTAAACACGCAAGAAGATGTTTTAAATCCAATCGCACGGCTTATGGAAGATAAGGTGCTCACCAAATTGGACGAAAAGGGCAAGGAAAAATATCTTCTTGAAGTGGCTGAAAAGTATTTAAAAGCTAAGGATATGATTGAAAAAGAAAAACTTGCATAAGGTTGAGAAAAAAGATAGGCAAAAGAGAAAATTGCCTATTTTTTTATGAATTTTTGCCAAAATTTTGAATTTTTTATTAAATTTTCGCATTTTTATTGAAATTTTTATAATTTTTATGAGTTTAGCCACAACGCTCTTTAATAAATCTCTTATACCATTTTAATGAAAAATCATGCAATTCGTTTGGGGTGGTGGATGATGTTCCACGCAAATATTTCACATATTCAAGAAGTATCCCGTCAAAGAAAATGCTTATATCAAGTTCAATATAATCTCTGTTTTTTATTTTTGTTGACTTGTTGATAATCTCAAAAAATTTATTTTTTGCAAGAAAAGCGAGACGTTTTGCAGAGAAAAGAACATCATCAGATCGGCTCATCATTTTATAATTCTCATCATTTTGTTTCAAGAACGAGAAAATTTCATCGAAAAATTTTTCATAATTATCTGTTGCCAGCAATTTTGCATTTGTAAAGAAATTGCCGATCAGTTCCTCTTCAAATTCCTCCATAACACTATATATATCATCAAAATGAGAATAAAAGGTTGCTCTGCTTATATTTGCTCTTTGCACAAGTTCGCTAACAGTAATCTTGCTCATTTTATTTTTTTCTGAGACCATTTGGATAAATGTGTCTTTTATAAGTTTTCTTGTTTTAAGTGAAGAATTATTTAAATTTTGTACTTTCATAACCACCCCTTTTAAACAGTTTTATCGACATTGTAAAAATTTTTACAACATCTAAAAAACTGTGTTTACCTTTTCCTTTTTTCATTATTATAATTAAATCGTAAACAAAAGTCAACAATGTAAAGATTTTTACGATGTAAAAATGAGGAGTTTAAATGAGTGTTATAGAAGTGAAAAACTTGACAAAGGATTATGGAAGCGGGCGAGGTGTATTTGATGTAAGTTTTTCGGTTGATAAAGGTGAGGTGTTTGGTTTCCTTGGACCAAACGGGGCGGGCAAGTCTACAACAATCCGCCACCTGATGGGGTTTTCAAAACCGGATAGTGGTGAAACATTGATTTTAGGCAAGCCAACATTTGAGGCGTACTCACAAATTTTAAATCATGTTGGATACATACCAGGCGAAATTGCCTTGCCGGCAGGTTTGACTGGATTTGAATTTTTGAAGATGATGCAGGATATGCAGAACAAGCATGATGCCGAGCGACTGAAAATGTTGAGGGAGTTGTTTGAACTTGGCGATGTAATGCTTAAAAACGAAACAAAACGTATGAGCCTGGGCGAAAAACGAAAATTGGCTGTTGTCACGGCGTTTATGCACGACCCTGAAATATTGATATTAGATGAACCTACAAGCGGGCTTGACCCTGTTATGCAACATCATTTTATTGAGTTTATTCACGAGGAGAAAAAGCGAGGGAAAACAATACTTTTATCCAGCCATATTTTCTCTGAGGTTGATGAAACATGTGAAAAAATTGCAATCATCAAAGATGGAAAGATTGTTTCTCAGTTTGTAGCCGATGAGTTAAAGCACGCATCAAGAAAGTTTTACGATATATCATTTTTAACAAAGGACATGAAAGAAGATTTTAAAAAACAATCGAATGGTATTCATTCCATACAAATTTTGCATGAAGATGGCAACAATTTATATTTATCAATAGAAGATGATGATATGAACAGCACGATTGCACTGCTTTCTCAATACAAAATAGTGAAATTTGGCAACAAACGGGAATCACTTGAGGATTACTTTATGAAATTTTATAAAGAGGATAAAGATTTTGGAGGTGCATTGTGAGCGTAATTGAAACTGAACACCTTACAAAGGATTATGGAAGTGGCAAGGGTATATTTGATATAAATTTAAAGATTGAGCAAGGTCAAATGATTGGGTTTGCTGGAACCAATGGCAGTGGCAAGACAACGACAATCAGAAGCATATTGGGGTTTATAAAGCCCACTGATGGGCAGGTTAAGGTAAATGGCTTAACATCATGGGAACATTCAAGCGAAATAGTCAAAAATATAGGTTATGTGCCAGGTGAAATTGCTTTTCCTGACCTTGGCACAGGCACCAAATTTTTAAAAAGTCAAGCCGAGTTTTTAGGTTTGCAAGATATGAGTTATGCCAACAGTTTAATTGAACGGTTGCAACTTGACGTGCGAGCAAATTTAAAAAGAATGAGCAAAGGTATGAAGCAAAAAACAGCACTTGTTGCAGCACTTATGGCGTATTTGCCGATTATAATTTTAGATGAACCCACAACAGGACTTGACCCGTTGATGCGAGTTACATTTCTTGACATTTTAAAAGAAGAACACGCCAAAGGGAAAACAATACTTATAAGCAGCCACTCTTTTGAGGAACTTGAATCCACATGTGATAAGGTTGCATTAATTAATCACGGACATATAGTTGACATTGCGGACATATACAAAATAAAAAATAGGAAGGAGAAAGAATTTAAGATTGAATTTCTTGACGAAAAGGATTATGTTCGGTTTTTAAGTGAACAATTCCAAATCATTCGCAAACAGGAACAATACAATCAAGTGACAATTCGACTTAATTCAAACGATACAGACAAACTGCTAAATGTTCTGAAATCGTATTCGGTGAAATTCATTTCAGAAATTCCATATACGCTGGAAAAGCACTTTAAAAATATATTGATGAATGAAAAAGGGGGTAAAAACAATGTTTAGTAAAGCGTTATTTAAACAATCATGCAAGGCTAATGGGATTATGTGGGCAATAATCACGTTTGCAGTTTGCTTCATGCTTGCCTGCGTTATGCTTATAAGCGGTTCTGGCAGCATTGGCAGGACTGTGCATGCCGTTGAAGATGAGATTGTTCAACAAGAAATCGAATCGGCGGTTAGTAGTCGGGCAATAAATTATTTTAAGTTGCAATCAAACGGAATGAAGCAATTTGATGATTTATTTGTATCAACATTGGAAAATCAATTGCCTGAAACATCGCAAGACGTTCAAACGAGGGTGGAGGAAGTATATACTCAGGTTTCAACAGAATTGATGCCTGCGGCACTTGCAGAATATGCAGCAGAACTTGGTTATCAGCAGGGCTCAAATGAGCAGCAAGAACTAATTGCCTGCGTAATGAGTGCAATAACCTCAGAGGCATTTGAAGAATTTTATCAAAAAAATAACGAGCCTGTTCCTCCGGCATATATGGATTTTGAAGAAATAAATTCACTTGTATTAAAAGAGGTGCAAGGCTCAAGCGGAGAACTTCAAAAGTATTTCAGCAGTGAAGAACATCAAGAATTTATCAAAAAACGAAGTCAAAGTTGTGCAATGATTTTCTTGGCTGGGAATATTACAGCACAGGAAAATGTAGACAAAATGCTTGAAGAACTTGCTAAATACGACATATCACCAATAAAATATTTATCATTTGGATATACATACACACGAATAAAGCAGTTGGCGGCAAATTCCATCATTGAATATTCAGGTAGATTTGAATATGAAGTTGGAAATCTTGATAAATCGCAAAGTGATTATGATGAAAAAGTAAAAGAAATAGATGAACAACTGATTGGAGATATTTCTGGTAGTCTGTTATCATCTTTGCCAGAAGAGGTTGCACAAGCACTTGAAGAAATTGGTCAACTAAATCTTTATGGCATTGTGGTTGGTTCAATATTCTATAAAATGGCTGGATTGCTGCTTCCTATTATTTATATGATAATGGCATCAAATAACTTGATTGCCGGGCAGGTTGACAGCGGTTCTATGGCGTACGTTTTATCAACCTCGACCAAACGTCAAACAGTTGTATTCACTCAGGCACTATTCCTTATTGGCTCACTGTTTGTAATGTTTGCTTGCACAACGGTCACAAGTTGCATTTGTCTTGCCATAGTCGGAGCGGCAGAAACGGGAATAACATATAAGGCACTGATTTTGCTCAACGTAGGAGCTTTCCTTGTGCTGTTTGCACTTTCGGGATTATGCTTCTTGACTTCTTGCTGGTTCGATAGAAGCAAACGTTCAATGGCAATAGGTGGCGGACTTAGCATCTTTTCACTTGTTGCGGCAATGCTCGGACTTTTTGGAAGTTCAGTTATACCATCTGTATTAAGACTTGATGAACTCAACTTTTTCAATTACACCACAGTAATTTCTCTATTCAATTCCATATCAATCTTAAATGGCTCACTTACTTTCATTTGGCAATTTTCAATTTTACTTGTGCTTGGGTTGGTAGGATATATTGTCGGTGCATTGCGATTTATAAAGAAAGATCTTCCATTGTAACGAAAAGGAGGAAGTATGCTTGAATTTCAAAAGTTATGTAAAGAAGTAGAAAATTTAAATTCTGTGCAAAGGGCTGTGCTTATGCAAGAGAAGGCTCATGCCGTGTATGATGGATTAAACAATCTTAATTTGCATGGAATGCTTCCATTTGAGATATTGGCAATGTTTATAATAGGTTCACTTGTGTCTGATGGCTCGATAAGTGAGAAAAATTATTTATACATTTATCCCGCACTGCTTAAAACTTTTGGCGGGAAATGCAACTTGGAAGAAATCAAACGTCGATACATAGTTGCAAAGGATATAAGAAAAGAGATAAAAAATTACACACAAGAGATGATAACAATAATTTCCAAATGCGATGAAAACCTAACAAGCGATATAATAATGCTTTGCTTGCTGGTGACATCGGTTGAGGGTAGAATTTCATTAAAGGAAAGACGATATATAAAACAACTTTGCAACGCACAATAACCAATCAAAAAACACTAAACTTATCTGTTTGGTGTTTTTTTGTACCAAATTTTTATAGTGATAAATATTAAATTTAAAAAAATTTTTCGATATTGATGAAAATTAAAAAGTTTTATGTTATAATGTTTACAATTTGGAGGATATTATGAACAAAGGTTTTATTTTAAAGGCGAAAATGTTTGAAAGTGGAATAAAAGTGACTAAGGATGCAAAAAAAATCCTTGATAAACAATCAGATATATGGCTTATGGATGATTATATAACATGCAGCGGGATAACTCTAGTTTATTTAGATGAATATGCAACAGTAGGTGTTAACGAGCAATCAGATATTGAATTAATAGAAGTTGGTGGAGAATTATTTATAAAGGAGGAAGATAATTTGATAAAAGCCCGTGTTATCACTCCTCCTGATTATATGCGTGATGAAATTATGATTGAGGGCAAATCAATTTGTGTTTATTGCAACACCTATACAGATAGATTAAGGCTTCAGTTAATAAGCGGGTGTATGAATAAATGTAAATTTTGCAATGCAAAAGAATTTAAATATGAATTTAATAGTATTAGCGGTCTAGAACAAGCCTTACATATTGGACTATCACAAAGCAAGGTTCGCCATATTTTAATTTCAAGTGGTTCTGCACGTGTTGAGGATTTGCCAAAAATTACTGAAATGTATGATTATTTTGCTAAAAAGTATTCCGACTTAGATTTAGATATAATGATGACACCAAGAGGATTTATAAGTTATACAGATAGTACAGATTATGAAGCATACTTGCAACATTTAAAATCAGTGGGAATAAGTGGCTTGTCAATAAATATGGAACTTAATAATGAAGATTATTTAAAAAGATTTTGTCCAGAAAAAGCGATTATTGGGCAAGAAAATTATCTTAAATTTTTATCTTTAGCAGTTAAAATTTTTGGAAAAAACAAAGTACGCTCATTGTTAATCGTTGGAATTGAACCATTGGAAGAAACTTTAAAAGGGGTTGAAAAATTGGCAAAAATTGGAGTAAACCCTGTTCTTTCGCCACTCTTCCCTTACGGCGAGGCCAACTTTCCTCCAAAGGCGGATTTATTTATAAAGGCAAGAGAGGAAAGTGAAAAAATTTGCGAAAGATATAATATAGAACTAGGTCCTCTTTGTAAACCTTGTGCTCATAACACTTTGTAGGCGGAGGCAACATGATTAATGTATTTATTGGACCAAAGCAAAAAACAATTGAGAATAATAATTATTTTGATAAATCAATAACACTGGTCGGGGACAACGAAAATGGTAACATCGCACTTGCAAGTAAACTTCCGTTTGATTATTGGAATCCCGATAACGAAGAGAAAGAAATAAAATTTTATAATGAAGCATTGTTAAAGATTGAAGAACCGGCAATTATTATGGCACATAATCCAAAACTTGTTTCCAAATGTAATATTCCTAAAAATTGTCAATTAAAATACAAAAATAAAGACAATTTACTTAATTTATTGGACGATAAAATAAAGACAAGAGAATTGTTTAAAAATTTTATTCCAATGCTTGAATATCGCATTTTGACGGGGGAAGAAATATTTAAAAACAATTTTAATTTTGAAGAAAAATCTCTTGTTATACAATTGCCATATGGTAGTGGTGGTTCAAAGACGTATTTGTTTAATAAAATGAGGGGAGATGATATAAAATCGCTCATCATTCCAAATGAAATTTATTCTTTGTCTGAGTATCAAGAAAATAACACTCCATACAATATTCATTGTTTAATAGGCGATGCAGATATATGTTTATTGCCACCATCTGAGCAGGATTTGGAAATAACAAACAAGATTGAATATATTGGCTCATTCTTTGTGATAAAAATACCTGATGTAGTAAGAAGAAAAATGATTGACTATTCAATTAAAATCTGTAAAAAATTACAAACAATTGGTTATCGCGGAATTCTTGGAATTGACTGGATTTATGCAAATGGGGAATTATATTTCATTGAAATCAATCCACGATTTCAAGGTTCCACAAGGCAAGTTGATTTATTATTGAAAAAAAGCAATTTACCATCAATATTTAAGTTAAACGAGATAGCATTTAATGGTGAAAAACTTCCAAATTTGAAAGATATGTTATTTTCAATTTATAACGAATAATCAGGAGGAACAATGGAAGAGTTTGAATATAGAAAACTTAAAGATCTAAGTCAAGAAGAATTTGACAAACTTGAACATGATAAGCAGCTTGGAAACTTGATAAAAAGCAAATTAAACGAAGTTTGTTCATTCTTGCACAATGATGTAAGCGTAATCAAAGAATATCAATTAAAGCAAATACAAAAACTTGTTGATTATGCCTATACAAATATTCCTCTTTATAAAAAGAAATATGATAAGGTTGGTTATAAGGTGGGAAGCATAAAAACTTTTGATGATTTTTATAAACTTCCCATATTGTATAAAGATGAATTAATTAGCGGCTTCCCAGATGAAATAGTTAAAAATGTAAATGATTTTAAATTTTCCACAAGAAGTTCGGGTTCCAGTGGCAAGTTTTTAACATTGGCGGTAAGTGTCGAGGCAATATATAAAGACACTTTGCAGGGGATACGCCAATTTATCACACAATCAAATAATGAATATAAAAAAGAAGATGTTGTTTTGTTTATCTACACTTGTCCTTGGTGGGTAGATTCTATAAATGGTGAATATAAAATGGATTATTTGCCAACAACAATGCCACCGAATGAAGCACTTGAATACATAATGAAAACAAAACCTTTTATGATTTCCACATATCCCACATATTTGCAAAGATTATGCGAATTTAATGTTAAGTTGAGTGACTATGGTGTAAAGTATGTTATTGTTCATTCCGAACAATCAAATAGGCAATTACGCTTTGATATGGCTCAAAAACTTGGAGTGGAAGTGCTAGATGAATATAGCAGTGAAGAATTAACCCGCATTGCACTAGAGTGTCCAAACCATAACTATCATATTGAAGAAGATGCAAGTTTTATTGAGATAATTGATGAAAAAACTCACCAGCACATTGAAGATGGTGAGGGGGTTGTAGTCGGGACAAATTTACTAAATTATGCCACTCCGATTATTAGGTATTATCAAGGGGATATTGCGACAATCGACACAAAGAAAAAATGCTCATGCGGTAATAACGGAAGAATTGTCACATCAATTGAGGGAAGAGAAATGGATTGCATAAACTCCAACAACCGAATTGTACCTGCAAGCAGTTTGATGGATCTTGCATACAATTGGTTTTTAACTTACAAAATCCCTGTTCAGGGCATAAAGTATCAAATTATACAGACGCACAAAGATAAAATTTTGGTTTATCTTAGCAAAGGGTTGTATAATTTATCTAATAAAGATATGGAAAATATAAAAGAATCTTTATATTCTGTGATTGATAGAAATTTGTCAATAGAAATAAAATTTACAGAGGAATTTTATTATAAGTCCAACAAATTTAAACCGGTTGTAAATTTGATAGGAGAAAATTATGAGCAAAAATGATGAAGCACTAAATTTAGTTGAAGCAAAAATCAAAGAGTTGAGGACAAATGTTCCAATCAAAACGTTCAATAAAAATAAATTAGCAGAAGTGGAAATCAACAAGTTTTATTATAATGGTGAAACTGTAAACAGAATTATGATTGTTTTGCGAGCTAATGGATGTGAACATTATAAAAAGAATGGCGGATGCTCAATGTGTTCTCATTTTAATGGAACTATGCCTAATGATATTGTTTCAGATAAAAACTATATTGAGCAATGGAATTCTGTTGTTAATGGGAGTTTTTCAGATGAAAAAATTGAAAATTTTTCCTTAAATAATTTCCCTGTTGTGTGCGTTTATAATCTTGGAAGTTTATTAAATCCAAACGAAATAAGTGTAAATGCTGTCAAGTATATTTTTCAAAGTTTAAACACTTTCAAAGATATAAAAAAAGTTATCATTGAATCAAGAGCAGAATATGTTACAGACGACATTTTAAATGTAATCAAAAACAATTTTTCAGGCGTCGTAGAGGTTGGAATAGGCGTTGAATCCACCAACTCCACAATAAGGCAATTATGCCATCATAAGGGCTTACAAAAATTAAGCACAATAACAAATGCCGTGAGAACTTTACATAAACATAATTTTAAAGCATTGGCATATGTCAACTTCAAGCCTTGCTTTTTGACTGAAGAAGAGGCCATACAAGATGCCATACAAACAACCGTGGACTCTTATAATATTGGATTTGATGCCGTGTCGATAGAACCTACATCTTTGCAGGAATTTTCTCTTGCAAATCATTTAAAACTTTTAGGGTACTATCGAGTGCCATGGTTATGGAGTTTGCAGACAATTGTTAAAGGCGTTTATGAAAAATTAAACAACAATGGTGTTTTGGATTTGCGTCTCGGAGGCTATTTTGATGAAGAAGTTTTAAGTGGAAGTCAAGGTGAGGGATTTGCCGGAAAAAACGAAATCTTTCCATATGAGACTTCGGGAAATTGCAAATATTGTACGCCTAATTTTATAGAATGTATTAAAGAATTTAACAAAACCTATGATAAAAACAAATTGTTGTCAATAAAGCCATGTGAGCATTGTTATAATGTGTGGCTTGATGAGTGCAAAATAAAAGACAGCAGGTCCATTGCACAAAGAATTATAGATATTTTAAAATAATTTCTCGCCAAGAAGATATTGACATTTTAATTGTAATTTGATATATTTAATTTGTGGAAAAAAATATTAAACAAGTATTGTCAGAATTGATAAATATTCCCACATATAATGGTGTAACTTCAGCTCATCCTATTGTGGAATATTTTGAAAAAGCCTTTGCGGGGTGTAAAGAAAGTGTTGTATTGACAGATTGCAAAGGCAATGTTCATTTTTTAATAGGTGTTAATACTCCATTGAAAGATGTGAGTAATGCGTTTGTATTTTCTGGGCATATAGACACCGTTCGGGCAGCGGCAAACCATCGTCCAAAGGCCGTTTACAGAAATGGACAAATTGAGGGTTTGGGAAGTGCTGACATGAAAGGATTTATTTCAGCCTTAATAAAAAATCTTCCAAATTTCAAATCATTTAAAGAGCCAATTATCTTTTCCATCACCAGTGATGAGGAAACTGATTTTTATGGAATTGAAACCATATTAGAAGAAATGAAAAGAAGAAATATTTCTCCTGCGTCTGTGATTGTGGGCGAGCCAACGTCGTCAAATGCGGCATTAACGCACAGGGGAAATTCAATTTTTGTTGGGAAAATAATCGGCAAAGCTTGCCATTCATCTACACCTGAACTTGGAATAAATGCTATAAATTTATCTATGAAAGCAATTTCAGATTTAGAAAATTGTATATTAGAGCACAGAGACGATGCTTCCATTTGCATCACGCATATTAGCGGTGGAAAAGCATGTAACATAGTGCCTGATGAATGTACAACAACAATCAGCGTAAGGGCAAACAGTGTGAACAGTTTAAGAACTATAGAGGGGGAATTAAAAGATATATACAAAAAAATTGGCACTGAAGCGATAGATTATGAAATAAAAAATGTGTTCAATATTCCACCTTTTGAAAATTCAGGGGGATTAATGAGAAAAATCTTTTCTCCAGAGCATCAAACCTCAATGAATTGTGCTTCTGAAGCGGGATTTATTCAACAGGCATATAAAAATGCAGACATTGTGATTTATGGTCCAGGTGAGCAGGGTTGCATTCATCGTGCTGGAGAGAAAATTGATTTAGCTGAGTTGAGCAAATATTGCCTATCTCTTCCTGAAATTGTAAAGAAATATTACATTTTACAAAAGGAGCAAGAGGGTGCAAATGATACGCAATTATAAAATAAAAATAGTTTCAAATTCATCTCTAACTCAAGTTGCATTAGCAACAAGCAGGCTTGTGTTGGCATTAGATGAAAAGAGTAAAAATGGTGACAATAATATTGTTGTGTTATCAGTTAATACTTCTCGGGCAGATAGAGATGAGGGAGATATTGTTTTTCAGGTCAGTGCAAAAAATTCAAATAGCGGAAACTTTGATTTTAATGAATTAAATGATTTAATTGACAAAATTGAAAAAGAATACAATGTAAAGATAATTTTGTGTTAAAAGGGGAAACACATGGAAATAAGATTGGCAAAAAAAGAAGATTTAGATACGCTAGAAAAAATGTTTGCCTCTATTGTTGAAGAGATGAACAAAAATGGAATACATATTTGGAATGAATATTATCCGTTTGAAGAGTTTGAAGGCGATATAGAGAAAAATAAATTGTATTTATTGGTTGAAAATGATACCATTTGCTCTGTTTTTGCATTGCTTGACGAAATGAGTGCGAGCGACTGTTTTGAATGGGAAGATAAAAAAGCGCCAGCGAAATATATTGAAAGGCTGGGGGTCAACACAGAGTTGTTGCGCAAGGGAATAGGTTCGACAACGCTTCAATTCGCAAAAGATATTTGCAGAAAAAATGGCGCAAAGTATTTAAGGCTTACCGTGGCGGAAGAAAATTTCTCGGCAATAGCGTTATATAATAAAAATGGCTTTAATAAGGTGGAAGGAATATTTGAAGAATATTCACCATCTCTTGACAAAACCATTGTTCAATTCGGATTTGAGATTAAGGTGTAGATTAAAAATAATGAGGTGGATTGATGTTAATACTAGATATTAACAAATTGAGCAAAAATTATGGTTACGAACAACTTTTTGAAGATGTTTCTTTTTCGTTAAATGAGGGAGAGTCAATTTCAATTGTTGGACGTAATGGTTGCGGAAAATCCACTCTACTTAAAATGATAGCGGGCATTGAAAAAATTGATAAAGGTTCAGTTAACATTAAAAAAGGTGCAAAAGTTGCTTATTTAGATCAAACAGGTTCAAGTATCGACGACAATCGAAGCGTATATGAAATTTTAAAAGACGCTTTTTTGGAATTATGTGCCATGGAAGAAAGATTAAATCAACTCCAAGAATTAATGAACACAGAAATGTCCGAAAGCAAAAGAAATGAAGTGATAGAAAAATATTGTTCTCTCATGGAAAAATTTTCAATGAAGGGCGGTTATGAAATTGATTTTCAAATAAACACCGTTGTTGAGGGATTAAAAATAAACAAAGATTTGTTATCTCAAAGTTATAACGACTTAAGCGGTGGAGAAAAAACATTGGTTCAATTGGCGAGAGCATTGCTTATTAAACCAGACCTTTTTTTATTGGATGAGCCTACAAACCATCTAGATATTGACAGAATTGAATGGTTGGAAGGGTATCTTAAATCATTCAAAGGTGCAACGGTTATAGTCTCACACGATAGATATTTTCTCGATAAAATGAGCAATAAAATATTGGAAATAGATTCGCCAGACTTTAAAATTTACAACACAAATTATTCTGGCTACATCGAGCAAAAAGAAAAAGATTTTCAAAAAGCCATGAGTGATTTTAATGCACAGCAATTATATTTTAAACGCTTGCAAGAACAAATAAATTATTTTGCCGATGTCGGCATGAACAGAAACAGTTCAACCATGACTAAGCGTGCAGCTGTTTTGCAAGCAAGACTTGACCGAGAAAAGGCAAAAGCATTGAAAAAACCAAAAGAGAAAAGAAAACTAAATATGGATTTTGATGAAGAACGTAAATCAAGCAAACGAATAATAGCAACACAAAATCTAAGTGTTTCAGTACCAGGCGGAAAAAATATTCTCAATAATGTAAGTTTAGGAATATTTATGGGAGAGCGAGTTGCTCTTATCGGTGCAAACGGCAGCGGAAAGTCAACATTTATAAAATCAATACTAGGCATTGGTGACTTGCCGATGGAGGGTGAAGTTTTTGTGGGACCAAGCGTAAAATTTGGATATTTGCCACAAATTATTAAGTTTTCAGATGATAAACAACCGTTGCTGGAATATTTTCAAAAAGAAGTTGGCGTAAGCGAGCAAAGTGCCAGAAAAATTCTTGCCAATTTTCAATTTTATAAAGAGGACGTAAACAAAAAATTACAAAATCTCTCGGGCGGCGAAAAAATCAGAGTTAGACTTGCGGAATTGTTACAACAGAAAATAAATACGTTGATTTTTGACGAACCTACAAACCATATTGATATCACCACAAAAGAGGTGCTTGAAGATGCTATTGAAGATTTTGATGGTACATTAATTTTTGTCAGCCATGATAGATATTTTATCAATAAATTAGCAAACAAAACGATTGAATTTAAAGACGGGCAAGTTACAACTTATATAGGCAATTATGATTATTATAAGGAGCAGAAAGCCAAAGAGAATATGAAATTAAAGATAGGCACACAAAAATCTTAAAATAAGAAAAAAGTCAAAATTTTGTAACATAAAACAAAAGTGAGGAGTGAAGCAGGTTCACTCCTTTTTTGTTGCCACCAACCAGATGTTGGACGCCAATCAGATGTTGGACGCCAACCAGATGTTGGACGGTTAGCGAATTTGATAGTATTTGAAGCGTTCAATTTCATTGTCTTTTAAATATCATCTTACGATTTTCGGGGACCCCATAGCCCCATTATGTCAAGCTTATTTTTGAAAAAACGATG
>CANQHL010000006.1 GCA_947623775.1 uncultured Clostridia bacterium
TAAGCATAACAACATCTACGGTGGTTATGGTGGATGGCAAACCGGTAATTAAAGAAGAAATCTATCCAGTTATAAAGGGAATTGTGGTTATTGCAACAGGAATTAATGATGTGGCTGTTAAAATGAACATAATTTCAATAATACAAACTGTGGTAGATGTGGACAACTCTAAGATAAATATTTTTGAGGGTGAAAATTAAAAGGAGAATGATATGAAAAAAAGAACAAAAATTATAATTATTACAGTAATGGTTTTATTGCTCGGAGTGACCGGATATTTGAATGTTATGCTTAATAATTCCATTTCATCAAACAAAAACACTGTTACAACCACATCAAGTTATTTTCAAACTTACAGAACAACTCGTGAATCCACAAGAGACCAAGAGATGCTGTACTATGATGCAATAATTTCAAGTGAAGCTTCTTCTGAAGATGCAATAAAATCTGCTGAAGCGTCAAAACTTGCATTGATTAATTTAATGGATAAAGAACTTGCTGTTGAGGGATTGATTAAGGCTAAAGGATTTGAAGATTGCATAGTATCAATTTCAGATATAAAAGTAAATGCCGTTGTTAAGGCAAATGAACTTAATGCAACACAAGTAGCTCAAATTGTATCTGTTATTCAATCTCAAATTTCAACCAGCATAGAAAATATCAAAATTTTCAATGTAGAATAATTGCAAATTTTGATTGAGTTGTGCTATACTACTATGTATAGGAGACTTTATGAATAAAAATAAGAGTGCGATACAAAAGAAAGGTAAGGTGGAAATAGACAGAGATATTCTTTTGTCAATTATAAACCTTGCCACAAAAGAAATAAATGGCGTTGATTCTTTAACAAATGCAGAACTTCCTTTAACAAGAAAATTATCAAAAACAAAAAGTGAGGGCGTGACAATAAAATTCGATGCAAATGGGACGTTAAGTGTAGATGTGTACATTGTTGTCCGTATTGGGTTTAGTGTTCCTGATATTGCATATAGGGTTCAAGAGAATATTAAAAATTCTTTAAGTTCTATGGTCGGGCTTAAACCAAGCAAAATCAATGTGCATGTTTGCGGTGTATCTTGTGAAGAGGTTGTCGAATGAGAACTCAGGCAAGAGAGTTGGCATTTAAATTGATTTTTGAAAGACTTTTCGTTAAAAAAGAATATACCTTTGACGAAGAGTTTTTTTCATCATTAAAAAAGGAAGAAGATAGGCAATTTTCTAAAACTTTGTTAGAAAAATTTGTCGAAAATAGAGAAACTGTTGAAATTGCGGTATCGTCGCACCTGCATGGCTATGAATTAGAACGACTTTATAAAGTTGACCTTGCCTTGTTGTTCTTGGCTGTAACTGAAATAAATTATATAAAAACTCCATATCAAATTGTTATTAATGAAGTTGTTGAATTATCAAAAATATATTCAACAGATAAAAGTGCTGGTTTTATAAATGGTGTACTTTCATCAATTGTCAAAGATTTAAATTCAAGCCAAGAGGGTAAATAGATGGATGCTATAACCGTTACTAAATTTAACACATACATTAAACAAATTTTTGATGCAGAAGAGTTATTACACAATATTTCCATTGTTGGTGAAATATTTGGTAAAAGTACAACCCGAAACGTGACTTACTTTTCATTGCGGGACGAAACTTCATCTCTATCTTGCGTGTGTTTTTACCCTGCATTTGATAGTTTGATAACAGAGGGGGACAAGGTTGTTGTTACGGGTTCGCCTAATTTTTATGTTAAGGGCGGCAAACTTAGTTTTAATGTTGTTAAAGTTGAAACTGTTGGACAAGGTAAATTATATGAGGATTTTATAAAATTAAAAAATAAACTTGAACTTGAGGGGCTTTTTGATACAACAAAAAAGAAGCCTTTACCAAAGACTATAAATAGAATAGGGGTAATCACGTCAAAAGAGGGAGCGGTGATACAAGATATTAAAAATGTCGCGTGGAGAAGAAATCCCTTTTTGGATATTGTACTTTACAATACTAAAGTGCAAGGAAATGGTGCAGAAGATGAAATTGCAAAAGCTATTGACCAAATGGGCAATTATAAAAATATTGATGTTATAATTGTTGCCAGAGGCGGTGGCTCTTTAGAGGATTTGTGGGCATATAACACCGAAAAAGTTGCCAGAGCAACATTCAATTGTCCCATTCCTATAATTTCAGCGGTTGGGCATGAAACTGACTTTACAATTATAGATTTTGTAAGCGACTTGAGGGCGCCAACACCATCTGCCGCTGCCGAACTTGTAACATATAATTTAGAAGATAAGAAAAATGAATTGAATAATATATGTTGCAGATTCTATAGAACTGCAAAAAACTATATTGAGGATAGGTTTGCAAATATTGAATATTTCAAATTAATGATTTTAAATAGTTTTGAAAAACAGCTTATAAATCAAAATGCTGTTATTTCACAACTTAAAAATAAGATTATTGCAACTGCGGAAAGTACTTTTAATCAGTGTTTTTATGAGGTTGGTATCATAGAAAATACGCTTAACAAATTGAATCCAAAACAAATTTTAATGATGGGATATGCTAAAGTTGAACAAAGTGAAAATGCAGTTAAAAACTTAAACGATTTAAATCAAGAAGAAAAGTTTAGAATAATATTTGCAGATGGAGATATAAACGCAAAAGTATATAAGGAGAAGTAATGGAAAAATTAAGTTATGAGGAAGCCGTATTAGAATTAAATAACATTGTAAAATTGCTCGAAGATGGGAGCATTTCAATGGGAAAAGCCGTAAAATTGCTCGAGCGTGGGCAAGAATTGATAAAATTATGTTATAGTGAACTTGATAAAGCGAAAGGAAAGTTAACCGAAATAAAAGAAGTACTAGGAAATTTAGAAGAAATCGGGTAATAATTTTATTTAAAAATAAATATATTAATATGTGAAGCAATATAAAAAAATATATGCACAGGATTATAGTGGTGCCAAAAAGTATAAATGGGCAATAAAAATGTTTGTTGTTGCCATTTGCTTTTCGTTGTTTTTCGGGTTTGTAAGTCAAGCGTTACTGAACAGTATGGGCGTTTTTGTGGCTTCTATTTGTATTGCAGTGTTTATATTCCTTGCGGTCTTTTCAGATATGCTTGGAATTGCTGTGGCATCTGCAGATATTGAAATTTTTCAGAAATGGAAAGAGCAAGGTGTTAAAGGGGCTGAATATGGGCTTATTCTTTGTAAAAACTCTGAAAAAATGTGTTGCATATGTGCGGATGTGATTGGAGACATTTGCAGTACACTTTGTGGTGCCGGCGGTGCTTGTATAATTGCAACAATTACAAAGAAATTATCAAATGTAAATTTGATTTTACTATCGTCTATAGCAGTTTCTGCATTGATAGCAGGAATAACAATATTTTTTAAGGCTATTATGAAAGAAAAGGCATTAAATAAGTCAAATTTAATCATATTAAAGATGGGACGTGTCTTTGAAATCTTATTTAATCGAGAATGGCATAAAAAAAGAAATAAATCTTCAAAAAGTAGTTGACAAATTAACTGAAGTATGGTAATATAATAAGCATGAAAGTAGAAGTTCCACTTCTCACCAGTCGACAATCGCGTTAGATTTGGTAAAAAACTTAATTTTGTATTTTGTTTTTTTGGTGGAATTTTGTGCTTCCACCAAATTTTTTATTAAAAGGGGATTAAAGTTATTTTTAAGGAATTATTTATAAACGAACAAATAAATGCGTCACAAGTTCGTTTGATTGGTGAAAACGGAGAACAACTTGGTATTGTTTCAAGAAATGAGGCTCTTGCGAAAGCGGAAGAGGCTGGATTAGACTTGGTTCTTATTGCCAGCGGTTCAAATCCGCCTGTTTGTAAGATCTTAGATTATGGAAAATTTAAATACGACGCACTAAAAAAAGATAAGGAAATAAAAAAATCTCAAAAAATCATAGAAACTAAAGAGGTTCGACTTTCTATGACTATTGATGAGCATGATATAGCATATAGGGTTTCAAGTGCTACAAAATTCTTGCAAGAAGGAAACAAGGTTAAGGTTTCTTTAAGAATGAAAGGCCGTGAACAGGCGTATGTTAAAAAAGCTATTGAAATAGTCAAAGAATTTTGTGACCGCCTTAATGAAGTTGGTTTCACCGAAAAGGCTCCTGAACTTCTAGGCAAAAATGTTTTTGTGATTATATCCCCAAAAAAATCAAAATAAAGGAGAATGAATTATGCCAAAACAAAAAACACATAGCGGATGCAAAAAACGCTTTCGCTTAACTGCAAATGGTCAAGTTAAATTTGCACGACCAGGGAAAGGACACTTCCTTACAAAGAAGTCACAATCAAACAAAAGAAAACTTAGAAAGGGATCTTATATTGCTGGAAAGAACACACAAAATATTAAATCCCTTTTGGCTAAATAGGAGGTATTATGAGAATTAAAAGAGCAGTTAATGCAGTTAAAAAACGTCGTTCAATTTTAAAGAGTGCTAAAGGTTATAAAGGTACTAAATCTAAGCTTTATAGATCTGCAAAGACACAAGTTATGAGAAGTGGGCAATATGCCTATATTGGAAGAAAACAAAAGAAAAGAGATTTTCGTGCATTATGGATTACAAGAATTAATGCAGGATGCAGACAAAACGGAATTTCTTATTCAAGATTTATTGCAGGACTTAAAAGCAAGGGCATAGAACTTAACAGAAAGGTATTGGCAGATATGGCTGTTAGAGAACCAGAGGCATTTGCAGCACTCGTTGGACAAGTAAAATAATGCTTAAAGCAAGCAATAATTTTATTCAAACACTTAAAAAGCAAAAGCGAGAAAATTCCTCTTTGCTTTTTTTGGATAATATAAAAATAATAAGAGATGCTTTAACCAGTGGAATAAAACCATTGTATATTTTGGTTGATGAAAAGAATTTAAATACTTTTGAGGATGTGGATTGTCCAATTTATTCAACTCAATATAAAATAATAGAACAATTGACAGATAGCAAAACGCCACAAGGTGTATTATGTGTGATGGACTACACACAAAATGTTGTAGAAGAGCCAAAAACAAATTTTTTGGTTTTGGATAAATTGCAAGATCCGGGCAATGTGGGCACATTAATAAGAACCGCACTTGCTTGTGGTTTTGAATACATTTATTTATTGTCTAGTGTAAAGCCTACAAACTCAAAGGTTGTTCGAAGCAGTGTTGGTGCTTTATTTCATACAAAAGTATTTTCCATTGAGGAAGAGGAATTTATTAATCTTGCAAAAAAATGGAATTTGAATTTAATTGCCGCTGATATGGTTGGAGAAAATATCTTTGATTTTCATGTAGATGAAAAGGTTGGTGTTGTTATTGGAAATGAGGGGCAAGGAATAAGTAATGAAATTATAAAAATTTGTTCCAAAACAGTTAAAATACCAATGCAAGCCGGAATTGAAAGTTTGAATGCGTCAATTTCCGGAGCAATAATTATGTATCAAATTAATAAAGATAAATTAATTTAAAAGGAGAATTTTATGTCAGGACATTCAAAATGGCATAACATACAAGCCAGAAAAGGAAAAAGTGACGCAGAAAGAGGAAAAATCTTTACAAAAATAGGCAGGGAAATTGCTGTTATTGTAAAACAAGGTGGATCAGACCCTGTTTCTAATCCGAAGTTAAAAGATGTTATTGCCAAAGCAAAACAAAATAATATGCCAAATGATTCAATTGAAAGAAGTATTAAAAAGGCTGCCGGCGAATTATCTGGAGTAAATTACGAAAGTTGCACATATGAAGGGTATGGACAAGGAGGTTCTGCCGTAATTGTAGAATGTTTGACCGATAATAAAAATAGAACAGCTGGTGACGTTAGGCATGCATTTGATAAATTTGGTGGTTCACTTGGCTCAAATGGTTGTGTTAGCTATTTGTTTAAAAGAAAAGGTGTTGTTGAAGTAGAAAAGAATGATAAAGTAAATTCTGATGATCTTATGATGTTGGCACTTGACCTTGGAGCGGTTGATTTTGTTGAATATGATGAATTTTTTGAAATAACCACTGAAGCAAATGCACATAGTGCAATGAGTGATGAGCTTACTAAGGCGGGATATAACGTTTTAGATGCGGATACTTCTTTAGTGCCTGATTCATTTATTACTCTTGATGATGATAAAAATTCAAAGTTTATGAAAATGATAGATGCACTTGAAGATTTAGATGATGTACAACAAGTTTATCACAATGTTAATTTGCCTGATGAAGAGTAGTAAAATTTATTTTAAGAATAAGAGGCTGTATTGCCTTTTTTCTTTATTTTTATTTGACTTGTTTTGTCAAAATATGTAAAATTGAAATATGGTAATTTTAGGAATTGATCCGGGTTATGCAATTGTCGGATATGGAATAATAGATACAAGTAAACAAAATATGGTTGTTGATTATGGTGCAATCACAACTCCAAAAGAAGATTCAATGCCTACAAGACTTGAAGCAATTGATTCAAGCCTTAAATTTTTATTTGAAAAATATAAACCTGATGTAGTTGCAATTGAGGAACTTTTTTATTTTAAAAATCAAAAAACAGTAATTCAAGTTGCCCAGGCAAGGGGCGTGATCGTGTTGGCATGTCAAAAATATTGTGGTAATATTTTTGAATATACACCACTTCAAATTAAACAGGCTTTAACAGGAAATGGAAGAGCAGAAAAAGCACAAATTCAATATATGGTAAAAGCAATTTTAGGATTAAATTCAATACCAAAACCAGATGATGCCGCTGATGCTTTAGCTGTAGCAATTTGTCACAGTCAAACCAGCCCGACACTTAATACCAATAGATTATAAGAGAAAAGAGGAGAAATTATGATTTCATTTTTAATTGGAACAATTGAAGAAAAAAAAGAAAATTTACTTGTTTTAAATGTGCAAGGAGTCGGGTTTGAATTAGCCGTTTCTTCAAATACACTTGGAACATTGCCTGTTGAGGGAGATAACGTAAAGGTTTTAACATACATGGCTGTAAGAGAAGATGATATAAGTTTATATGGATTCTCTACACAGGAAGAAAAGGAATTATTTTTAAAACTTATAACTGTAAGTGGTATTGGTCCTAAGATGGCAATTTCCATTTTGTCCGGAATGAGCATATCAGATTTAGTTTTAGCTATAATAAAATGCGATTATAAAATTTTATCGAAAATAAAGGGGCTCGGAAAGAAGACAGCTGAGAGGCTGTGTGTTGAACTTAAAGATAAACTTGATCCTTTGAATATTCAACAGGAGCCACTATACCAAGATGATTATGATGAAGATGCTGTACAAATGGCTACTGATACTTTAATTAATTTGGGAATAAACAAAAATGATGCTTACATGTTGGCACGTGCAAATGCTGGTAAAAATGCAACCGCTGAGGAAATTATAGCAAAATCTTTAAGGGGGTATAAAGGTTGATGGAAGATAGCGAAAGATTTATAACAAGTTCTAAGAATTTAACAGATGCTGAAATTGAGAACTCTTTAAGACCCACATCGTTTGATGAATATATTGGACAAACAAAAGTAAAGGAAGCTTTACATGTTTATATTCAAGCGGCAAAGGCAAGAAAGGAAAGTTTAGATCATGTTTTGTTATATGGTCCTCCGGGGCTTGGAAAAACAACTTTATCTCATATTATAGCAAATGAATTGGGTTCACAGTTTAAAGTCACGTCGGGACCTGCCATTGAGCATGCCGCAGACCTCGCAGCAATACTTACAAATTTAAATCAAAATGATGTTTTATTTATTGACGAAATTCATAGATTGAATAAAACGGTTGAAGAAATATTATATCCTGCAATGGAAGATTTTGCACTTGATTTTATCGTCGGAAAAGGACCATCAGCAAGAAATATGCGACTCAAAATTAAACCATTTACTTTAATTGGTGCAACGACAAGAGCTGGCATGCTAACAAATCCCTTAAGAGATAGATTCGGGGTAATATGTAGGCTTGAACTCTATACGCCTGATGAATTGAAGATAATTATCAATAGATCAGCAAAAATTTTGGGTGTTCAAATTGATGATGAAGCAAGCAATGAAATTGCAAAGCGATCAAGAGGGACTCCAAGAATTGCAAACCGATTATTAAAAAGAGTGAGAGATTATGCACAAGTGATTGGCGAGGGATTTGTAACAAAGAATATTGCAATCAAGACGTTGCAAATTATGGAAATAGATGATTTAGGTCTTGACACGATTGATAGGAAAATTATATTGTCTATAATTGATAAATTTGAAGGTGGGCCGGTGGGGCTTGACACTCTTGCTGCAACTATCAGTGAAGATGCTACAACCATTGAAGATGTATATGAGCCATATTTGCTTCAATTAGGATTTATATCAAGAACGCCAAGAGGAAGAGTTGCGCTTGAACCTGCATATAAGCATTTTGGCAAAATAATGCCGGTTAAGGAGTAAAATAATTATTATGCAAAATAAAGACTTGATGAAAAAAAGCAGTTATTACTATGATTTGCCACAGGAATTGATTGCACAAGTTCCTGTTGAGCCAAGAGATAGTTCAAGACTTCTTGTTTATGATAAAACAAACGACAAAATAGAACATAAAATTTTTCATGATATTGTAGATTATTTAAAAAAGGGAGATGTTCTAGTCGTTAACAATACAAGAGTTCTTCCTGCAAGGTTGTTTGGTTATAAAGATACCGGTGCAAAAATAGAGGTACTACTACAAAAACGATTAGATTTAAAAACCTGGGAAGTGATTGCTAGACCGATAAAACGATTGAAAGTGGGACAAATTGTCACTTTCAATAAAAATTTATCTTGTGAGTTTTTGGAAATTGGTGAGTATGGTTCTTGCAAGATTATATTTAATTTTGATGGTGTATTTGAAGAGCGGCTGGCAGAGGTTGGACAAGTTCCGTTACCTCCATACATTCACGAAAAGTTAAAAAATAATGAAAGGTATCAGACTGTATATTCTAAAATAGAGGGATCATCGGCTGCACCTACTGCTGGCTTACATTTTACAAATGAACTTATTACAAAAATAAAAGAAAAAGGTGTGCAAATTGTTGAAGTTCTTCTTCACGTCGGTTTAGGCACATTTCGCCCTGTAAAAGAAGAGAATATTTTGGAACATAAAATGCACAGCGAATATATAGAAATGACCTCTGAAAATGCAGCCATATTAAATAAAGCCAAAAAAGAGGGGCGACGTATAATTGCAGTTGGAACCACATCTGTGCGCGTCTTGGAATCATGCACTGATAATCAAGGAACAATAGTTCCCGCCAAAAAAGAGACTGATATTTTTATCTATCCATCCTACAAATTCAAGGTTGTAGATGCTTTGATAACAAACTTTCATCTCCCAGAAAGCACGCTTATTATGCTTATAGCGGCTTTTGCAGGGTATGAAAATACAATGAATATATATAAAGTTGCAGTTGAAAATAAATATAGATTTTTCTCTTTCGGAGATGCGATGTTTATATTTTAAGCATATTTTGTATGATGTTTGCAATACATAATACAATATTTAGGAGATTTTATGAATACAAAATTTTCATTTGAATTAATAAAAGAATGTCCAAAAACTGGTGCAAGAGCAGGTATATTTCATACGCCACATGGTGATATAGAAACACCGATTTTTATGCCCGTTGGCACACAAGCGACTGTTAAAGGTGTTAAACCAGAGGAATTAAATGAAATAGGTGCACAAATAATACTTGCAAACACATATCATCTTTATTTGCGTCCTGGACATGAAATTGTGAGGCAAGCAGGCGGATTGCACAAATTTATGAATTGGAATAAGCCGATTTTGATAGTGGCGGATTTCAAGTTTTTTCTTTGTCAAAATTACGAACCATAACAGATGAGGGCGTGGAATTCCGTTCACATTTAAGTGGAGCAAAGCATTTTATATCACCAGAAAAAGATATGGAAATTCAAGAGGCACTTGGTGCGGATATTATTATGGCTTTTGATCAATGTACGCCGGCAGGTTGTTCAATGCAAGAAGCAATTGAAGCACGCAGGGTTACCAAATTATGGTTGGAGCGTTGTTTTAAAGCACACAAAAACGATGACCAAATGCTATTTCCAATTGTTCAAGGCAATATATATAAGGATTTGAGAAAACAGTGCGTTGAAGATTGTTTGCCTTTTGCAAAATGTGGTATTGCAATTGGTGGTTTGTCTGTTGGAGAAGAAAAAAGTGTAATGTATGATGTTCTAGATTTTTTAAATCCATTATTACCTAAAAATCAGCCACGATATTTAATGGGGGTTGGTTCCCCGGATTGTCTTGTTGAAGGGTATGCTCGTGGTGTTGATATGATGGATTGTGTTTTACCTACTAGAATTGCTAGAAATGGTACCGCTTTCACCAAAACTGGGAAATTAGTAATTAAAAATGCTATTTACAAAGATGATTTTAGGCCAATTGAAGATGATTGCGATTGTTATACATGCAAAAATTATACTCGTGCATATATTCGGCATTTAATTAATGCAGGCGAAATGTTGGGAGCTCAATTGTTATCAATTCATAACCTTTATAATCTAATAAAACTTGCATCATCATGTAGAAAAGCAATTTTAGGTGATTATTTCAAAGATTTTAAAGATGAATTTATGGCAAAATATGATTTATCAAAATCTACATTTTAAAAAATAAAATCATATAAAAAACATATAAAATCTATTGCCTTTTCAGTTGACAATATTTTATGAATATACTATAATTTTTATGGTAGACAAGTTCTACTTATAAAAGGGGAAAATATGAGCAGTTTAAGCATGTTATGCAATGCTGCTGTCGTAGCCGGAGTTGTTAGCGGAATTGTCGCATTAATTGTCGGATTGATTGTTGGTGCAATAGTTTATAGTATATTCGCAAGCAAAAAAATTGGAAATAGCAAATCAAATGCTGTAAAAATAATTGAAGAGGCGTATGCAGAAGCAAAAAGCATAAAAAAAGAATCTTTGTTGGAAGCTAAAGATGAAGCGCAAAAGATTCGAGATGAGGCTAATAATGAAGCCAAAGACAGAAGAAATGAACTCCAAAAGCAAGAAGAACGTCTTGATCAAAGAGAGGAGTATCTTACGAAAAAAGAGGCTGCATTAGACAGCAAAAGTGAACAGCTAGTAAGTGAAAAAAATTCACTTGATAGTGAAAGAGAAGCTCTTGCAAACAAAATGAAAGAGCAAGATGAGTTAAAACTTCAAATAATGCAAAAATTAGAAGAAATTTCTGGTCTTTCAAAAAAAGATGCAAAAGAGCTTTTAATCGAAAGTATAACGGATGAAGCTAAGAAAGATGCAAGCGTTATAGTTAAGCAAATTGAAGATGAAGCTCGAGAAAATGGTGAAAAAATAGCCAAAAATATTGTTGTTGGCGCTATTCAAAAATGTGCCACTGATTTATCTTCCGAAATGACGATAACCTCAGTTGCGTTACCAAATGAAGAAATGAAAGGTAGAATTATTGGGCGTGAAGGAAGAAATATACGTGCACTAGAAAGTGTAACGGGTGTTGAGTTAATTGTTGATGATACTCCAGAGACCATAACAATTTCAAGCTTTGATCCTGTACGAAGAGAAATTGCCAGATTAAGTCTTGAAAAACTGATAATTGATGGAAGAATACATCCTACAAGAATAGAAGAAATCGTTGATAAAGCTACTAGAGATGTAGATAAAATTATAAAAGATGCAGGCGAGAATGCTTGCAATGATGTGGGAATTTACAATATAAATCCTGAACTCGTAAAGGTGCTTGGACGATTAAAATATAGAACAAGTTATGGGCAGAATTGTCTTAAACATAGTGTAGAAACTGCAATTATAGCAGGGCTTTTAGCATCAGAACTTGGTGCAAATGTTCAAATTGCCAAGAGAGGGGGACTTTTACATGATATAGGAAAAGCACTAGATCATGAAGTGGAAGGAACTCACGTTTCAATAGGCGTTGAACTTGCAAGAAAATATAAGGAATCTGAGGCTGTTATTCACTGTATTCATGCGCATCATGGAGAAGTACCTTTCAACTCCATTGAAGCGGTATTGGTACAGGTTGCTGATGCTATTTCAAGTGCTCGCCCTGGTGCAAGGAGAGAAAATCTCGAAAATTATATCAAGCGTTTGGAACAACTTGAGGGCATATGCAATGGCTTTAAGGGTGTTGAGAAATCTTATGCTATTCAAGCAGGTCGTGAGGTAAGGATTATTGTAAAACCTGATCAAATTTCTGATAATGATGCGTTTATGCTTTCAAAAGAAATAGCTAAGAAAATCGAGACAGAGATGCAATATCCAGGGCAGATTAAAGTTGTTGTAGTAAGAGAAAAACGATTTACCGAAACGGCGAAATAGTTTTAAAACTCCTATATAATGATATATGGGAGTTTTTTATTAAATTTGGCTTTATTTTTACATATTTTAATTAGTTACTCAATATATTATAATATGATTTCTTTAACTGATTTTATATCAAATAATTTTGAAAATTGTGTTTGGCTTGCGATAATAATCGTTTCAATGATTCCGACACTTGAGAGTAAGATAGCTGTGCCTTTGGCAATGAATAAAGATATCTGGGGCGAAAGTGCCTTTTCGCCAATTCTTGCTATGTTGATTGCTTTTGCAGGTTCTTTAATTCCAAGTTTGCTTATTATGTTTATTTCCAGAAGATTGAAAAAAAGAGCAACAGGATTTATTACCAGTAAATATATTCAAAAAGGGCAACAAATTACCGAAGAGGAATCTAACTTCAAAAAATATTTGTTATTGACTGGATTTGTTGCAGTTCCTTTCCCGTTGACAGGTGTTTGGTCTGGTAGCCTTATTGCAGGACTTACAGACCTTGATATAAAGTGGTCGTTTTTGTCTATTGCGATTGGTAGTTTGATTTCATCTGGAGCGATTACCTTGTTGTGTTGTTTATTTTCAACATCAATCACATACATACTTATAATTTCATTGATAATAATTATTGCGTTTTTACTTGTAGATTTTTTTCTATCCTTTTTTAAAAGAAAGAAATCCAACTAGAATATCAAAGGGTGAGTTTTAAATAATTGTTTAGTAACAAAAAGAACACATCTTGTAAAATGTGCACTTTGTACTAAAAAAGAAGTATGAAATATCCCTTTATAAAAAAAGGAAGTGATCTGCGATAAGCAAGGACTATGCTTTCATGCGTCGCCAGAAAAAGAGGTTTTACCCCATTAAAAAATCCACGGGTTTCAGTGTAGTACACTTCATTCTACCCGTGGATTTATTTATCAATCTTCATATATCAATTATTTCCAATATTTTACTAGGGCAAATTTTTTCATGTAATATCTCATTGGGAATACAATAAATAATAAAATTATTGGTAATATTAGGGTGGTGGCATAGTGAGAAAATATTCCGGTTGCAATTCCAAAAATAAGATTTAATCCAACTACAACACATGATGAAAGTATAAAGAAAGCCCATATTTTCCAACTAGGAATTAGTTGGTTTGGTAGCCAGCTGGAATAAGTTTTATAATTATAAAACTTCCATATTATATCTATTATAAGTAAGGCTGGTAGGAGAATATAAAGGAAATTGGTACTTCCAAATGTGTTTTTAGTAAAGTGAAGAATAACGAATAGCAATGCTGATGATAAGATGGCAGCTAATGATGTTACAACACTAATAATAAGATAAATCAAATTTGTATTATGTTCAGTTTTTTCCTTTGATTTTTGATAAATATTAAAAGATATATTTTGACTCTCATAAAACTCTTTTAAATCGTTATAATCATATATAGCATCATCACGAATTTCACCAGACGAATTGTCTTTGGTTTTGGAATATAATCTATTTAATATTTCTCTATGAGAAGGGTCAATTGATGTATCTCTTTTAGGGGCGGGAAGTCTTGTGTCTTTTGTATTCTCTGATACTATTTTTAATCTTGGTGGCTCAATTTTTCTTGCTCTTCCAATTGAATTTTCGTCTATTTTACCCGTAATAAGTTTTGCATCATCTTTAATTTCTTCTTTCTCTTCTTTTGGCTTTATAGATTGTTGATTTTGTCTTTCAAAAATTGCGGTGTAATTTTTACTTTTCGGCATTTCATAATTGGTTGTGCCTGTTGTTCTATATTTCATTTTATTTTCTAATATAGAATTTTTAAATTCTTGAATATTAGCTCGTTTTTTATCATTTGATTCAACGAGAGGGTCGGCTGCTGACATGGCTATTTGATCTTCAGCAAAACTTCTTTTCCTTTTTATTTTGTTTATGTCTTTTGATATATCGTAAAGTCTTTGATTGTATTCATCTGCATTTTCATTCTTTGATAAGAAAACTGCATCATCTTTTTTCTCTGGTGGTATAGCATTTTCGGGGGTGTTGACCTTTGTATTGTCTTTTTGTTCTTCATATCCATATGGTGAAGGGGGTGTAACAAAATAATTTGTTTTGGTAAATTCTTCCTCTTGCTGTTTTGGGTAAACATGTTCGATTATAGTTGACTGAATATGAGAGTCCTCATCTTTTTTGATTTGTTCACGTTGAGTTTCTGCAGAAACTGTTTGATTTTCTACATCTTTATTTAAATCAGAGAAATCAAAATATTCATCATTTTTTTCTTCTTTTTCTTCTTGTGATGTTAAATCTTTTGTGTTGGCAGGAGAGGATTGATTATTTATTTGAGTCGGAGCAGGGGATTCCATTGCATCTAAGTCTGCGAAATCTCTAAATACGTCAATTTTATTCATGTCAAAATAGGCTTTTAATTCTTGATAAAAGCCTCTTCCTTTTTCTGTTAAAGAATAGTATTTTCTATTAGGACCATAGTTGCTACTTTGAAGATATGAAGAAACATAGTTTTGTTTTTCCATTCTAGTTAAATTTGAATAAACACTTGGTTTTTTTAGGTTTATTTTGCCATAACTTCTGGCGGATATCTCACTTATAATATCAAGACCGTAGAAATCTCGTTCTTGTAAGCAGGTGAGTATCAAGTAAGACAATTGTCCTTTAGCGTATAGTTCCATATATACCTCTATTAAAATTATAAAATATTAATAAAGTTAAGTCAAGATTTTTTCATTCATTTTATTAACAATTTAGAGTCAAAACTAAAGTTTTATGTGTATTTATAAATTTGGACTATTGAAATGGGGCATAATGTAGGTATAATCAAAAAAAATTTTTACATTTGCGGTTAGTAGTATATAAATTTTTTGTGTCAGTGGCAATATTTGATAAAAAGGGCAATATCAACATCTATGCGTAAAACACAAGTTTTACGCATAGATATTTGCATACTAGCACTAAATTTAGGACTAGTTTGTTATATTTTCATAAATATTGATTTTTATTTATATTCATATGATTATGCAAAAATTGCAAGCATTTTAGAAAATTGTATACCAATATTACCGCATACTTCATCAGAATAAATTGTTTTTGAGTCGTCGTTTATTGACGGAATATTTCGTATACCTTTTATTCCAATATAATTAATTATTTTCATAAATATCTTATAAATATCAGGTCCAATAAATAAATCATTAGGACAAAAACACAGAACGCTTTCTATATATATTTGATTTGGCATAAATCCATTTATATTATAAAAAATTGTATTAAAAATTTTCAAAATTTTAGTAAAGTTCGGTCCCACTTCGGTAACCTTTGTTTTTAATGTTTCATATCTGTTACTGAAATTAATGTCGATAAAACCTTTTTTACGTCCGCCATAGAATTTAAAAACATCAGTATTATCATAATTTGCCAAATATATTTCTATTTTTGAATTGATTCCAAAATCTTCTTTACCATAAATTCTTATAACGTTGTCCTGCACTCCTACTAATGTTGTTTCTGTAAGAAACGGAAGCAGACTATTTTGTAAATCCTCTGCTAAATCATACACAGAATATTTGGTTGGATCAAATTTATACTCTTTGACTGCTTCTTCTTGACGCTTTCTTTTAAATATTCTTCTTTTTTTGCGTTTCTTACGATTTTTCCATGCGTATTTTAGTCGTTCTTTAAAATTTCTCCAAATATTGGTTTTTCTTGATGTATTTAATTCTAGTTGAGGATTGTTTATGCCTAAAATATATATAAAATTTGAGTTGTCCACAAAAGAATCATTCAACACTTCATTTATTGGTTGAAGAATTACATTATCTAAACTTATATATGATATTTTTTTTGAAAGTTCATCTATCGCAGCAGCGAGAACTTCATTAACCTTATTGTTTGTATCTGCCACAAACTTATCTTTATTTTGATTTGCTACAGAAATAATAAGGTCTTTAGTTATTTTAATAGTTGCCATTATTTACCTTTTTTCTGAGGATAAATTTTGTCTTTTCCTCCCATATAACTTCTTAATGCCTCCGGTATATTTACTGAACCATCTTCGTTTAAATTATTTTCAAGAAAAGCTATAAGCATTCTTGGTGGTGCTACTACTGTATTATTTAATGTATGGGCTAGCATGATTTTTCCATCTTGAGTTTTATATCTTATACCAAGTCTTCTTGCTTGTGCATCTGTAAGATTTGAACATGATCCAAGTTCTCCAAAATACTTCTTTTGTCTAGGACTCCAAGCGTTTAAGTCGCATGATTTTACTTTTAAATCTGCTAAATCACCGCTGCAACATTCCATTACTTCATGCGGAATATCAAGAGTTTTGAAGAATTCTGACGAAATTTGCCATAATTTATTATACCAATCTCTGGATTCATTTGGTTTGCAAATTATAATCATTTCTTGTTTTTCAAACTGGTGTAATCTGTAAATACCTCGTTCTTCTATGCCATGTGCACCAACTTCTTTTCTGAAACATGGAGAATATGATGTAAGACATAAAGGTAAATCTTCTTCTTTTAATATTGTGTCTTTAAATCTGCCTATCATAGAATGCTCGCTTGTTCCTATTAAATATAGATCTTCACCCTCAATTTTATACATCATATTTTCCATTTCTTCAAAACTCATAACGCCATTGACGACATCACTTCTTATCATAAAAGGCGGAATACAATATGTGAAGCCTTTATCAATCATAAAATCTCTTGCATAAGAAAGTATTGCAGAATGCAATCTTGCAACATCTCCAACAAGATAATAAAAGCCGTTTCCACTTGTTCTTCTGGCACTATCAAGGTCAAGGCCATTTAGGCTTTCCAAAATATCAACATGATATGGGATTTCAAAATTTGGAATTTTTGCTTCGCCAACAGTTAATCTCTGTACATTCTCTTTATCATCTTGACCGATTGGCACATCGTCATCAATGATATTTGGAATTAAGCACATTAATTTTTTTAGTGTGACTGAAAGTTCTTCTTCTTCTTTTTCTATTTGGTCAATTCTGGTGTTGTTTGAAACCACTTGTGCTTTAATTTTGTTTGCCTCTTCTAGATTTTTTTCTTTCATTAATGCGCCAATTTGGCTGCTTAATAAGTTTCTTTGTGAACGTAAGTTGTCACCCTCTTTTTTTAAATCTCTGATTTTTGTATCAAGTGCTAAGACTTGGTCAACATATTCTAATTTATGATTTTGAAATTTCTTTTTTATGTTTTCTTTTACTAATTCCGGATTAGTTCTTATAATATTTATGTCTATCATTTTTCCTCCATCATATGTATTATATACTTAAGTTTAAAATTAGTCAAATAAAAATCATAAATAAAAATATTTTACGCATAGATGAAAATGTTTGATTTTTAAATTTTTTTTGTTATAATATAAGAATGAAAAATAATTTAACATTTTATCAAAAAAGAGATCTTCAAAATAGATTAAAAATGGCAAAATATACTGAAAGATTACCTGATTATTGCCTCGATTTTTTTATTGGAATTGAAAATAATACATCATCGCTTACTAGATATAATTATTCAATGGATTTATATATTTTTTTTAATTATTTATCTTTATATAAATTCCATAAAAAAGAAACTGAAATAACACTTGATGACTTAAATTTGCTGCAAGCACGGAATATTGAACAATATCTTTCATACCTTTCATTTTATGAATTAGACGGCAAATCCTATAAAAATGATGAAAGAGGTAAAGCACGAAAATTGGCATCATTAAGGTCTTTTTTTAAGTATCTTTTTAATCATGATTTAATTACATCTAATGTAGTTTCAAAAATCGAAACTCCTAAATTACATAATAAGGAAATCATACGACTTGAAAAGAATGAGGTTGCAAAACTTATGAATGTGATTGAAAATCCTTCTGAATTTTCACAAAGACAATTTAAATACAACAAAAACACTTTTGAGCGTGATAATGCAATTGTAACGTTGTTTTTGGGCACAGGAATAAGAATTTCTGAGCTTGTCGGCTTAAATTTGGAGAACTTTGATTTTACGCAAAATGCCTTTTTAGTCACTAGGAAAGGCGGAAATCAAACAACATTGTACTTCTCGAATGAAGTTGCATGTGCTTTAAAAACCTGGCTTGAAAAACGAGCAACTTTACAATTAAGCCAAGACGAACACGCGATGTTTATTTCATTGCAAAATAAAAGAATTTCAATACGTGCCGTTGAGAATTTAGTAAAAAAATACGCATCTATTGCTTCTCCACTGAAAAAAATATCACCCCACAAGCTTAGAAGCACATTTGGCACCAATTTATATAAGGAAACAAAGGATATTTACATAGTTGCAGACATATTGGGACATAAAGATGTAAACACCACGAAGAAGCATTATGCAGCAATAAGTGAGGATTTGAGAAAAAGCGTTGCAGATAAAGTTGTGATTAATCAAAATAATTAATTATAAATATGTATAATTAAAATACATTTGCACATTATAATAGTGTGAAGAAGATATACTTCACATTTTACAGAAAGGAGTTGGTTAAAATCAGTAACCAACTCCTTTTTGTTTAATTATAAAAACATAACATAATAGCTCATAAAAAGAGTTGATTAATAATCAACTCTTTTTATGCTAAAAGCTTTTCTAACATCCAATCACTATAAACGCCATATCCTTTTGTCGGGTCTGAAATAAACACATGCGTTACCGCTCCTACAAGTTTTCCGTCTTGTAAGATGGGCGAGCCGCTCATTCCCTGTACAATACCGCCCGTCATTTGCAATAGTCTTTTATCTGTTACTCTTATTATAAGACTCTTGTCGCTACATTTTGATTGATAGTTTGCTTTAATAATCTCTATGTCGTATTCTTCATTGATACCGCTTACATTTGAAACGATTTTCGCCTTACCCGGTTTAACACTTAATCTACCACCTAATGTTACTTGTTTGTTTTGGTCAACTAAAGTTTCTATATTCTCTATATTGCCATAAATACCAACGTTTGTATTCTTTTCAATCTCCCCTTGTTTGTTTTTTTGAACAAATACGCATCTTAGTTCTCCCGGTTTGTTCCTAATTCCCTTTTCAATATTGATTAAAGAACAATTGTATATTTCCCCGCTTTTTAAAGGAATCACATTATCGTCCAATCCGTTTGTGACTGCATGTCCTAACGCTGCAAATTGGTTATTTTCTTTTTTGACAAATGTTAACGTGCCAACTCCCGACAAATCATCTCTTACCCACACACCAAGTTTTTTAACCCCGTCTTTATCTTTTATTAAAGGTAAGGTTGATGTTTTTTCTTTGTTATTTCTTTGATAGGTAATTTCAATATTATCTTCTAATGATGATGAGATTGCTTGTTGAATATCATCAATACATTCAATTTTCTTTCCATTTACCTCTTTTATTATGTCACCGTTTTGAATTGTACTGTTTTTAATAATTTTATTTTCTTCAATCATTGTGTCACTAACAACAATTACTCCTTGTGAATGAATTGAGAGGCCGATTGGTGTGCCACCTAAATAAACTTCTTCTTCAGGAAGTAAGTTTACTTTTACCTTTTTAATAGGTATAAAGCCGAATAATTTTATAATAACTTCTCCCTCAATATCCTTATTGTCGGCGGTTTCAACCTCGTTTTTGTTTAGTGCTAATTTTACCAAATGTCCAAAAATATTTTCCTTATTGGCTTTATCAATTTCTTCATAGTTAACATAAAAGTTTTCTGGAAGATTTATTACATCATACAAATTGATGTTACTAAAAAATGTCAAAATTCCGACAAAAAGTAAAAATATAATTAAAGGCTTTCTCTTTCTCACTTTTTCCTCCGATAAAAAAGACTAACTAAAAGTTAGTCTATTCATTTTGCATTGTTTTATTCTTTAATTTGGCTCTCATTTCCTTTATCTGATTTGTTGAGGTGGTTGTTACATCATTCCCGACAATTAATTTTGCTATATTTTCATTAATTTCATTTTCATTTAAATGAGTAATTTCAGTAATGGTATTTCCATTCTGTTCTTTTTTTGCTACAACATAAAAATCGTCACCATAGCAAGCAACCTGCGGCAGGTGTGTTATACAAATAATTTGAAAATGATTTGTAATATTGCATAATTTGGCTCCTACCATTTTGCCTGTTTCACCGCTTATACCTGAATCAATTTCATCAAAAATTAATGTTTCAGCACCCTCTATTTCGGCGAATATATTTTTTATTGCCAGCATAAATCTGCTTAGTTCACCACCTGATGCGGTTTTGGATAGAGCTTTCACCTCTTGCCCTTTGTTTGCAGAAAATACAAATTCAACTTCATCATATCCGTTAGAAGTTATTTTTTCCAATCTTGTAAATTGAACTTCAAAACGGCTGGATTTCATTCCTAAATCATTTAATTCATTTAAAATTTTTTGTTTTATTGAGGTGGATATTTCTTTTCTTTTATTACTGAGATCATTGCATGATTTTTCTAATTCTTTAAATATTTTTGCCTGCTTCACTTGCAATTCTTCAATTAAAGCATCACTATTTTCAAGTTCTTCGTATTCTTGCTTTACATTATCTAGGTAATTTATAACCTTATCTATTGTTCCGCCATATTTTTTTAGTAATGATTTTATTAAATCTCGCCTTTTATCTAGTTGCTCATATTCCATTTCATCGAAATCAGTCGAATTGTAAATTACATTTAGACTTTCGCAAATATCTTCAATTTCAATCATGGCACTATTGAGTCTATCTTTTAACTCATCAATATTGGCAAACCCGTTTAGTGAAGATAAAGATGCAATAGAATTATATATTTGTCCCACACAGGAAATATTACCATCTATTAAATTGTTCTTGCAATCTGAAATTGCTGTTTTTATTTTTTCGGAATTTTCTATTATTTTTAATTTTTCTTCTATTTCTTCATCTTCGCCTACAACTAAATTTGCTTCTTCAAGTTCATTGATTTGATATTCGAGTAAAGATTTTCGTCTTGCTCGGTCAAATTCATCTCCTCCAAGTTTTTTTATTTTTAACTTAATTTCATTAAGTTCATCGAAATTTGTTTTTACAATCTTTTTAAGTTCTTCGATTTGTTCGCCACCAAATTTGTCAAGCATTACCAAATGATTTTTTGATTTTAAAAGTTCAATACTTTCATGCTGAGAATAACTATCTACCAAAATTTTCCCTATTTCTCTCAAAACTGTTTGTACAGATGGTATACCATTAATCCTAATCGAGGACTTACCTTCAGAATTAAATGTTCTTGATAGAGATATTTCATCGCCTTCAACTCCAAAATTGTTTAATTGTGAAATGGTTGAATTTGATAGACCAGAAAAAACTGCGTCTACACGCATTTCTTTTTCTCCATATCTAATTAATGTTTTATCCGCTTTTTCTCCAAGGACAAAATTTAATGCATCAAAAATGATACTTTTTCCTGCGCCGGTTTCACCAAGAAGAATATTTAGTCCTTGTCCAAATTCAATATTTAAATTAGAAATCAATGCAACATTTTTTATAGATAATGATTGCAACATTTTTTCACCTCTAACATTATTTGAGCATATCATTTAAAGTGACAACCGCTTGACTTGCTGCAGTTGTTGTCGGGAATATGAGCATAACTGTATCATCACCGTTTACAGCCCCCATAAGTTCATTTATGTTGAGTTTATCAACAAATCCTGCAACGCCGGCACCCATTCCTTTCATTGTGCGAACTACGACTAAATTCATAGCAAGTTTAACTGAAATAACAGATTCTTTAAAGATGGTTATGTATTTATTAGAAATAACTTGTTCATCTGAGCCAACAAAACAATATTTATATTTGCCTGAACTTGATAAGATTTTGGTTAATCCTAATTCCTTGATATCTCTTGAAATTGTTGCTTGTGTTATTTCAAAATTTGCATTCCGAAGTTCCCTTGCGAGTTCATCTTGCGTTTCAATTTCCTTTGTTGATATCAATTCCAAGATTTTTGATTGCCTGGCGCTTCTTGCCATATTCATTCTCCTTTAATTGCTATATCGCCCTTGTTAAGCGGGTTATAGCGATTGATGAATAATTATGAATTTATCGTTATTCATTCATTTTTGATTATTATACAACATTATTTATAATTATGCAAGTGTTTTTTGCATATTTATTCATTCATTTTTGATATATATAACATCATATGCAATTTTATAAATTTTGGTTTTATAAAAATAATACATTATACATAAATTTGCATAATGTATTTTTTAAAGTAAATAAAAAAGAGCATATTTAAATATGCCCTCATAAATGAAGTATTTCTTCATTTGCTATACAATCTTCAATTAACTTTTCAATGTTTATTTTATTTTCTTCCCTTTCCACTTTTATGCGGTCCGGTCTTATTACAGGATTCTTTGGTAAAAAGACTGTGCAACAATCCTCATATGGTAAGATAGATGTTTCAAATGTTTCAATATCTTTGGCGATTTTTATTATTTCCTCTTTATCCATTGCAATACAAGGTCTGAATATTGGCAATTGTTTTACGACTTGTCCTGTAACAGTCATGCTTTGCATGGTTTGGCTCGCAACTTGCCCAAGACTTTCTCCTGTTATAATTGCTCCAAGTTTGTATTTCTCGCATATTCTTTCGGCGATACGCATCATGATTCTTCGCATAATGGTAATCATATATTCACTTGCACAATTCATGTGAATTGCCTCTTGAACTTTTGTAAATGAAATAATATGAATGTTTATATTGCCAACGTAGTTTGTAAGTGTTTTGGCTAATGTTATCACCTTGTCCTTGGCTTGCTCAGATGTATATGGATAACTATGAAAATGTAAAGCATCTATTGTTAATCCTCTTTTGCTGATTAGGTAACCGGCAACGGGACTATCAATACCTCCGGATAGCAACAATAGTCCTTTTCCAGCTGAGCCAAGAGGAAGTCCTCCCTGACATTTTATGTTATCACTGAAAATATAGGCTTTTCCATTTAATCTTATATCAACACAATATTCAATTTCCGGATTGTATAGATCCACTTTTGATAAAGGATTTTCATTTAAAATTATTTCTCCAAGCATTTTAGCAAGGTCCATTGATGTGCAAGGGAAACTTTTATCAGCCCTTTTCACCAGCACTTTAAAGGTGTGGGCTTCAATTTTTAATTCTATCAATTGTGCCTTCGACCTCTTTGGCACGACTTAGGCTATACAGCCCAAAAACTTTTTGTAGTTTATTAATCAAGATGTCTTCTCTATCTTCAGGATAGCTATTTATAATATATCGCCCGAATGTTTTTTCAAATTTATATTCTTCGCCAACCAGTTTGGCTTTGATGTTATTGATTAATTGTTGCTCAAAAATATATCTGTTGTTGCCCTTTAAATATAGTTCTCCAAATCTTAACAAAAGTACTTTCACGAAACTTTCTCCTTTAAATTGTTATAAACCTCTAATATAACCTTGCCAGCTGTTTTAATCTCTTCCAGCGTGTTCATTTCACTAAAAGAAATCCTTATTCTAGTTTTAATGTTCTCTTTTGATAATCCCATACTTTCAAGAACTCTATTTCCTGATTTTTTTGAAGAACAAGCACTTCCTTTTCCAACTAAAACGCCATAATCTTGCAATGAACGCATGAGAGTTTCGCCATTAACACCAGCAAAAGAAACGCTTAATATATACGGGCTATCTCCACTAATAATATTTACACCATTTGCATTAATTGATGCTATAAATTCATTTTTAAGCATGGCAACGTATTTATAATTGGATTCAACATCTATCATTTCCACCGCTTTATTCATTGCCATAATTCCACCTACATTTTCAGTGCCAGACCTATAACCATTTTCTTGTCCTCCTCCATAAATTATGGGTTTTAGCGTGTTTATACTTTTTACATATAATGCACCAACTCCTTTCGGACCGTGAAATTTATGAGCTGATATTGTATAAAAATCTAAATCGTAATTATCTAATGTAAATGGAATTTTGCAGAATGCTTGAACGCCATCAACATGTACTAAAATATTCTTGCATTTTTGCTTTATTAATGTAGAAATTTGTTTTATATCATTAATTATACCCGTTTCGTTATTTACATGAATTAGAGAAACAAGTCTTGTTTTTTCGTTTATTAATGAATATAATTTATCACAATCTATTTGCCCATTTGGAAGCAAATTAACAAAATGCACGTTATTTCCACGTTGAATCAACTCTTTTGCTACATTATAAACACTTGCATGAGCGCCCTCCGAGAAAATATATTCATAGTTTCCATTTCTCTTGCTTCCCATTATAGCTAAATTGTTACTTTCTGTTGCTCCGCCCGTAAAAATAATTTCGCCTTTACTTGCTCCAAGTTTTCTTAGTAGATTTTCTCTAACATTTTGCATTTTTTTTACAATGTCAAGTGATACTCTGTATTCTGCGGATGGGTTATAAAAAGAGTTGCAGGCATATTCCTTGTAAATGTCTGCGCACTCTTCATACATTTTTGTTGTGGCGGCATTATCAAGATATATCATCTTAATACTGCTCCATGTTTATATGACAATGATTTGAGAACTTTATTTATCACATTTGACACTTCTTCATCGGTCAAAGTTTTATTTATATCAGATAATCTAATTTTAAAAGCCAAACTTTTTTTATTGTTGCCAATAGAATTATGTCTATAGATGTCGAATAAGTAACATTCATAGAATAATGTACCACATGCTGATTTTATTGAATTTAACAATTCTTCAACAGTTATTTCCTCATCGACTACTATTGCAATATCTCGTTCTACAATAGGATATTTTGATATTGCTTTCACAACATATGTTTTTTCATGCAAATCTGCAAGATGTTGTGTGTTGACTTCGCAATAGAATACATTAGCTGGTATATCGTAATTTTTTGCTACTGTTGGATGTATTTCTCCAAATGATGCAACCACTTCATTATTTTCTGTTAAAACATCAGCGGATACACCTAAATGAAGAAATGGCTTTGTGGATCTGGTAAGCTTATATTTTAACGATGTTTTATTTAACAGCGACTCTACAACCCCTTTTAATTTAAAGAAATCATACCCCTCCTCACATACAGCAATGGCAAGCATGTTATCCTCAATTGGCAACTCAGTCATTGGAAGTGATTTTGCGCGAAAAACTTTACCGAATTCAAAAATTCTTAAATCTTTATTGCCTACGCTAAGATTGTAATTTACATTTTGAAATAATGAATGTGCCATTGAGGTTCTCATACATGAAATGCTTTCGCTGATTGGATTTGCAATGCGTACAATTTTAAATTCATCATCTGGCAACAACAACATTTCGTTAATTTTTCCTGTAACAAGAGTATATGAAATATTTTCATAAAAACCTCGTTCAACAAGTGCATTCCTAAATTTTCTTTCTAAGTTGAGCCTTGGATGAACATGTCCCTCTGTTATTGAAGCATTCTCGAATAAGTTATAATTAATATTGTCGTATACATCATACCCATACAGCCTTATAATTTCTTCTGCTAAATCGTAGTCATTTTCTACATCTTCTCTGTAAGGTGGAACTTTGCAAACCAACTTATCCCCGAGTGCTTTTGTTTGAATTCCAAGATTATTCAATATTCGTACCATTTCATTTGTTGGAACTGTTGCACCTAAAATTTCATTAATCAATTTTATGGAGCCGACAACTTCGCGTGCTTCATTCTTTTTATTGCAAATGTCTATAATTCCCCTTGTCACTTTGCCGCAACCCAATTGAGTTACTAAATGTAAGGCTCTTGCAAGTCCTAATTCCGCATTTGCCACATTTACGCCTTTTTCATATCGTGCTGAGGAGTCTGTTCGTACACCGAGTTTTCGGCTTGTAATTCTGATTGATTTTAAATCAAACACAGCACTTTCAAAGACGCAAATTTGCGTTGAATCTGTAATGCAAGAATTTGTTCCACCGATAACTCCTGCAATTACCATAGGTCCATTGTCGTCGGCAATAACCATATTTTCTTCTGTTAAGGTATATTCGTTATGATTTAGTGCCGTGATAGTCTCCCCATCTTGTGCTTGTCTTACAATTATGTGACTACCATTAATATTTTTTTGATCAAACGCATGTAAAGGCTGTCCCATTTCTATAAGAACATAATTTGTTATGTCGACAATGGTGTTGATTGGTTTTATTCCGACCGCGTTAAGTCTTGCCCTAAGCCAAAGTGGAGATCTTTCAATTTTTACATCTGTGACTGCACCTGCCATATATCTATAGCAATTTTCAGTTTGAACATCAACATTTACATAATTTCGCACTGTATCTTTAGCATACACGTCAATATCGTAATTGAGGTTTATCTTTTTTAACTCCTTGCCCAGTAATGCACAAACTTCACGTGCTATGCCAATAACACTCATGCAATCCGCTCTGTTAGGTGTAATACCTATATCGTAAACCACATCATTGAGCATCAATGCTTCTTCAATAGGTTGACCTATTTTTAAATTTGATGGCAAAATCAATATACCATTCACGCCTGCTCCCTCGTAATAATTTTCGTCAATTCCCAGTTCTTCACCAGAACAGAACATTCCGCAAGATTCAACACCCCTCATCACGGTTTTTTGAATTTTAACGCCGTTTACAAGGTCTGCTCCCTCAAGGCTTACGGGTACAACAGCTCCCTCAAATACATTTGTTGCAGCAGTTAAAATTTGAGTAACTTTGCCTCCGCCTATATCAACCCTACAAACAACCAATCTATCTGCTTGAGGATGTTTTTCGATTTTTATTATTCTGCCTACAACAACATTATGAAGATGCTTGTTTTGATAAATAATTTCTTCAACTTCCATGCCGGCAGATGTTAATTTTTCTGCTAGTTCTTCAGGTGATATATCTATATCAACCATTTCTTTAAGCCAATTATAAGTAACTTTCATAATTTCTCCTTATTTCATTTGATTTAAAAATCTTATATCATTGCGATAAAAATTTCTAATGTTGTTAATGCTATTCAAAATCATTGCTGTTCTATCTAATCCCAATCCAAAGGCGAATCCGCGATATTTTTTGCTATCTATACCTGAGATTTCAAGGACTTTAGGATTTACAATTCCTGCTCCGAGAAGTTCGAGCATTCCTGTTCCCTTGCATGTTTGACAACCTTTTCCGTGGCAATTTGGACATGAAACATCAACTTCTATGCTCGGCTCTGTAAATGGAAAAAACGATGGTCTGAATCTTATAGTTGTATCTTCTCCAAAAAGTCTTTTCATCAATATCGTGAGCATGGTTTTCAGGTCGGCCATAGATATGTTTTCATCAACAACTAATCCTTCAATTTGATGGAATACAGGACTATGGGTTGAATCACTATCGTTTCTATATGTTTTTCCAGGACAAATTATTTTAAATGGCGGTTTTCGTACTTCCATTTCCCTTGCTTGAACCGCAGATGTCTGTGATCGAACCAGTATGTTTTCGTTGATAAAGAAAGTGTCTTGCATATCTCTTGCTGGATGATTTTTAGGTGTGTTTAAGGCTTCAAAATTATAATAATCTGTTTCAATCTCTGGGCCTTCAACAACAGAGAAACCTAAGCTTACACAAATGTCGGTTAATTTGTCTAGCACTGCGGATATTGGATGTGGCGCCCCCACTTTATCATTTGATGGCTCGGTAATATCTATTTTTTCCTTTTCGAGTTTTTCAACAAGTTCTTGTTCTTCAAATGCTTTTTCTTTATTTGATATTTTCTCTTCTAAAAAACTTCTAACTTCATTTATAAGTGCTCCGACTTTTGGTTTTTCTTCGTTTGGCAAGTCGCGCATACCTTTTGAAAGTGCTGTTAAACTACCAGATTTTCCAAAAACCTTAACACGAATATCGGCAAGTGTTTTTCTGATATGATAGTTAACTTTATCTATTTCTTTTCCGATGTCTTCTTTTAATTTGTTCAAATCTTCAATCAACATAAATCCTCCATACATAAAAAAGTTCTCTTTGCCTTAGGACGAAAGAGAACTCTTCGTGGTACCACCTAATTTTGATAGATTACCTATCCTTATTATTTCTTTTACGCAGAATCACGGCATAAACTACTATTATTTCATAAATGCGGCTAAAAAGCGAATTCGCAAAGTGTTTTATATTTGTTTTTCAGCCTTGAACAAATTCTCTGAAATAAAACATTATTTGTTACTACTCTTTCATCATTGCCTTTCTTATTTTATTATAAATAAATAATTATTTTTGTCAACTATATTTAATTATAAATTTCTAAAATTCTTCCTTGTTTCGCTTTTTGTTTTTTCTTGCTAGTTCAAATGTTTTATATATTGTATTATGTCTTGCAGACAACATACAGGATATATTGTTTTCGTTAAAATTTTAAAATTCACAATTATTTGGCGTTCTCGGGAACAATATTACATCTCTTATATTTGAAACACCGGTAATATACATCAGTATTCTTTCAAATCCGAGTCCGAATCCGCTATGTTCAACTGAGCCGAATCTTCGTAAATTTAAATACCACCAGTAATCTTCTTCTTTTAATTTTAAGTGTTCCATATGTGATTTTAATTTTTGATAATCAGTCTCTCTTTCGCTACCGCCGGTTACTTCCCCTATTCCTGGGAAAAGTAAATCGCATGCACGTACAGTTTTTCCATCATCATTTTGCTTCATGTAAAATGCTTTAATGTCTTTTGGATAATCAGTTACAAATACAGGCTTTTTAAAAACAACTTCGGACAAGTATCTTTCGTGTTCTGTTTGAATATCACACCCCCATTTTACAGGGAATTCAAATTTACTATTGTTTTTTTCCAAAATTTTGATCGCCTCAGTATAGGATATATGTGCAAAATCGCTATTAATAATATTATTAAGTTTGTCAAATAGACCAGGTTCTACAAATTCATTAAAGAATTTCATTTCTTCTGGACAACGTATTAATATGTTTGAAATAATATATTTCATCATCTCTTCCTCAAGATCCATAAGCTCATCGAGGTTCATAAAACACACTTCTGGTTCAAGATGCCAAAACTCATTTAAATGCCTTGTTGTGTTGCTGTTTTCGGCACGGAATGAAGGACCAAATGTGTAAATTTTTCCAAATGCAAATGCACAGGCTTCACCTTCTAATTGTCCGGTTGGAGATAAATATACTTTTTTGCCAAATAATTCATCATTTGGCTCGAAAGGTCCGTTATTGTCGTAGATATTTTGCGTTGTAACCCTAAACAATTCACTTCCACCCTCGCAGTCTGAAGATGTTAACAGCGGCGTATGCACATGGACAAATCCTTTGTTTTCAAAAAATTCATGAAGTAAAAATGCAAGTTTGCTTCTTACTCTAAATACAGCATTAAACAAATTTGCCCGTGGACGTAAATATGCTATTTCTCTTAAAAACTCCAAGCTGTGTTTTTTCTTTTGTAAAGGATACTCATTATCTGTGGCGTTTATAACGGTTATAGAGTTTGTTTGTAATTCAAATGGTTGTTTATTGTTTGGTGTGGCTATAAGCTTTCCCGAACATAGAATTGATGAACCTGTGTTTAATTTTTCAATTATGTCAAAATTCGACAAATCATTTTTGGTAAACACAATTTGTAATCCCTTGAAATTGGTTCCATCATTCAAATCGATAAAGCCTAAATTCCCATTGCAACGTGAAGTACGAACCCACCCTGCAACAATTATTTCTTTATCATAATAGTTCTCTCTTTCGTCATAAATTTTCTTTATATCAACCTTTTTCATGCTATCTCCTTAATCTAAAACCTTTATTCCCAATTCTTTTAATGTTTTTTCATCTATTTTGCTTGGTGCGTTCATAAGCAAGTCTCTACCATTTTTATTTAATGGGAATGCAGCAATTTCACGAATAACATCGTAACCAAAAATTTGCATAAGCATTCTATCCAGACCAAACGCCCCACCAGCGTGCGGTGGTGCACCATAACTAAATGCGTTAAATAATGCAGCAAACTTTTCTTTGACCACATCTTCGCCATATCCAACCAAATTAAATGCTTTAACCATTATTTCAGGATCGTGATTACGTACCGCACCACTTAACATTTCATAACCATTGCATACTAGGTCATATTGATAAGCAACTATATCCAAAGGATTTTTGTTATTTAAGGCATCTAGTCCACCTTGAGGCATTGAAAATGGATTGTGTGAAAAATCAAGACCACCGGTTTCATCATTAATTTCGTAAAATGGAAAATCCACTATCCAAC
>CANQHL010000007.1 GCA_947623775.1 uncultured Clostridia bacterium
TCGGACCCGGGTCGAGCCGTATAGATTATTCTCTGTTTATTTAAACTTGTTGAATACGGCTGGTGGGCTTTACATCGACCTCACGCGAAAGCGTCCATTCAAAATAAATCAAAATCAAATTTGCCAGGCTGAATTCTTGTAAATTTATCTCCAAATTTATCAATTTGTGAAATTTTTGATTTATAATCGTTTAAAATGATTTTATAAGTCTCTATCGCATCATTTAAATTCCAAAATAAATTTTTATACTTTGAAAAGATTTCTCTCATCGAAAATTCCATCCCCGGGTTTATTGCTTTTATTTCGCTTTCGATTTTGTTTACAACATCATCGCGTGTGATTTGGCTTGTTCTGCAAAGTGTCAAAAAATCATTCAAGACAACTTTTACAAAACCATCAACCGTTTGTTTTACCTCCTCATACACCTCTCTTTTTAAATAATTTAGCGGAATAAACACATTTTCACCATCAAAACGCACTTTTATATAACAATTTTCCCCGAGTTCCTTCTCTTTAGCAAATTTTTCAAAAAGTTTAAATCCCGCCATACGATGTTGTAATAGTTCTTTGAATTTTTCTTTGTTAATTTTAAATTTTACGTTTGAAAATTTTTCCTCATAAAAAGCATTACAATCAAAAATTTGCAAATGTTTTATATCATACATACAGTCAATATATGCAATGTCAATCATTGTTTCGGGTTCTACTTTTTGTTCTTCCATTTTGCACCTCATGTGCGTACGTATGCAACTTGTTGTGGCAAATCATAAGTATCTAAATTTTTCTCGTACGCATACACCTGTTTTTCATAATATGATTTCTCATCAATTTGTATCAGATTTAAAACTTGTCCGATAATTTTAGAATAAATTTCAAATTGCTCTTGTTGATCAACAATGGTGTATTCTTTAAAAAATTGCGAAAATGTGAAAGTTGTTCCTTTTTTCATATTTTTTATCTTTTGTGGAATTTCTTTTTCAGCCAAAATATGTTGTCCCAGCAAATATAAATCAAAATATTTGTCTTTTGCATAATAGTACATATCTTCTTTGACTTCCTTTTCCATTTCTTTTTGCTCTTTCAGAGGAATTAAATAATGTTTTTTATCCAATTTAACTTCATAAAAATTTTCATCAGTGAAACCTAAATCTTTGGCTTTTTGCTGCATTTCTTCAAGTTCGTCTATATTTACAATTTCTTCAATCCAACGCATTCCAATTTCTCCATCTATTTCTGGACCGTTTTCATCTTTATTTTTATAAAAATTCTTTCCATTTATTTCTATATCTATATCATTATAATGAAACTTTATTTTTAAAATTTTCATTTATTTTCTCCTTTTAATTTTTTATAAACATAAACCGGTGTTTTTTCTGCAATATCAATGTCTTTTGTGAAGTTTATAAACAAATATTTTTCATTATCTATTTGTTTTTCAATAATTCTTTGATTTATATTTAAAATAGGATTTATAATAAACGCCTCATCTTGATGTAATCCAAGTTTCATCTTAGAATTTTCAATGGTGTAAGTTGTCTTATGATTTTTGCTTGTAATGGTGAACTCATCATCGTCAGACATAACGTCCACATCTTTCCCTTTGAAATAAAGTTTATCAAACATAGGGTAAAAAATATTGAAAGAATCTTTCTTGTCACTTTCTTTATACACATCGATTTCACTCTCCATTACACTATCAATATGCTGCCACCCCCCCCCTCAAATCTACCATCATAATCACTCTCGTCTATATCAAAACTCTGTCTTCTGTACTCCGCTTTTTTCATTATTCGTTCAAGTTGCGTGCGTGTGTAAGGTGTGTTGCCTAATCTGCGATAAACATGAAAATACAACTCCTGCTCACTCGGCGTCTGTGAAAATGTGTCTTGTCTTTCAAACAAAATCAAACTTTCATCCAAATTCATAACCAAAAAAGTATAAGTTTTTTCTCTGATATTTATTTTATCAATACTGTAATATATCAAATTTTCAGTGTCCGTTCCCGATTGCTTTTCTCCGAAGAAAAGCACGTTAGGAACATAGTCCGGCCTATCCTTTTTATAGTTTGGCACCGGCTCTATTGCTTCTGCAAAACTGTTTGTTGACAAGGCGTAAACCCATTTGCCTTGAATTCTTGCTTGATGTTCCTTGCTTTTTTGAACATCATACATTGTTAATATCTTTTTGTCCATATTCACCTCCGTTAAATTTTCAAGAAAGGAGATGTTTTCTTCAATATAGTCAATTTTCTTTCGCAAATGCAGTATTTTATTTGAAATAACATCATTTGTTAAATTTTTTATCTCATTTATTGTAAAATCAAGCGATTGTAAATATTGAATGTTTGCAAGCCTTTTGATACTATCTGCAGTATAGTATCTATAACCATTTTCATTATTTACAAAATCAGGCTTTAAAAGTCCTATATTATCATACCAAATAAGTGTTTTGCTGCTCACGCCTGTAAGCTTTGAAAATTTGCCAATTGAATACATTTTTCCTCCTTTCAATATCACTTTATCATTATAGTGAACTATAAACTCAAGCATTTTACAAATTTTTTCAATTTTTTTATAATTATAAAAAATATTGACAGCAACGTCAACGCATTTTCATAATTAAAAAAGAGAGATTTTATCTCTCAGACTGAAGAAAAATGTCGTGACCATAAAATTAAAATTAATTTTACTTGCCGTCTAAATAATTTTATCTACATTCCGATAGATTTTTTCTCTCTTTAAATTGCAAAAATATCTTTACATCCCTCTTTCAAAATCATGTTGAGGCTCTTCTAGTTCAATATTTTCATCAAAATCGTGTGTTTTTTGTGGTTTATGCTGTATTTTTACGCCATATTCATCATATTCTTCCTCCGGCTCAGATTTCTCTTCCTCCAAAGGTTTGATCGGTTGTGATTGTTCCGGTGCTTTTGCAGGCTCGGGCTTTTTCGCTGTAACAGGCTCTGCCTCTTTTGGTTTATGTGGCAACAATTCTTGTTTGAGTTCCAAATAACCATCATCGGAGTATATATTTTTCAAAGGAGTAATCTCCCCTGCTTTTAATTTTTTCTCAAATTCCTGCTTCTGTTCATCAGTGGCTTGAAAATCATATAAACTAAATATTGCATTCAACAATTCACTTGACGAAACTTCAGGCATTTTATGTTTTGTTTGTCTGTATTTTGTACTATCTTGAACATATTTTTTATAACTTTCTAGCAAAAGCAACTTTTGTTCAACATTATTTGCCTCTTTAAACAAGCCTCCTGCAACCTCGTCAAATACAATTGTTTGCGGAGTAAAATTCGGAAAAACTTTTTTCAATGTTTCTTCCGCCTGTGTTTGTATCATTCTCCTCTTTGCAGCCTCTTTTTTATCTTGGTCCATTATGTTTTTGAAGTCTCGATTTTTCATTATTTCTTGTTCGATACTAAACATTGCACTGCGTTTTTCATCATAGAACATCGTGCTTCTTAAATCTGTTTTCTTTGATAATTCCAAGTCTTTATTGCATTTTGCAAACGCATGTCTGATAATTTTAAAGTCGCTTTCCTCTATATAAGATGCCAATTTTTTGGCTTTTTCTACTGCTGCATTAAGTTCTGATATAACCTTTGCATGGTCGTATCTTTCTTCCAACGTCTCTCCGCCACGTGTGTAATAGCGAGTTCCATCCCATGATAAGTCTGCTATTTGTCTCATACATCTTTCAAAACTTAATACAGGGTCACTTTCAATTGCCGTTTCATACGTTCTTATGATTTTTGGAACCTTCTTTTTGACTTCCTCGGGCGTTCCCATAACCAAAAGTCTGTTTATATTTGCGTCCCTTTCGCGTTCAACCTGTTCGAGCGGTTTTTTGCTTCCATCTGAATTATAAGTTATATTTAATATCGGATTTTCTTCAAACATATTTTTTCGGTCTCTTCCGTTTATTTGTGGCAATACCGTATCCAAAACAAGAGAGGCTTTATGGTTTGCATTTACCAAATCATTGTTTGGATTTGTATCGTGTCCCCACTCTATCTCATCATAATGATTGAGTTTATTCAAACATTCTCGCCTAAGCTCACTTTGTACCCGCATCTGATTCTGAAAAAGTACAGGTGAAAGGTCTTGCAATATTGAAATTGTTTCATTATGAGCGGCTGCATCTGCATCTAATTCATAAATAAAATTATCATGATTTCCCAAATAAAGGTTCTGATAAAAATCACTGCGTCTATATTTTGGAGCAATTTCAGACAATTCTTGTGCTAAAAATTGTTTGCCTGTCAAATATTCTCTTTGTGTAATCTCTTCAGGTTTTAAACCCATAGCCGTAAGTCTATCATATTGCACAGCGTGCCTCAATTCATGTGCAACCACCCGAACAATATACTGAGAAAATAAATTGAGCCTACTATTAAGACTTAAATTAGAGGACATAAAATTAAGAAATTCATTACTATCATTGAAAAAAGTAACGCTTCTATCTTGGTTAACATAATAAGCAGCTACTAGCTTTTCGTCTGGTTTTTTATCACGAAATTTTACTTTTATGTTGTCCAGTCCAAAGTCGTAAGCAATAACCTTGGTCAATGTCATTACCATAGCCTTTGTTTCTAGCAAATTTAACGATTCACCATTTTGTACCCGTCCCAGAAGATGAGAAACAAATGCCAAACCATCATTTTTATCATTATCATCTTTAAAATCAAGCTTTGTTAAGTAATCAACCGCAATTTTTTCTGCTTGATCAGGTGTTTTTGCTTTTACAATTACTTTTTGTAAGTCCTCAAGTAAATTCATTCTTTCTTCTCCTTTTTATAGGCTTTTCAATCACATAAAAATCTTAACAATTTGCAAATTTTTCTCTAAAAATATTATACTATATTATAATAAAAAAGTCAATCTTGAATTATATAAACTTATCATTTGTTCAATCGCAAATTAAAATTTTTGCACCATTTTTCATTTGACAAGCATGTAAATTATTGTTTATAATATTTAAGTTTAAACCAAGGAAGATGCAATGATAAACAATATTATAGAAATTCAACACCTAGTAAAATGCTTTAAAAATGTAAAAGCTGTTGATGATATTTCCTTTTCTGTAAAAAAAGGAGAACTTTTTGCATTTTTAGGATTAAATGGTGCAGGAAAATCTACTACAATTAATATTTTGTGCGGTCAACTCGAAAAAGATAACGGCAAAATTCTTGTTGACGGACTTGATTTGGATAAGGATTTAAATAAAATCAAGCCCAAAATCGGAGTTGTTTTTCAAAATTCCATTCTAGACGCAAAACTATCTGTTTTAGATAATTTAAAGATAAAAGCACAACTTTATGGCATAAATAAGGAAAAATTTAAAGAAAACTTAAATTTTCTCGCAAATAAATTGGAATTTTCTGAAATTTTAAATCGCCCGCTCTATAAGTTGAGTGGCGGACAAATGCGAAGAATTGATATCGCACGTGCACTCATTCACAATCCAAACATTTTGATACTAGATGAGCCAACAACGGGACTTGACCCAAAAACCCGAATTCTTGTGTGGAAACTTTTATCAGATTTGAGAAAAACAACTGATTTGACAATTATTTTAACCACGCACTATATGGAAGAAGCAAGTGAAGCAGACACTATCGTAATTATCGATGGCGGCAAAATCGTTGCACACGACAACCCTAACAATCTTAAAAATAAGTATGCAAATGATTTTTTAAGAATTTATAAATACGACAGTGTTTTGCCCTCTTTATTTGAAAAAAACAATATAAAATTCAAAAAAAGTGAAAAAATGATTGAAATTGAAGTGGAAAACATTGATTTAGCTAAAAAAATCATTGTTAAATATCAAAAATTTGTCTTTGATTTTGAAGTGCTTAAAGGGAATATGGATAATGTGTTTTTAAACATTACAGGCAAAAATCTGAAAGAGGTGGCAACATGAGAAGTGAAATGCAAAAACTTATCACCCTGATAAATAGAAATATCAAACTTTATTTTAAGGATAAAATAACCTTCTTTGTTTCCCTGTTAACCCCTCTTATTTTAGTTGTTTTATTTTTAACCTTTTTAAAAGGTGTTTATGCAGACTCAATAACCGCTTTTCTGCCAGAGGGTATGCAAATAAGCAAAAAAGCAATTGAAGCATTTTGCGGTGGCTGGCTTTTCTCATCAATTGTTTCTGTTTCCTGCGTGACCGTTGCATTTTGCTCAAACATCATGATTATCGACAAACTTAACAAATCCTTTCAAGATTTAAGCATTACATCAGTAAAAAAATCAACCTTGCTTTTATCATATTTTATATCGAACTTTTTAACAACTTTTTTAATTTGCTTCATTGTCCTCATTGTTAGTTTTGTCTATCTTGCATGCGTTGGATTTTTCTTAACTTTCCTAGATGTTATCATGCTCCTGATTTCAACACTATGTATGTGTTTATTTGGTAGCATCTTTGCATCATTTGTTGGACTTTTTATATCATCTCAAGGTGCACATTCGGCTGTTTCCGCTTTAATTTCATCAATGTACGGCTTTATAAGTGGAGCTTATATGCCAATTTCTCAATTTGGCACAGGTATTCGGACTTTTTTAAGTTTTCTTCCAAGCACATATGGAACAGTGCTGTTTAAGCAATATTACATGAATGGCGTTTTAAATCATATTTTTACCACCGAACATATCCCAGGTGAAATAATTGAACAAATCAGGCTGTCTTTTGATGGAAAATTGACAGTATTTAACACAAGCATTCCAACATGGGCACTTTTCATGGTGGTTATTGGAACAAGTTTATTACTACTCGGTTTTTATATTCTATTTTCACACTTAAAAAAGCGTAAATCACACTCAAATCGTAAGTGATTTTATAATCAAAAAAGGGAGATGAAAATCTCTCTTTTTTAACTGGATTTTAGAAATTTTTATACACAATCGAAAGGTTCTTGCACATTATTTTACACATCATCTTGCATGCTGTCCTATATTTTATCTTAGTCAATATCTTGTCTTATATAATCAAGAATCTCATATAAATCAAGCGGCACACATTCCTGTTTTTCATCATAAGGAATATCAATGATGCAAAAATCCCGGTTTTGACTGTAATCCTTAAGTAAATGCCAATTTTTCTTTAACGCAATATAGTATTCCCCTGCTAATCTACCTATATAATAATAAGCATCAGAAAGACCATTTTCCTTTATAAATTTTTCGGAATTTGCCTCTTTAAGCGTCAATGTTCCTTCTTGTGATTTTGTACCAAACATCTCAACATTATTAATAGTGCCACCATCATAAGTTGAATACCATTCTTTGAGCTGATCTGGCATATCCTTTATCACCTTTTTTGCTCTTCGCAATGTGAAAAAACCACTTAATAATAAATCAAACCCGTAATTTTCATTATTTCTATTTTTTTCAAATAAATATTGTTTAAACGATGATTTTTCTATAAAATCAGGCTTTTTTATGCTTTTTTCATCATTTTTAAGTGTTTTTTTAGTATAATTTGCGAAATTATCGAAAATGGTTGAATGATTTTCGCTTTCTATATTAATTACATCATTATTGCCGCAAGCGTATTGAAGTTTGCAATTTTGGCTTACCGCATTGAAATTTTCTTCCCCGTAATTTTCTATAAATTTATCCTTATTTAAAATATTAAATATAAAGAAAACATTTTTATCCTTACACTGTGGCAAAAGAACTGAAAAATCAACCTTTTCAAATGCTTTTGTTCTTTCAGGCTGATAGACGAAAATTATTAAGTTTTTACTTGTTTTTTGCCTTTTTTCAATGAAATATCGTAAAAATATGTCTAATCTATTTATATTTGTAATAAAAGTTTCATCATCAAAAAATTTAACCATTTCATCATAAGACTTATCTTTTAATTCATCATTATCTACAATCTTATACTTTCTCCCATTCTCATTGAGTTTGTTAACTAGATTTTTATTGAAATAATCATAAAAAATTATATTTGGACTATTAACAATTTTGGAGCAAAGGCAGCAAAAATCTTCTACGTATTTTTCAAAGCTCATAAAATTCTTCCTTGCAAGCACATCTGTGCTTGTTGCCTCTCTGAACAAACTATGGCAAAACTCATCTAGAAAATAATAATTTTTACCCTCTTTATACACAAAATTTCCATTTATTTGTGCGCCTTTTAAATTATTTTCATATATCGACGTCAATTCTCCATCAGATGCCAATCTTTTCTTTTCAGTAACGAAATCATCTAATGATAGATTAAATTCTTTACAAAATTTGCTGATAAATTCTATATCCGGCGTTCTTACACCATTTTCATAATTGCTTATTGTTTTCTCTGTAACAAAGAAGATTTTAGCAAGTTGTGATTGTGTCAAATGCTTTTCTTTTCTTACCTGTTTTATAATCTCTCCAATATCCTTCATATTTCCTCCTTTTTAACTTATCTATAAATATTATAACATTATTGTATTTCCAAAACAAATATTATTTAGAATATTTATCTACATTTTGTTCTAGTTTTGCCATTTTAAATTAAAATTTATGTATTTTTACAAAAAATACAAAAGCATCCATATTCTTGGATGCTTCTTGCGTTAAATTATTCAAGCCGAAAACCATTTCAGCAACGCCTGTTAAATTATTATAACCTTACCCTCCACATAACTTTTTATAACTTTCTCGGCACCACTTCCATATTTTTCAAAAACAGCCATAAGTCCTTCGGGAGTTATAATTTTGTATTTATATTCTTTATACATCTTTTGCATTGCTTTTTCAAATTTGTTTTTCCCGATAAGCTCTCTTACTGAATCAAACATAAGAACACCCTTTGTATATGTGCACTGTGTATATTCCGGTTCTGTTGCAAATTTATTTATTGCCCTGTCCATACTCCCATCAACACTTCCATTTATCTTTTTGTACACCTCTTCAAATAATTTGTAACTTTGGGTGGCGGAATTTATCATATTTTCATAATTTTCACCATAATTTTCATTTTTTTCGTAAAAAAGTAGTGTACTATACTCAGCAAGTCCCTCATCTATCCACGCATGATTATATTCATCGTTGCCCACAACGCCATACCACCACTGATGTGCTATTTCATGAACAATCACATAATTATATTCACTTTGACTTTCAATTTTATCACTTATCAAAACAACATTTGGATATTCCATGCCACCATAAACAAAATTAGATTTTACAATTGATAATTGACTATATGGATATTTTCCTATCATATCATTAAAAGTTTTTACTGCATCAATACATGTGGAAAGGCATTGTGATAAATTGCCGTCATCTTTATAACCATAATAATTTATTGCAATGCCATCTACTTCACCTTGAACAACATTAAACTTAGAAGATAAAATAAAGCAAAAATCTCGCACATTTGATGATTTATAGTGGTTTTTTGTCGAATTTTCCTCTTTTTCACTTAAAATAAGCTCTCCCGTGCTTGCAATTTCAAATTTTGAGTCAAACGCGATTTGCACATCATAATTTGCTACATCACTATAAAACGGATCACCATTTGAATGATATAACGACTTGGCAAAGCCAACATTTTCTTCATACATACAAGCAATAGGATAAAAATTTCCAAAATTTATCGTGTTTTCACCATATCCAAAACGATGATTAATGTTGGCAAGTTGAACTTTAAACTCTATATCTAGAGCCACGCACTCATTTGGATATAATTCCTCAACGAGCTTTACCGCCAAAATGTTACAATCTTCACCCTCAATTGTATAGTTTATTTTTTCATTGCCGCATAAAACCGAATCAATTTCTATATTGCCATAACTATTTCCATTTGGGAACGCCTCATTCTCGTGACTCTGAGATACTATCTTATTCTTCGCCCCCTCTCTGAAAGCGTTTGGATAAAGATGAAAATATAATTTTTCAAACATGTTTTGGCTGTTGTTGTAATAAACAACATTTTCTTTGCCTGTTAGAGTATGTTCTACATCATTATACTCTAAATTCATTTTATATGTGGTAAGATTTTTCTCATCCTTATCACATGAGATAAAAAGCAACGGCACAAGCAAAAGCATAACAAATGCTATCATTAGCGGCAAATAAATTTTTAATTGTTTTTTGCTTATTATAGTTTTCATGTTATATTATACTTGTCCGCCAAATAAATAATTACTTGTATATGTTATTTTGTTGAAAATTTCATTCTTTTGTGATACAATATAAAAGAATGTGATGGGGTGAAAAATGTCGTTTTGCAGATTCTCAACTGAATTTATTGCAAGTTCAAAAACCGAACTTGATAACATTTTTATTAATGATTATCTTCCTTTTGCCAAACCAGCCGATGTTGTTGTGTATGTTTATGGGCTTTATCTTTGCAATTCCAACGGTTTTGACAATTCTTTAAGCAATGTTGCTCAAACGCTTAATATGAGTGAAGAAGATGTCATTTCCGCTTTTGAATTCTGGGAAGAACAAGGACTTGTACAAATTTTCCGAACCAATCCTATTGAAGTCACATACATTCCACTTAAAAATGTTGTCACTGCAAACAAACTTTATAAACCTGACAAGTACACCATTTTTAACCAGCAGGCAAATGAAATTTTTAAAGGAAAAAGAAGTATATCCAAACATGAATATCAAGAATATTATGATTTCATCGAACGCTACCACGTTGAACAAGAAGCACTCTTAATGATTATGCAATACTGCGTGGAAACAAAGCAAAGTGCCGTGGGCTATAACTACATTCTAACTGTGGCAAAAAATTGGGCAAATGAGGGAATTACAAGCACCATACAAGTTGAAGAAAGATTACAAAAGTTCCAAGAAAAATCTCCGGAGATTACTGAAATATTTAACCTTGTCGGTATAAAAAGAAGTCCTTATGTTGAAGAACGCTCACTGTTAAACAAATGGCTAAATGATTATGGCTTCAATATTGAAGTTATTTTACATATTTGCAAAAGTTTTAAAGGAAAAAACCGCTTTTCTTTTGAAAAAGCAGATAAAATATTAACAAAATACTATGAAATGAAACTGTTCTCCATTCAAGAAATCGACAGTTTTGAATGTCAAAAGCAGGAATTATACATACTAGCAAAAGAAATTAACAAGTCTCTTGGACTATACTATGAAAATCTCGAAAATATAGTTGAAAGTTATATACTTAAATGGATAAATATGGGTTTTGATAGCGTTTTACTGCTAGATATTGCAAATTATTGCTTTAAAAGTTCTATAAGAACGCTTGATGGCATGGATAAATCTGTCTCCAAATTTTATAAACTCGGACTACTTTCTGTTGATGCCTTTAATGAATATATGAACAATATAATTTCCACCGATGAAAAAATACAAATTTTGCTGGATAAAATGCAGGTTAGCAGAGTTGTAAATTACATTGATAGAGAAAATTACAAAACTTGGACAGAAAATTGGAAACTTGGTGAAGATGTGATTGATTATGCCGCAACCCTGGCACAAGGAAAGGACAATCCGGTAAAATATTTGAGTAAAGTGCTTGCTGATTATCACGAAAAAGGAATTAACACGGTTAAAGACGCCAAAGAAACAACACCGGTTGAACATATGAAAGAAAATAAAAAGAATTTTAAGGGAAGAAGTTACACAGATACACAATTAAACGCTTTATTCCAATCAATAGACGAAGTTGATGTTTAAGGAGGATAGATGAGAGCTAACATAATTGATAAAGCCAAAAACATTATCAACGAAAACAAACAAACAGCAGAAAGAATTGCCCGAGACAACAAGTTTAAAGCAATGAAAGATGCAAAATTTAAAGAATTTTACACAATTTATATGGATAAATTGATTGAAAATGCAAAAAACGGCGTTGACGATGATGAAAACATGTTAAAATTAAAACAAAATTGTTATTTACGTCTAAAAGAACTGGGAATTGGTTCAATTGAGCCATTATATTCTTGTAAAAAGTGTAACGATAGCGGAATGGTTGATGGGCAATACTGCGATTGCCTTATTGATGAAGTAAACAAAATTTTAAAAAAAGAAAGCGGATTTTTTAACCTTGAAAGCTTCGATGATGCCAACTTTGACTTGTTTGAAAACAAAGATTTCATTAAAAAACTTTATGATCTTGCAAAAAAGTGGTGTCACTCAAATTTTGACAAATTTTTGTTATTCTTATCTGGGCAAACCGGCGTTGGCAAAACTCACCTTATAAAATGCATGGCAAATGAACTTATCAACCTTCATAAAGTTGTGCTTCTAACCTCCTCTTTTGCAATGCATCAAGATTTTGTAAAAAGTTACTCATGTAGAGAACCCGAACAAAAACAAAGAATTATTGAAAAATATCTGGAAGCCGAAGTGCTTTTTATAGATGATTTAGGCACAGAATTAAGACAGCCTAATATCACAGTGAATTTTTTATATCAAGTTTTAAACGAAAGAAAACTGAACAGACTTCCTACAATCATAACGTCTAACCTTGATATAGCGGACATTATCGACTATTACGATGAGCGAATTGCAAGCCGAATTGCCGATAAATCATCTTCAATTTGCATTCATATCACAGGCGAAGATTTAAGACTGAAACAAAATTAAGTTAAAAAAACTTGCATATGAAGTGCACCCAGTTGTTTAACTCTTAGGGCTCGGAATATAGCAAGTCTTTTTTTATATCATTTTTAATTTTATTTGTTTTTAATTACCTCTTTTAATTAAATCTATTTTCTTAAATAAATCTCGCATTTTACTAATTTCATACTTTTATTAAATATCAAATTTTTTAGAAAATTATAGGATTTTTTTTAATAAATTTCACTTTTTTTAGAAAATTATGCTATTTTTTTAGTAAATTAACTGTTTTTTTATTAATTATTCCTATTTCTTGTTAAAAATCGCTTATAAATCACAAAATTATTAAGTTGCTCATCTTTATTGCTTTTTTCACCATGTCCACAATAAACATCATCAAAATCCAATTTTTCTATTTTGTTTATACTCTCAAGTAACTCCTCTTTGTTTGAGCCTTTCAAATCATAGCGTCCAAAACTCTTCTTAAACAACACGTCGCCGGAAAATAAAGTTTTGTCTATTATATAACACTCGCTACATTTACTATGCCCCTGACACAAATAACACTCAACTTCAAATTCACCTATTTTTATTTTGCAATCCTCATCTATAAAAATAAATCTTTCAAAATTTGTGAACGTTATATCCTGCTCGCTATATAATGCAACCTTATCCGACATTGTTTCTTTAATATGTTTGCTTGCATATATTTTTGTGTTAAACATTTCGGCATACTCATTACAATAAGCACAATGGTCATAATGCCCATGCGTCAACAATATACCATCAACCTTTTTATTGCCAACTATTGTTTTAAGTTTTTCAGGCTCTAACCCACTATCTATTATTAAAATATGATTGTTTTTTTCGACAATTGTTATATTTGACGAATATATTTGAGTCACAAATTGTCTTATTTCCACCTTCTTCTCCTTATGTCTCCTGTTTTAATGAATTAATGTACAAATATATTTCTTTCCAATTTTTGCATCTGTGCATGTTGCTATTAGAAACTTTATATGATTTATTATACTTTGTTGTATAACAAATTGTTGGTATATGATGTGAAATCTCCTCTATATTTCTTACTTCATCATCTATCATAACTGAAACACTATTTTCAAGTATTGAATTAACTTTGGTTTTTGACGTCTCAACTGCTAATATTTTATCATACTGTATAGCGTTCTCTTTGAACTGTTTTATAATCAACTCCTGCATTTTTTTGCCATTTTCATTGTCGTGACTTAAAAAATGTCGCTTAGTGACTATGTATATAATATGCCCATCTTCACGTAATTTTTTTATGTATTTTGACGCACTTTTGTAAAATTTTACATTTTGAGCATAATCCCAGATAATTTCATCCCAAAATTTGTCACTTTCTTGCCTGTTCCAGCCAAAATATTCATAGAAAAGATAAGCAGACTTATTCTTTGGCGTCTTAATATTATTTTCTTTATTAAACTTTCGTCTCGCCTTGTTCACATAGCCATACATATCAGTTATGACTCCGTCAATATCAATACCAATAACCATACCCTTATTTTCCTTTCATTTTATATTTTTCCCTGTCCTTTATGTAATTGTAACATACTTTTTAAAAATAAACAACATAAAAATAATCAATTGTAAAAAATTTATCAATTTTATTGACATTCTACTATATTATATGATAAAATAGCGAAGTATAGGGGTGTAGTTCATCGGTAGAATGAGAGTCTCCAAAACTCCAGAGGAGGGTTCGATTCCTTCCACCCCTGCCAGCACAAAATTAAACTGATTTTTTCAGTTTTTTTTATTATATATAAGGAATCGAACCCCCGGGTTCGAGGCTGTCGCCCTGACCGCAACAAGTTGCTCCCGGCTTTGGCTAGAAACAAGTCCTCAGGCTTGTTTCCTTTACGCGTCGCCCCTTCCACCCCTGCCAATTTTACTAACCGCAATAAGTTGTGTTTTAATATTGTTTTTAACAACACTATATATTGTGGTTTTTATTTTTAGGCACAATTTAGGCACAAATTGTATAAAATTCTAAATTTTAAACCCCAAATTTTCACCCTTTTATGTAAATTTTATTTTTTAGCATACTTTTTAATAAAAAACTGCAATCTTCTTGTTGCAGTTTTTATTAATCATAAAATGTCAAAATCCAAGTGAAATTAATAATGCCTTATTGACTTCCCGCATCTTTTCCGGTGATAAAGTTGTAACTTTCTCCTGTAAACGACGTTTGTCAAGTGTCCTTATTTGCTCCAGCAGTGCAACTGAATTTTTCGGCAAATTTGATGATTCAGCCGTTAATTCAATATGCGTGGGAAGTTTTGCTTTACTAAGTTGGCTAGTTATTGCCGATACTATGACTGTTGGCGAATACTTATTCCCTATATCATTTTGTAAAATTAATACCGGGCGTACTCCACCTTGTTCGCTTCCGACAACCGGACTTAAATCGGCATAATAAATTTCACCTCTTCTTATTTGATCATCATTTTCTGTCATAGTTCCATAAATCCCATAGTTCGACTTTTTCAAGGAGTGAAATTTCTTCTTTCAATATAGGATTATTGTAAACTTTTAAAATTTCCTCCCCTACAAGCATTTTATGTGAATCCTCATAAAAGTTTGCAAAAACATCGTTTATGATTTCGGAATATTTCTTTTCAATTCGCTCTTTTTGTTTTTGTAATTCTTTTTGATATTCAGTTTGCTTTGCCATGATTATCTCCTAAAAATTGTAATTTTAAACTATTTTAATAAAAAAAGGTGTTTTTTATGCACCTTTTTCTAAAATTATTGTATTATTGCAATGGTTACTGCCACATCTTTTATATGAGACAATGAAACGTAAACTTGTTTGTTTGGAAAGTCCATTTGCAATTTTTTCTCGGCCTCTCCCTTTAAATTGACTGCCGGTTGCCCGCTTGGTTTATGATAAAGTTCTATATCCTTAAAACTTAAGCCACCGAGACCAACCCCAAGTGCCTTCATAACTGACTCTTTCATTGAAAAAAGTGCCGCCGTACGTTGCCTACGTAACGATTTATCATTTGTCTGAGTGATGTACGCAATTTCATTTTCATTTGCTATTCTTTCTAAAAATTTTTCATCGTCTGTGACTCTTGCAATATCTATTATATCAATCCCTACCATTACTTAATTCCCTCCATACATTCGATATATCCTCATAAGTAAAGCCCTTGCTTGCAAGGTGATTATATAGTTTTTGCTTGTTTTTTAAATCATATTCACGATTTTTCATAAATTTTTCAGCAAATTTTAAACATTTTTCATTTTCGTTATCACTTAAACATTCGTCGAGTTTAACATCAATAATTTCTTCTGATATACCTTTTCCAATAAGGTCTATTTTCAATTTGCGGCGGCTTTTAGAATCTCCATAAATCGAAATATAATTTTCGGCAAATGCCTCGTCATCAATATAACCATAACTTTTAAGTTTTTCACATGCGTTTTCTATACACTCTTTAGGATAAGCCTTTTCTCTTAAATAATTACGCAGCATCTTTTCACTTTTCATGCTTTTTTCAAGAAGAGATAGACTTCGATTAAAGCAGGCATAATCACCATTTTCCTTTGTTAACTCTTCAAAAAATTCATCTTCATAACTTTCCCCACTTTTTAAGTGGTGTTTGGCAAGAATTTCCGCTTCAAAAATGCCATAAAAATCGTCGTCAAGAAAAAGTTTGTATCTTTCTCCTTTGCCTATTTTTTGTATTTCTGTTATAACCCTCATTGTTTCTCCTCTTTAAATAACATTGAAGTAACATTTGAATACGCCCGAACAAGTCCGCCTGCGCCCAATTTTATCCCTCCAAAATATCTTACAACAACGACACAGGCGTTTGTAATATTTTTCTTTTGCATAACTCCGAGTATCGGACGTCCCGCCGTTCCGCTTGGTTCACCATCATCAACTGCACGTTCATAAAAGGGATAAGTTAGCCTTGCAGCCCAAACCACATGCGTCGCTTTTTTATTCTGCGTGCGTATGTCTTCAAGAATCTGTTTTATCTCCTCTTCATTATCACAATTATATAAATATCCGTAAAATTTTGATTTTTTCTCAATAAATTCAACAAATTTTACTAATTTCATTAAATTTTCACCTTTATAAAGCTCTTTTTACCTTTTTTAAGTAGCAATGAATTATCCTCAAAATCTTCCTTTGTAACCATCAAATTAAATGATGTCACTCGTTCTCCTTTCATTGTTATGCCACCGCCTTCAATCATTCTTCTTGCATCACTTTTTGATGAACAAAGTTTGGTTAAAACTAAAAGTTCACAAATATTTATGCCGTCACCTATTTCTTTGAGTTCATATACAGGTGCATCATCACCGCCATGTGTGAATAAATTTTCGCTCATAGATTGGGCTTTTATGGCATCTTCCTCACCACGCACAAACTTTGTTATCTCATAGCAAAGTCGTTTTTTTGCCAAAACAATGTCTGTCTCAATCAATTGTTTAATCTCATTCATTGGCAAATCGGTAAATAAGGCAAACATCATTTCAACGCAGGCATCTGGTGTTTGATAAATTCCTTGATAAAAATCGTATGCAGAAATCTTGTCTTTATCAATCCAAATTGCACCTTTCTCAGTTTTGCCCATCTTTTTGCCCTCAGGGGTTAAAAGAAGTGGATTGGTTGCCCCAACAACTTCTCTCTTTCCACCATCTGCAAAATTTAACTTCCTTGCAAGTTCCACACCGGCAACAATATTTCCCCATTGGTCGGCACCTCCCCATTCCAGCGTACACCCCTTGGCTTCGTTTAAATGCACAAAATCATATGCCTGCATAAGCATATATCCCATTTCAAAAAAAGTTAATCCGCCCTCTTTTATTCTGTTTGCATAAATTTCATTTGTAAGCATGGTGTTAACGTTGAAATGCACCCCAACTTTTCTCATGAAATCTATATATTCAAGTCCACTGAACCAATCGGCGTTATTTACAATCTCCACCTTGTTTTCCCCATCAAAATCCAAAAATATTTTCAGAGAATTTTTTATTTTTTCAATATTATCTTGAATTTGTTCCTTGCTCATCAACTGTCTCATTTCACTTTTGCCGGTTGGGTCACCTATACATGCAGTTGCACCGCCCATAAGCAAATATACCTTATGCCCCGCCTGTTGAAATCTCCTTAAAATACAAAATGGCACGCAGTGTCCTATATGCAAACTGTCCATAGTCGGGTCAGTTCCCTCATAAAGTGCAATCGGATTTCCCGATTCAAGCATTTTCTTTAAAGCCTCTTCATCTGTTGTTTGATACAAAAGACCTCTTTCCTTTAATGTGTTAAATAAATTTGTATCTACCATATATACCTCCTAAAATAAAAACACGCTTCCCTAAAATTATTAGGACGAAAGCGTGCTATCGTGGTACCACCTAACTTCGATTAAAAAACTTAATCCTTATTACAGCCCTTTCGAGGGCAAGACGCAAAACTTGAAACAATTGTAATTCATTTGTTTTTGTTTGATGGCTTTCACCAACCGCCACCTCTCTGCGAAACTATGAAAACAAACTACTGATTTTGTTCCACCATCTTGATTGACTAAATTTTATCAAAGAAACTGTATTTTGTCAAGATTTTTTGTGGATTTATTGTAATTTACTTAAAATTTTTGTAAATTTTATTGATTTTAACCAAATTTTTCGTAAATTTGCCAAATTTACCTTAAATTTTTGCAAATTGAATTTAATTTATTTTTTATTATTATCTCATACGTTTTGTCACTTTAACCAACTTTTCCATATTGACAAATATATTTATATTTGATATAATTTATTAAAAGAAAACCTAAGGAGCATAAATGAAAAGCTTTATCAAAAACATCAGAGGTGGAGTTAAACTTGCATCACTATCATTGCCATTTGTAATTCTAGCCGGCACCGCTGCAGGTTTTGCAGGAATTATTGCAGATAACACAATCAAACTCAATTCTTTTTATGATGAGGTGCGAAACACTGAAATTGTGCAGGAACTGATTGAAAAAGAAAAGGCAAATATTGAGAATTCGTTTGAAAATAATGACCACTCTCTTGAAGAATACACAAAAAGAACTTCATACATTGAATCTACTGAATTTTTAAAAGATGCCCTTAAAAGTGATGAAAGATTGCAAGATTATGCAAATCGCGAACACAAAATTCTTACTGAACCACTTTACGGGCTAACATTATCTGTGCCAATGATTTTAGGCGTGTATTCGCTTGTCAATCTTTTTATGGTCGATAAGAAATACAAGAAGATTATCGAAAGTGCAAAAAAGGATTTTGAGGACGCAAAACAAATCGCAGAAGAAAAGAAATTAGAAAAAGAACTAAATGAGTATAGCGAAGAAATTTCATAAAAAATTTAATTGGATTGTAACATTTAAAAAATAATCAATATTGACAAATACTATATTTATGAGTTATAATATTAAGGAAGGAGAATATAATGAAAGGTTTAGTAAAAAGACTTCAAGGTGAGCTTAGAATGATGTCTCTTGCACTTCCCTTCGCACTCGCTGTAACAGGTATAGGTGGAATGGCAGGAATTTTTACTATGAGTGATCATAACGTCGACAAAGTCTATGATGAGGTTCAAAATAGTGCCGTTTTTCAAGAAATTTTTGATAAAGAAGAAAGCATTTTGGACAACGCTCATGAAAATGGAATAATTTCTGCTAAAGAATATCAGGAAGAAAAAGAATACCTTTATTCCGAAGATTTTATTAGAGATAGTGTGGAATCATGTCCGGAGTTAAGTAGTTACGGTGATAAAGCCTGGAACGCCAAACTTCAAGGACTTTATTCTATTATTTTTGCTTTTCCTGCAGCAATTGGCACTGTATCCGCATTCTCAATGTATTTTGAAGATGATGGTGACGATAAAAAATATAGAACGATTATCGACAAAGCAAAAGAAGACTTTGCTGAAGCAAAACGCTTGGATCGAGAAGCAAAAATGCAAAAAGAAGCAGACAACTACTCGGAAAGTATCGTATAAGGAGATTTGAAATGGCAAAAATCGGATTTTTAAAAAATATTGTAGGCGGACTTAAACTTGCTTGTGTAGGAATACCCTTTCTTTTTATAGGTGGAACGGTTGCTGGTGATATTACAATGATTACTATCGGCCACAAGCAACAGGATGCCGCTTTTGACGCGGTTGCACAAACAGAATTCGTACAAACTTTGAAAGATAAAGAACAAAAAGTTTTGGATCTCCCTCTCGAAGAAAGTGGGCTTTCTCTCAGCGAACATGCAAAACGAACCGGATATATAGAATCAGACCAATTCATCAAAGATGCCATGAAAAATTACCCTGAACTTAAAGAGTATAAAGATGCTTTCAACAAAGGAAGTACTCTGGCTTTAAGCAGCCTTGCCCTTGCTTTTCCTTTGGTTGTAGGAATATTTGTTGCATGGACCGAATTCTCAGAAGACGGAGGCTGGGGATACAACATTATTGATAATGCTTATGATGATTTCGAGGAAGCGAGAAAGATTAGAGAAGAAAAGAAATCTTCAAAAGAATTACAAGATTATGATGAAGAAATTGTTAAATAATTTTTTCCTTATACTTTAAAAAGGAGCAAAATATGAAAGGTTTACTTAAAAATATTAAAGGTGGTCTTAAACTAACAACTCTTGCACTCCCCTTTGTTGTTTTAGCAGGCGGGATTGCAGGCTTCGCCGGACTGATCGGGGCAAGTTTTACAAAAAGAGACGATTTATATAATCAGGTAAGAAATACTGAGGTTGTACAAGAATTAATAGAGCAAGAAAAAGCAAAAATCGGTGACTCTTTTGCAGATAGTGATCTTTCTCTCGAAGAATATACAAAAAGAGAAAGTTATTTAAAATCTACAGAATTCATTCAAGATATGATAAGAAATAACGAACAATTGAAAGATTACGCCGCTAAAGAAAACAACTATAATAACTACATTCTTTATTCATTAATTTTTACTGTCCCAATGATTGCAGGAACTATCCCTATCATAGGCTTATATACACATGCTTTTGATGAAACTTTTTGTGAAGAAAAAAAATATAAAAAAATAATTGAAAGTGCAAAAAAAGATTTTGAAGAAGCCAAAAATCTTAGACGACAGGCAAAGCAAGACAAAGAATTAAAAAGATATGATGAGGAAATAATAAAAGATTAACACGATAGCAAAGGAGCAAAAATGAAAGCCTTATTAAAAAATATTAAAGGTGGTCTTAAAATGTCAATGGTTGCACTCCCCGCCATCGCTTTGGCAGGCGGACTTGCCGGAGTTGTAGGATTTATAACAGATGCAGCCGTTAAAATTAATGCGTTATATGATGAGGTTAGAAATTCCGAAATTGTACAAGAATTAATTGAACAAGAACGCCAAAAGTTGGAAGAGAACGATATATCCCTCGAAGAATACTCAAAAAGAGAAAGTTATTTGGAATCAGATGAGTTTATCTCCGGTTTATTGAAATCAAACGAGCAACTTGCTGACAAAGAAGATTCAATATACTCAAATATGTTATATTCTTTGATTTTTACCCTTCCCGTTGCTGTCGGTGCTTGCTTCTCAATTGATTTTTACACTGAAATTTTTAAGGAGTTCGATGAAAAAAGAAGATGTGTTGATATAATAGAAAGTGCTAAAGAAGATTTTGAAGAAGCAAGAGAAATCAGGCATCAGGCAAAAAAGGAAAAAGAAAAGGAAAAAGAAATTCAAAAATACGAAAAAGAAATTCAAGAATACGACGAGGAGATTGTGCATTAATTAAACTACTTAAAATCAAAAGTAGAAAAAACTAGATGATTAATCGGATGAAATCGTTTAAAAAGTACAAAAGGTGGTTGTTATGAACAGTGGTATGCTTAAATTAAGAGGACATTTAAAAATGTTATCACTTGCCATGCCGTTTGCTTTGATTGCAACAGGAAGCATCGGACTTGGCACCGCAATTAATAGCACTCTCGCAAAAGAAGCTCAAATTAGAAATGATGCAAAAAACACCGAAATAGTTCAGGAGATAATAGAAAATCAATCAGAAAAATTGCAAAATTCACTTAAAAATGAAAGCATATCATCAGATGAATATTTGCAAAAGAAAAACCATCTTGAATCAAATGAATTTATAGGTGAACTTATTAACACCCTGCCGGAGTTAAAGGATTTTAAAGATGCAAACGCAAAAAATTACTCAAATCTTTTATTTTCAACTTTATACGCAGCACCTATTTTGGCTGGCACAGCATGGGCTTTGGCATATTATTCAAGCGGATTTTTTGGCGGGAAACGTAGATATCACTCTGTTATCCAGAGTGCAAAAAACGACTACGCCGAAGCAAAAGAAATTGAAAAGAAAAACAAAATGAACAACGAATATAACAATTATAAAGAATAAAATCTTAAAAGAACAGCAAAAATTGTTCTTTTTTTATGCTTTTTTCAAAAAATTATAGCAATATCCTTATTTTATTTGCAAAAAACATTTTAAATAAGTAAAATAGACTTTGGAGGAATTTTATGAGTTGTCCTATAAATATGAATGGGTTTGGACCCTCACCCATTCCAGAAGAAGCAAATTGGGTTCAATTAAAAGACATTAAGCAGGTATCCGGTTTTTCGCATGGCTGTGGAAAATGTGCACCTCAGCAAGGCACCTGCAAATTAACTTTAAATGTTAAAGACGGGATTATAAAAGAAGCACTTGTCGAAACCATCGGCTGTTCAGGTATGACACATTCCGCAGCAATGGCTGCCGAAATCTTACCAGGAAAAACACTGCTCGAAGCATTAAACACCGATCTTGTTTGCGATGCCATAAACGATGCTATGAAAAACATCTTTCTTCAACTTGTTTATGGAAGAAGCCAATCTGCATTCTCTGAAGGAGGACTTGCCGTCGGCTCCGCACTTGAAGATCTCGGAAAAACACTTAACAGCAATGTGGGAACGGTTTATTCTCGTGAAGGTAAAGGCACAAGATATTTAAATCTTGCTGAGGGATATATCACCAAAGAAGCACTTGATGAAAATGGAGAAATCATAGGCTATGAATATGTTTCTACAGGCTCATTGATGAAATCTCTCCGTGAGGGAGTTGAGCCAAATGAAGCAATTAAAAAAGCAACAAAAACATATGGTCGATATAATGATGGAGTTTCATTTATTGACCCAAGGAGGGTTGACTGATGGATTACACAATAAAAAATACAGGTATTGAAAATACCCTTAAAAAATACGCCATTTCATCTCTCGACGAAGCAAGGCAAATTTGTCTCGACAACAACATCGACGTGGAAAAGATTGTTAAAGGCATTCAACCTATATGCTTTGATAATGCAGTTAAAGCATATGAACTTGGCGTTGCAATTGCACTTAAAACAAACACAAACAAAGCAAGCGAAGTTGCACTTTGTCTTGGTGAGGGCTTGCAGGCTTATTGCGTAAAAGGTTCCGTTGCCGATGAAAGACAAATCGGTCTTGGACATGGAAGACTTGGCAGCATGCTTCTTAATGAAGAAAACAAAAGTTTCTGTTTCCTCGCCGGACATGAAAGTTTCGCCGCCGCAGAGGGGGCTATTGGAATTGTTACTTCCGCAAATAAAGTGCGAAAAACTCCAATAAATGTTATTTTAAATGGTCTAGGAAAAGATGCTGCATACATTATTTCCAGAGTAAATGGGTTCACTTTTGTTCAAACAGAATTTGACCACAAAACAAATACACTTAAAATTGTAAAAGAAAAACCTTTCTCAACAGGAGAGAGAGCAAAAGTAAAGGTTTATGGTGCATATGATGTTCCTGAAGGCGTTGCAATTATGATACATGAGAATGTTGACTTGTCTATCACAGGAAATTCAACCAACCCTATGCGTTTCCAACACCCTGTTGCCGGAATATATAAAAAATGGTGCTTTGAACATGGAAAAACTTACTTTTCAGTTGCCTCAGGTGGCGGCACGGGAAGAACTTTACACCCAGACAACATGGCTTGCGGCCCTGCAAGTTATGGACTAACCGACACTATGGGAAGAATGCACTGCGATGCTCAATTTGCCGGTTCATCGTCTGTTCCCGCTCACGTTGAAATGATGGGATTTATAGGAATGGGCAACAATCCTATTGTAGGTGCAACAGTTGCACTTGCGGTTGCAGTTGAAACAAGAAAGCAGAATTAATCTGCTTTTTTTGTTTGACAAAATTTTTTTGACCTAATTTGTTTGGCTCAATTTTTTCGACTTAATTTATTTGTTTTGCTTTTTTGCCCTACTCTTACAGCAGCCGAATTTAAAAATATTTTCAATTGTTTTGACAAAATTCTTAAAATATATTACACTATATCTATGATAAAAATAATAAGAAGTTGGTACGACCTTTTAAAAGAAGAATTTGATAAAGATTATTTTAAATCTTTGCAAAAATTTTTAGATAACGAATATAGACATCATGAAATATATCCCGTTGAAGATAAAATTTTCAACGCAATCAATCATTTGCCTCTTGACAAAATAAAAGTTGTTATCATTGGTCAAGACCCATATCATGAACCAAACCAAGCACAAGGTTTGGCATTTTCCGTGCCTAGTGATGTGGCAATTCCCCCATCACTTGTAAATATTATGAGCGAAATTGAAAGTGATCTGGGTATAAAATGCCTTAACGATGGAAATCTTGCACGCTGGGTCACACAAGGCGTTCTTCTTCTCAACACAGTCCTTACAGTGCGAAGAGGACAAGCCAACTCGCATAAAGACAAAGGATGGGAACTTTTAACTAGAAAAATCATTGAAATTGTCGGGAAAAGAGAGAAACCGGTTGTGTTTATGTTATGGGGTTCCTATGCTCAAGGATATGCCGACCTCATTGGAAAACAACATCTTGTATTAAAAGCACCACACCCCAGTCCCCTCTCCGCTTATCGTGGTTTCTTCGGCTGCAAGCATTTTTCTAAATGCAACAATTTTCTTGTTGCTCACAACGAAACACCAATAAATTGGGAATAATTTATTAAAAATCAATGAAAAATTCCAAAAAAGATGCATTTTTGCATCTTTTTTTATAATAATCTTAAAAATATCAATGTTATATTTGATGTTGAGCCGCCTTGATTTGTTCCCGTATATGATACACGCAACCTATCGTTAATATTAAGGCTAAGAAAAGTTCCATGAAAAAAGTTGTTATACATACCTTGCGGAACCATTACATTGCTTTCATATACTTCGTTATTATTGACATTTAATGAAATGGTTACGCCATCATCTGCTGTTTGAGTTGCATCAACATATCCCTCAAGAATAACATAGTAAAGTCCTATCTCGTTCACCTCAATATATTCATCGGTTACAGTCAAATCAGTTGAATCTGTTGGTAACACAACTCCATCGCTGTATCCAACAAAAAAACCATTTTGAATTTCACGTGCAAGTACATTTTTAATCAATTTTACTGCTGATTGCCCTTCCGGACCGGTCGGACCACGTGGAATTGCAAATGAAAATTGATGATTATTTTCCACAATAACCTCAGTGACGCTTGCAGGCTGTCCCGCATCTAATGTTTCCGTGTTTCCAAGAGAAATTGTTTCGCTTACTCCTGTAGGTCCGGTCGGACCTGTCGGTCCTTGTATTCCCTGTGCCCCCGTTGGACCTGTTGCTCCACCCGCAGGTCCTGTGTCACCTTTTGGACCGCTCGGACCTGTCGGGCCCGTCGCACCGGTGGGACCGGTAGGTCCTGTTAAACCGATTTCACCCTGTGGTCCCGTCACCCCAGTTTCTCCCCTCTCACCAGCGGGACCTGTTGGACCAGTCGGTCCACGCTCTCCTTGCGGCCCCATTACGCTTTGCGGCATGAATTGTCCCTGCATCTCACTCATTCTCACCATGCTGATTGGCAATATATTGTTGCCGCTGATAATAATGCTTTCCGGATAATTATTTTGACAAATTTCTCTTTTGTTAATTTTCATATTTTCTCCTATTCACATACAACCATAATATGAGAAAATAAATATTTTTGTTAAATAACGGTTTTTAACAATAAAAAAGGCAAAGATTTTACTTTGCCATTCTATTATAAAATTACAGAGACATCTGTCCCCATTGTTAGATAGACGTTGTATGATTTTGCATCTTCATCTAGTTGATAACTGAAATTAAATGTTATGTTGTTATCATCTTCTGTTGCCGTTATTTTGGAATTTTCTACATTTTGGCAAGTGTAAAAAATATAATAGCACTGAGAATCTTCGTCTATGCAAAATTTTATCCTTTTATATTGCCCACTATTGTTTGGCATTGCTATAAATTCTTTACTTAAAACCAAACTGAAAGCAACACTATTGTCTGTAAGTTTTTCATCATTAAGAACAACTTTTGTATCATCATCTTTCTTAATTTCTGATTTTACCACCAATTTACCGACAACTTCATCATTATATTTTACAGAGCGTTCTCCATTATTATCTCCCTTTTGGGTGACTAAATTAACAGCACTTCCCTCTTTTGTTGTGAAGTTTAACGTATTTTGTTCTTTGCCACATGATACAAAAACAAGCACACTGAACATAAGCATTAAACAAATAGAAAACAATTTTATAATCCTTTTCATTTTTACCTCCGCAGTTATTGTAACACAGAAGATTACAAAATAAAAAAGCGTATATTGTTATCATTTGTCTAATATTGAAAATTTTAATATTTTTCACTCAACTTTTTAAGCCAATCACCCAGCACTCCATCAATCTTGTCAACATCGTCATCATGAACGGCAAATGCAAATTCACTTGCAACCTTTCCATTTGTTAAAGCCTGAATTGTTTGAATACTTTGCCCGCCATAAGATGTCCCGAGATGAGTAAAAAATGGAATAATCACTTTATTTGAAAAATCATACATCTTCAGAAAAGTGCATACGGTCCTCGGTAAATCATTCCACCAAATGGGGAAACCCAGAAGCACAACATCATATTGTTGCATTGCTTCTCTGCTGATTACGTCTTTCAATTTCGGAAATGTTTTATTTTCAAGCTGCTTTTGTGCAATCATTGCCAAAAAATTAAAGTCAACAGGATATTCAATTTCATTTTTTATTTCAAACATATCTCCCCTGCATATATCGTGCATCTTCTCAGCCACTTTTTTTGTATGCAGTTGTAATGAAAAATATGCAATAAGAATTTTTCTCATATTTTCTCCTTAACTACATTATATCATATCCCTTAAATTATTCAAAGGAAATTTATTTTCAAAACGATAAAAATCCATATTTTGGTTAAAATTACAAAAAAAGAGGAAAATTATGCATTTTTCCTCATTTTTAACTCAAAAATCAATAATTATTATAAATTTTGCTATTCAATATCAATATAGTCCTTATCATTCTGGGTGTCACCATCTTCTTTTTCTTCATCTTTTTTATACAAATCCTGCTCATAATTTGGGTTGCTTTCTTTTTCCTTTTTTACTTGCAAATCATAGTCTTTCTCGTTCTTTTTGTCTGCGACAAATTTTACGTAACTTGGAAGAGTAGAACTTTTCAGCTCTGTATACGAATTGCAACATGGACATTTAATAAAGTAACGCATGGTGGCGTATGGGTTGAATGCACTAAATATATCATTAATTCCAACCTCAAGAAGTGCCCCGCATGGTGCATTTCC
>CANQHL010000008.1 GCA_947623775.1 uncultured Clostridia bacterium
CTCGAACCTATGACCCTCTGCTTGTAAGGCAGATGCTCTCCCAGCTGAGCTAAACTTCCATTACCTTATATAATATACCAAATTGATTTCTATTTGTCAACTCTTTTTAAAAAATTTTTCGTTTTATTTTAAACTATTTTGTTTTTGGGGAAAATTATATACGTTGACTTTTTCAGTTTTATTTTAACAAAAGTCTGCAACCGCCTTAAATATGGGGTTACGGCTTGATTTTCAATCCTATGTGGAAAGTATGCTGTTAAGTTTTTGAAAATGTTGTTTTTATTAAAATAAACTTTATTTTGACATTTTAGATTTAATATGTTAAAATACTTTATGTGAGGTGAAAATGAAATTAATAAAGCCGGATTTTGAACATTCTATTTTAAATATCTCCACATCGCTTTCAAAGTTTTTGGGAAATGAAACCAATTATGCCACATTGCCCATACTTGATGAATTTCTGAGCCACGGGAAGAAAAATGTTGTGCTTTTAATACTTGACGGGTGTGGAATTAATCCTTTAAATATAAATTTGGATAAGGATTCATTTTTAAGAAAGCATATTGTCGACACGCTTACATCGACTTTTCCGTCAACTACAACAAATGCCACAACCTCATATATGACCGCTTTGCCACCGATAGAGCATGGCTGGTTTGGGTGGAGTGTATATTTTAGTGATGCAAATCGGGCAATAGACATTTACAAGGCAAGTGATTCTTATACCGGTGAGCCTGTTGACAAAGATTTTATGAGCAAAAGATTGCCGATAAAATCATTTTATGCGGGAAATAAAAGTGATTACACGGTCAATAAAGTTGTTCCAATATACTTTAAAGATGAGGTGAAAGAAAATCACTACACTTTTAATGGTCTTGAAGAAATGTTTTCGCAAATAAAAAATATTTGTGATAGAAATGGCAAACAATTCATTTACGCATATTGTCCCGAGCCGGATAGCACAATGCACGAAAATGGCGTAACATCAGAAAAAGCAAAAAAATTGATTGAATATTTAAATTCTAAAGTGGAGTGGCTTGCAAATGGTTGCAGCGACACTTTGTTTATTGTTTCCGCTGACCATGGGCAGGTGGATATAGATGGGTATTTGGAATTTTACAAAGATGAACATCTAATTTCTTTGTTGGAATGGCCGTTTTCGCTTGAACCTCGAGCCGTTTGCTTTAAGGTTAAGGCGGGCAAAGGCAAGGAATTTGAGGACTATTTCAATAAAACATATGGAGACAATTTTGTCCTTTATCCGACAAAACAACTGTTGGAAGAGAATTATTTTGGGGGTAGAGGCAAAAACGAAGAGTTGCTTGGTGACTATATCGGGGTGTGCTATACTCATAAACAAGCACTTTTCAAGGAGGAAAGCCATAGATTTAAGGGGCATCACACATCTTTAACCGAAGAAATGGAAGTGCCTCTTATTATAGTTGAAACTTAGAAATGAATATATAATTATAGGAGATGGATATGGGATTTATGAAATTTTTAGGTGTTGTTGCACTCACTTCTGCAATTTTAGTTTCTTCGGCATGCGTTGCAGCAAGAAAGAAAAGAAAAACAAACATAGATGATAAAAAGGCTTTGGCGGACAATTTGACTATAGTTATAGATAAAAAGGACTATAAAGTGGAGTAATTTATGAGCGAGATTAAATGTGTTGTAATAAAGGGAATTAAAAAATACGAGAACGACATAAAGCGTATTTATCACCAATTTGACACTGATAATGGTGGTGAGTTCCCCACTAAATATGGTACAACATTTGAATATTATGATAAGCGAGCAAAAATAAACGGCAAAACGCCTTTCACAATTTGCGCTTTTGATGGGGATAAACTTGTTGGCTTTTTGGAGGTGTCTGATTCCAGTTACAAAGGGTATTTGCATGTGTTGATACTTGCCGTTGATGAAAAATATCGAAATCAAGGTGTCGGGCAAAAACTGATGGATTATGCCATACATCATTCAAAGGGATATAAGGGGGTTATATCCGAAGCGTTTTTAAAAAACACTCCATCTGTCAAATTGCATTTGAAAATGGGTTTTAAACTTATGAAGAGCGAATTTGTTTATGTTCGTCAACCAAATTCTAAGATTTTCAGCAAAGACAATTTGAAAGAATATTTAACTTTTCAAAGAACGCTGGCAGAAAGCGAAAAAAATGAGGCTATTAGTTCCACAGAGGAGGATGAAGAAAATACAATTTAGGTTAAAGGAACAAAGAAATTTGTTCTTTTTTCTTGACAAATTTCAAAATTTGGGTATAATTAAAAAAGCAGTATGGTTACTGTCCTTGTCTTTTATTTAAAAAAGACCATTTTGTCCAAAAGGAGGTAAAAGTATGAATAAGTATGAGCTTCTTTATATCATCGCATCTGATGTCGCAGAAGAAAAGAGAGAAGAACTTATCAAAAAGTTTTCTTCTTACGTTGAAGCAAAAGGCGGCACAGTTGATGGCGTTGATAAGTGGGGAATGAGAAAATTTGCTTATCCTATAAACTTTAAAAACGAAGGATTTTATGTTTTAATGAACATCACTTTAAATCCAACAGAAGTTGAAGCAATGGGAAAACTCATGAACATCACAGAAGGCATTGTAAGACAAATTTTTGTTAGAAAATAATCTTTAATGCCAAATAAAAAGGAGATATATATGAATAGAATTATTTTAATAGGAAACTTGACAAGAGACCCTGAAATCACAACAACAAACAATGGTGTGTCTGTATGTAGGTTTTCACTTGCAGTACCAAGAGGTTTTGCAAACAGTGATAATGGTCCGCAAGCAGATTTCTTCAATATTGTAGTTTGGCGTGGACTTGCCGACAATTGTCATAAATTTTTGAAAAAAGGCTCAAAATGTTGTGTCATTGGAAGAATCCAAAATGTAACTTATGAAGCACAAGATGGAACAAAGCGTTACACCACAGAAATCACAGCAAGTGATGTGGAATTTCTTTCTACAAGAAGTGGTGATTCTTCACAAGATGGCGGCGTAACAACCGGAAATGATGCACCAAGTGGGCTTTCACCTATTGACGACGACGATTCTGGGTTACCATTTTAATTAAAAGGAGATAAGAATAATGGATGAAACATTAGTAAAAGAAGAAAAGGTTGCTGTAAAAAAATTTCGCAAACCATCAAAGAAGAAAGTTTGTGCTTTTTGCGTAGCCGGTGAAAAGACCATTGATTATAAAGACGTTGCAAAAATAAGAAAATATATAACTGAAAAAGGAAAAATTCTTCCAAGACGTCAAACAGGAATTTGCTCTTATCACCAAAGAGAACTTTGCACAGCAATCAAAAGAGCAAGAAACATGGCTCTTTTGCCTTATGTAGGGGATTAATTAGATTTAAAATCAGTTGTCAAACAAACTGAAGAAATTTTTATAGGAGGTTATTTATGCAAAAGGATATTCATCCCGATTACCATGAAGTAACAGTTACTTGTGCTTGCGGCAACACATTTAAAACAAAATCTTGCGTTAAAGGAGACTCTTTAAGCATTGATATTTGCAACAAATGTCACCCATTCTTTACAGGCAAGAAAAAGGTTGTTGATGCTAGTGGTAATGTTGAGAAATTCAATAAGAAGTACGGGTTAAACTAAAAAGGATATTTTTCAGACTGAAGAAAAACTATGTGACCACAAAATTTATCAAATTTTGCTTGCTGCGTTTACTGTAAAACGCCCCGAAACAGTCATTTAGGACAACTAAACTCCTGCTTCGGGACATTCACGAGCCTTGCCTCACTTGTTTTTATTCAGTCTGTTAATTTGTTTATACTCTAAAAGGATATTTTTTTAATGTCCTTTTTTTATGGGCAAATTTATTAAACATATTGACAAAATGTCGGTTTTATAGTAAAATATATCCATATAAAGGAGATAAATATGAAAGCAAGTGAATTCTTAAATAAAACAAAGGCAGAAATTCAAGAACAACTTGATAAATTGCTTAACAGCGAAACAATGCAAGATGAAGAAATCGCACCACAAGTAATGTTGGCTACTGCATTACTTACAAATGATACAGTTTTAAAACAATCTGCTTCTACAAAAGAAGGAAGATTGCAACTTTTAACTCTCGCTGAGGCTTTAAAAGGCATAAATGGCGTTTTAAAAATGTCTGAGGAAGAAAACATGACCGATGAGGAAATTCAACGAGAAATAATAAGCAAGGTATCTTCTGCTCAACTTCGTGCACAAGCAAGAGCAATAGAATATGATGATGTTGAAGAAGACGTTGAAGGACCTTCAATCTATGAAGTAAGAGATCTTTGCAAGGCAACAATATTCAATCTCTTTAAAAATCAGGAAGATGAACTTACTGCAGATGAAGAATATGCAGTATCTAAATGTGTAGATGCAATGTTTGACGAGGCTTTGCGTGAAACAGGATATGAAGGAAAAACAACATTCAGTGAAGAAGAGATGCAAGAAGTATTCAATAGCATGACTGCAAAACTTAACTCAGTTAATTTCGCTGATTATCTTCCAGAAGATTATGATGGAAAGGATTTTAACTAATACAAAAGCGAATTGCTATTATGCTGCTTGATTAAAAAGGAAAAAATGAGAACATATTGAAAAATTGAAATCAATATGTTCTTTTTATATATTTCAATTTGTTTTTATTTGCATATTTTTTGCGTGTAAAAATTTCATTATATTTTACGTGTAAAATCGCAATAAAAAAAGCCATTACAATAATAGTAAAGGCTTTTGGTAGCAGCAACTGGGATCGGACCAGTGACCTCACGAGTATGAATCGTGCGCTCTAGCCAGCTGAGCTATGCTGCCATAATGTACTTTTAAATTATACATTAATATGCCGGCGTTGTCAAGTAAAAATTTATTGAAAAGCAAATTTTTGCAGTTATTTTGCAATTGAAGCGGTGTAATCTTTGACTTTTGTCTTGTTTTTAATTATAATATTTGAAGAGGTGAAAAAATGATTTACGAAGAAATAAAAAAAGCAAACATTCAAGCAATGAAAGATAAGGATAGTGTGGCAAGAAGTATATATTCTGTTCTTTTAAACAAAATTAAACTTGAAGAAATAAGAAAAAGGGAAAGCGGCACATCTATTGAAGATGCCGACATTATTTCCATTTTACAAAAGACAATAAAAGAATTAAATGAAGAAAAAGAAAATTATTTAAAAGTTGGAAATCAAGAGGAAGTGGAAAACATTTCAAAGCATATTGAAATTGCTTCAAAATATCTCCCTCAAATGATGAGCGAAGAGGAAATAAGAGAAGTTATATTATCTCTTGAAGATAAAAGCATTCCAAGCGTTATGAAGCATTTTAAAGCCAATTACAATGGCAAGTGCGACATGAGAAAGGTTCAAGAAGTCTTAAAGGGGATATAATGAAGATTTTTGCGATAAGCGACTTACATCTTTCAATCAACAACGCAAAACCTATGAACATTTTTGGTCCTGTATGGGAGGGCTATTTAGACAAGATTTTTTCTCAATGGAATGAAAAAGTAAAACAAAATGATCTTGTTTTGCTCGCGGGAGATTTGTCGTGGGCAATGAGACTTGAAGAAGTTGTAGCCGACATAAATCTTTTAAAGGATTTGCCGGGCAAAAAGGTGATAATAAGAGGCAATCATGATTATTGGTGGAAATCAATATCTGCCTTGAGGGCAATCTTGCCTGAAAATTTCTATGCAATTCAAAATGATTCCATTCGATTTGAAAATGTTGTTATTGCTGGAACACGCGGCTGGAAAGGGGTTGAAAAGGGGATTGTTTTGTCACCCGAAGATCAAAAGATTTTTGATAGAGAAGTTTTAAGGCTCGACATGACTTTGTCGAGTGCAAAAAAACAGATGCGGGAGGGTGATAAACTGATTTGCATGATGCACTATCCACCGGTGGGATTTTTTAAAGATGACAGCCCTTTCAGCGAACTGATTGAAAAATATAAGGTAGATGCAGTTGTTTATGGACATTTGCATGGATACAAGAATGTTCCAACCTTTTTTGTCAAAAACGATATTCCTTATTTTTTAACTTCATGTGACATGGTTGATAACAATATTATTGAAATCATGGAGATTAAATAACAAAATAATTGACAAAAATATAAAAGTATAGTAAAATCTCATTGTTAAAAGGTAAAAAAGATGAAAAAACGATTTTTAAAAATATTTTCTATGGTATTTTGCGTAGCACTTTTTCTGACGGGTTGTGCTACGGTTTCTCATCCGCTTGATGGCAACGGCAACAAGATAGAGTATGAGGATATTCATTACAATCAAGGACAAGTTCTTAAGATTGGTGACTATCTGTACTTTGGAAATGGTTATGTTGCGTCTGACGGAAGTGACTTTGATTATGATGATTCAACAGAGTACACTTTCTTGTCAAGAATAAACACAAGTGAAAGATTGAAATTTGATGAAAGCGTTTCAAGCAGCAAGTGGGCAACAACAACTCCAAATGGCGTTGAAGTGGTAAATGATGATAAAGTGTTTGGTTCTCAATTGCAAAATATGTTTGCACTTGGTGAATATATATACTTTGCAGCACCAAATGAACACAAAACAAAAGATATGGAAAGTGATTATACAAAAGTTTCTCTTTTCAGAATGAAATTTGATGGAAGCAAAGTTAAAGAACTTGTAAAAAACACAGCATTTTCAATTGGCAGCACAGGAAAGTTGACTGTTCAAAAGGGCAATGATGGAAATTATTATTACATTATTGTAGAAGAGGGTGAAAACAGCACATTTACAATAAAATCATTAAAAATAGGCAACAAAATAGGTGAAATCAACACACTTGCCGAAAATGTAACATCTTACGCAATTGCAGATGAAAATTCCACTCAAAAGAATGTTTTATTTACAGTTGCTGACGAGGATAGAGCAATGGCAACACAAATAATCAAGGCTGTTGATTTTGAGGGCGGCGAGCCTGTTGAAATTGATAGAGGACTTGCATCTTCAACAACAAAATTTGTAGGCAGAGCAGGAGATGTTGTTTTCTACTACTACAAACATCAAGCAACCGCAAAAGATGCGATATATTTCAAACATATGGAAGAAAGTGATTATCCAATGTTTGAGTATGAGAATGAAAAAGATGGATACAAACCTCAAAATGGTGAAACTTCAATAAAAGATGAACATTTTTCGCCGGCAGATAGCCAATTCTTTTACAGTGCAACAACCATATCTCAACTACAACAAATTTCAAATGGTTACATTTTCAAAACTGAAGGCGGAGCGCTTATGTATAGCGAACTCGGCAAAGGAACAAAATGTATATTTTCAGACACAGAATTCACTGATTTATTATTTACTGAAAATGATTATGTGTATGTATCAAATGCAACATCGATAAAAAGAGCAAGCGTTGATTATTCGGACAGTAAAGAGGAAATCATAACAGTAACAGACATGGTAAGTGGAAAGTGCGGCTATGATGGACAATATATTTACTTTTACAGTAAAATAGAAAAACCTGAGGAAGAGGAAGAAGATGAGAGCGAAGTTGTTGACGGCAAAAAGGAAGAAGTGATTGACAATTACTATATGCACCGAGTTGACAAAAATGGTAATCTTCAATTGCTTGGTGAAACTTTGACACAATGGGTTGAGGTTTCTGAAGAAGAATAAAAGCAGGGTGTTTCTTCAACATAAACAATTTCCTACACTAAGAGTTTGACAACGTCAAACTCTTTTTTTGTTGAAAAATAGAACCAAGAAAAAAATAAAATTTGGCATAATTAAGAGGATTTTTGGTGACGAAAAAATCATTTTTTACAAATTCCGACAAATAAAGACAATACTCGTCAAAAAATTGAACTCGTTATGCTTTTTTTTAAGAAATTTATGTGTTATCTTTTATATATCAATGATGCAAAAGCGTCTTGGCGTAAAGGAGATATAAAATGGATATACCAAAAAGAAAAATTAAATTGTATTTAGCAGATGCAGAAATCGAAGAGTTGAAAAAGATTGAAAACTACTTTTTGACTAAAAGCGATGAATTCGAGGTGGTCGGTAAAAACAAAGACGGACTAGAAGTAATCAAAGAGGTATGTGAACTAAAACCTGATTTTGTGATAAGTGAAGTGCTTTTGACAAGTGCTGATGGGTTTAAAGTTGTTGAAAGCATAAAAAAGGAAATGGGCACATCAATGCCAAAATTTATTTTCGTTTCCAACCTATCACATGCAGGATTTATTTCAAAAGCGATGAAAGAGGGAGTAAGTTACTTTATGGTTAAGCCTATTTCTTATGAAAACCTCGAAGAAAGGATAAGAGATTTGACAAGCCCTGCAATTGTGACAGACAAAGACAAGGCACTTGACGAAAAAATTTCCAACATATTTATAAGTATAGGCATTCCTGCACATATAAAAGGTTATCAATTTTTGCGTGAGGCGGTAAAACTTGCTGTAAATGATCCTGATATAATTGCTTCAATAACAAAACGCCTTTATCCTGCGATTGCAGAAAAGTTTTCCACAAGTTCTTCTAAGGTTGAAAGAGGCATGCGTCACGCCATTGAAGTTGCGTGGAACAGGGGCAAAATCGAGAATATCAACAATTTGTTTGGGTTGCAAATCTACGGAGCAAATGATAAGCCTACAAATGGTGAATTGATTGCTTTGATTGCAGATAAAATGATAATGGAGGGGTAGAAACCTCTCCATTTTTTATTAAAATTCATCATTAAAATTGTGAACTGAACCTGATTTATCTTTGTAGGATATAATTGTTGACAGATTGACATTTGTGCTGCTTTTATAAATATTGCCCTCAATCATTGGGTTATCTTTGGCAAGTTCGGCAATAATTTTTTTTGTGAAAAGACGCTTGGAATTGCTTTCATTTTCATTTTTATAGTTTTGCTCGGTAAATTTGCAGGCGCATTGAAGGAAGGTCAAATCATTATAATTTCTCCAATGAATAATATCTTTTTCCCTTATATAATACATTGGACGAATAAGTTGCATTCCCTCAAAATTTTTGCTTTTGATTTTAGGCATCATTGTCTGAAATTGCCCGCTAAACAGCATTCCCATTAGTATTGTTTCAATCACGTCGTCAAAGTGGTGGCCAAGAGCAATTTTGTTGCATCCAAGTAGTTTTGCCTTGCTATATAACCAGCCTCTTCGCATTCTAGCACAAATGTAGCATGGTGATTTTTCTATATGTAGCACATTTTCAAATATGTCTGAAGAGAAGATGGTCAAAGGTATATTCATCATTTTTGCGTTGTTTTCTATTAAATCTCTGTTTATTTTATTGTATCCGGGATCCATCGAAAGAAAAACAAGTTCAAAATCAAATTTATTGTGCCTTTTTAGTTCTTGAAACAATTTTGCCATTAAAAAACTATCTTTGCCGCCCGATATGCAAACAGCAATTTTGTCGTTTGGTTCAATTAGCGAAAAATCGTTTAACGCCTTGCAAAATTTTGTAAACAATTCTTTATGAAATTTTTTTCTTATGCTTTCTTCAATATCCTTAACGTCTTTCATAATTATTCTCCGGAATTTATTATATCATATTTTTATCTGCTTAGACAAGGCAATAAGAAATTTTGTTGCAAAATGGCACGTTAAATGGTATAATAATTTGATGGAGGATACAAAAGATGATATTACAGGAATTTGATGATAGCAAAGAGGCGGTTATAAATCCAAGTTTTTTCAATAAAAAAATTGAAGATTTTCCAAAAACGGCGGTATCTTTTTTCTCGCACGATTTGATGAAAGAATTTTTAAGGGTTTTTAAGCCAAGCACAATTGCAAAAATAAAAGGTGAGGCTTTTGACTATTATGTTTACAGGGTAAACTATAGCGGGTGCGACTTGGCGGTTTATCAATCTCCTGTTGGAGCACCGGCGTGTGCAATGAATTTTGAAGATGTTGTGGCACTTGGGGCGAAAAATTTTCTTTTAGTGGGATGTTGTGGTTGTCTTGATAGTGAGATGGAGGATTGCTCAATAATAATTCCTACAAGTGCAATTCGTGACGAGGGGACAAGTTATCACTATATGGAAGAAAGTGAAGAAGTGCAAATAGATGAAAAATGTGTTGAAATTTTGGAAAATGTAATGAGGGAAAAGCGCATAAAATACACCAAATGCAAAACATGGACGACTGACGCCTTTTACAGGGAAACTAAGTCAAAACTTGCTGCAAGGGTGAAAATGGGGGCAAAAACAGTTGATATGGAATGTTCTGCAATGGTGGCTGTTTCAAAGTTCCGAGGCGTCAATTTTGCTCAAATTTTTTATGGTGCCGACAATCTTGGTGATGAGGAATATGATCCGCGAAGTTTAATGAAAGAAAATATGCTAGACAGTAAATATCGCATAATTCCTTTAGCACTTGAATGCGGTGTAAAATTAAACGAAAAATTGTAATTGCGGACAGAACACAAGAATTTATTATATAAAGCAGACTATAAGTATAAAAACATTTGCGTATAAAAGGGGAAAATCTTTTAAATATGCCCCTTTTCAAATTGATAATTGTGTGCTATAATATTATTGCAAAGGGGAGAAAAATGGAAAATCCTATTTTGATTGATTTGGTTAAAAATTTACAGAAAGTTATCACAGAAGACAAAATTGATGATGATGTGTATTTTGAAATCGCAAAACAGGCTTGCAATGATTATGCTGAAATTTATCTGAAACCATTTATTGCAGGGACAAAGGATAAACTTGTTCCTCTTAAATTTGAGAGAGGCAGTAAAAAAGCATTATCATCGGCAGAAGAGGTGGCAAATTATGATCCGGCAACCAAGACGATAACGATAAATATGGGATATATCACTGATGGCGAAAACAACATTGAAAAGTTTGTACGTTTGCTTGCTGTTATGCGTTCTGTTGGCCATGAATATGAACATAGTTTTCAACATCAGTACACATATTACAATCTTTTGAACAGACAAAGTAAAGTATATGGCAGGCAACGTGCGTTTACATCACATGAAAACATAACCAAAAGTGAAATTTATAAAGATGTTATAGGTTCAAGGGCGGAAGAAATAGCCGATGATTTTTTGCATAATCCATACAGCAAAGAGCAAATAAAAATAATGTTGGATTTCTTTAAAGGGTTGAAAAAAGATATGAGCACAATAATCAGTGATGAGGAAAGTGCTGAAGATGTATGTGCTTATGCTGTATATTTCAAAAGGGCAGTTGAAGAAGATGCCAGGAAAAAGGAAATTCAAATATTTAAGAAATTTATAAATGATATAAAGCAAATTTCATCATTAAATCCGAAATTTGTTGAAATAATGGGTTTAGCACTACAAAGTGAAGAGTTGCGTGAAGATCAAGAACAGCAGAGAAACACTCCGATTGCAGAGAAAATAAACAAACTGATGGACAATATTTCAGAAAAAGATTTTGTTGCGTTTGCAAAAATTTTGCAAAATGAAAATTTGATAAGCATGAAAGAATCACACTTATTCACAAATCCTCAGGATTCCTACGCTGATTTCTTTGTGAAACAAAAAATTCTTGCCGAAGCATTCCGATTTATTTTCTTAAAAAAGACAAATGCAACACAGGTCTGGGGTGATTATAAGTTGCTAAACAGTGTCAGACTTGCATTTTTAAAGCACGGGCTTGGGGCTGCTGTAGCACTTGTCGAGCAAGAGGATTTTACAAAACATATGCCTGTCGAGTTGCAAAGCCGATTTAGGGATAATTATTATTTGATGTTGAGAGACCAACCTATAACAATGTTTTCATTCGATAAAATTGATGTTTTAAGTGATGAGCAAAAACTTAGCGTGCTGGACACATTTATTAAGCAAGGGAAATATAACTTTGCAAATTCATTTATACAATCATTTGATAATGTAAACCGCTTCTTAAGAACAGAAGATATAGATGTGGAAGAAAAACTTAAAAAATTGAAGCAGGAAGGTGACTCGCTTGCCGAATGGGAATACATGGAATACATTGCACCTGTGGAAAGATTTAATATTTTAGGTACAATTGATAAGAGATTGCAATTTCTTGAAAGCGAACAAAAAGCAGGAAGGCTTTGCTATGATGATATAGATGAAATGATTGGTATGCTTGCAACTCTTTGTGATAGTGCGTGCGTGCCATATTATAAGGAAAATGCAGTTTTCTCTGAGGAAGATGAAAAATCCGAAGTTGCTCGAAAACTTTATTCACTTTATAAAAAGGCGGAAGAAATAGGATATGAAAAGGTGCGTGAATTGTCGGGTCGCACACCACTTCCGGACGAATATCGTTATGCACATAGTGCAGACAGAGAAAATTATCTTTTAAAAGGTAGAGCAAAAGAAAAGAGAATAGAAAAAGTTTATGGCAAAAATGAGCTTGCAAGAATTCAACGGGAAAACAACATTGAGAAAAAATATGATACAGCAAATGAATATATGATGTAACGCAAGAAGATGTGGAGGATAATGTGCAAGAAAGATTAAGAATGGTGAGTTATGAAGAGTTTGACCATATTGTAAAAGAGTTGTGCAAAGAAGTAAAATCCTTTCTTGATGAAAACGATGTAAGAGTTGATTATGTTGTTCCGCTTCTTAGAAGTGGGGCTGTGCCTGCGGTGTTTATTGCCAATGAACTAAATATAGTCAAATTTTTGCCTATTCAAGTTAAACATATATCCTATCAAAGCGGAGATAAAATTGAAATCATATTTGACCCATTGGAAAGTGTGAAAATCAAAAAAAATAATCCGGTTTTTTTGGTGGTTGAGGGGACACATTATACGGGAACAAGCGTTAAGATATGTATTGAAAGGCTTTTGCAAGCCTATCCAGATGCGCGGATTTTGTATGTTTGCCTATTTAAGGAATATTCAAGCCAAAATTTCAATGATGTTACGATATTTGAAATGGCGGGCAAAATTTATGGCAGCACTATGGAGGAGAATAAATGTAAAGAACTAAACATAGATGCTTATGGTCCTGTGTATCCATGGGAAAATATGGAAGATCAAATAAATCATCCAGATGATAATGAAAAAAATATTTTCTTTTAAAGAATTATATTAAAAAAACGGCATAAATGTGATGGACCTCGAAACTGGCGGCCCATGAGACACATTTCAAAAAATGCCGTTTTTTTTGTTAATTTTATAAAATTTTAGTTGTTTTTTGCATAATTTTTAAAAATTTTGCTGATTTTATGAATTTTTTAACATAATTCATCTTCATTTTCAAGCGCACTTTGATGCTCTTTTATGTTTTCGAGAGTATCTTGCATTAGTTTTGCAAATTTTAAATATTGTTTTTCATAGTATGATTTTCCTTTTTGAGTAACATCTACTTTTTCGACATTGAATCCAAATTTTTCTTCCAAGTGGGCAACGATTTCATTTTGATTTTCGCCGTCAACCAATTTCAAAAATTCACTTGCCATAAATGCCAATGCTTCAACATTCTCTTCACCGAATGTTCGGTTTATGATGTTCGGGTCGTCACTCATTCTGCACTTTATAATATCTTTTTTATATTTTTCTAAAAAGTTTTGAAACAGAAGAAAAGCACAACTGTATGATGAAAGTTCATTTCGGTTGTGACAAATTTGGAAGTTGTCGTTTTTTGCAATTTTTTGCGTTTTTAGTGCAAAATAATCGGTAATTATCTCGTCTAAATCTTTATTTTCCATGTTTTCGTCACCAACATATAGGGTAAAACCAGATTTTGCGGTGTATTTTCCATTATAAGCTTCACTTAAAGGAGAATTGACGATGTGAGATATTTCATGGAAAATCACAGCATCATTTAATTTTGTCAGCGGTGGTAGAACGCAAATGCGGGTGTTTTCACCACTAGATGTTTTTGTATGGAAAGAAAATCCTTCAGTTTCGCTATCTAGAACATATTCTGCGATTTTTGTTTTTAAAATGTCCTTTTCTTGCTCTGGAATATTCAGGTTATCTATATTTTCAAGTGTGTTGTCACTGGTGTTTGGGATTAATTTCAAAGCCTTGTTTCTTTTTGCATAAAGTTGATTGACAATTTGGCGGATATTGCCGCTTTCAAACTTTTCCCAGAATGTTTTGTTGATTTGCTGCGGATTTAAAGAAATATGCAGCCTTTTTGCGATGATTTGCAGTTGTTTTGATAGATTTTCGCGTTCAAGAGAAGAAACATGGCTGATGGGTTTCAACAAATAATTTTCAAAATCTTCAAGCATTAAAGTATTTTTGTCAACATCTTTACCAAAAATAATGCTAAGGTGAGAAGATAAAACTTTGCGAAGTTCTTGTGAGTATTCGTTTTGCACTCTGCCATATTCGGTGTCGTTTAATGGAGAGAGGTGCAATAGGTTTTGTCTTAACACTTGCAAATGTTGTATTTTTGTGGCGTATTCATTATTGTAAAGTTTGTACAGGGCTTGTATTGAAGAAGTGATAATTTCTTTATTTTTATCGTTTTTTATGAAATTTTCCACGTTTTTTTGTGAAATTTCGCTATTTTTTGTTAATTTGCCTAAAAATTTTGCAAATTCATACATATCTTCATCTGAAGTTTTTGTGGATAAAACTGCATTGAAGTATTTAAGAGTTTTCAATTCATCACAAGAAAGACTTTCCAGCGGATTTTCTACATTTAGCATTTGACATGCGCGTGTGCAAAAATCTTTTGAAATGTTGGCAAGTTGAGCATCAAGCATATTTACCAACTTCACCTTGTCGGCATTTTGATTGTCAACGCAAAGAAAAACTGTATCAGCAATTCTTTGTCTGATGCCGGAAGCGTATTCTTTTCCGAATTCTTTTATAAAATATTGAGCAATTTCAGGTAGAAAGTGTTGTATATTTTTTTCTTCATTCACGCTATAAACCTCTTTTTAATATTTTATCATAAAATTTATATATAATCAATAGTTGAAGTGAAATATTTTAAAGTTTAGGATAATGTTTATGAAAATGTGCAAGATGATGTGTAAAATACTAAAATGAATTGGCAAAAATGCTTGCCAACCGGTGTTTAAGTTTGACTTTTTGGCGGGAAAGTGGTATTATAAAAATGTAAGGAGGGAAAATGAATAGACTGATTGAAGCTATTTCAAATTCAAAAAAGATTGCACTTTTCACTCATGTCGACCCTGATGCTGATGCACTTTGTAGTTGTTTTTCTTTAAAGAATATAATAAAAAACAATTATGATTTTAAGTACATAGATGTGTTTATTGATGGGGAAGTGCGAGAACTTTACAATCACATATTAAGAGATGAGGTAATCAATCCAAAACCATTGTCAAGTTATGATATGGCGGTTGTCTTAGATTGTCCATCAATTGCAAGGACGGGAAGTTGTGCAAGTTTGTTGCAAAATGTACCCATTATTGTAAATATTGACCATCATGATACCAATGAAAAATTCGGAACATTAAATTATGTTTCGACAAGAGCGTCAAGCACATGTGAACTTGTTTTTATGTTCGCAAAAAACTATCAACTCAGCATTACAAATAGCATAGCCAGAAATCTTTTTCAGGGGATTATCACTGACACCAATTGTTTTACTTCTCTGTCACTCACAAACCGAACACACAAGGTCGTAAGTGAGCTTATGACATATAAATTTGATTATGATAAGATAAAAGAGTACTATTTCAAAACAAACTCTATTGCAAAAACAAAATTATTGTCAAAAGCCTTGCAATCCTTAAAGTTTTATAAAGGTGATAAAATCACTACGATGAAAATTCCAAATTCTTTATTCACTAAGATTGGAGCAAGTTTTGAGGACACACTTGGTATAGTTGATAATGGTATTAATATAGATAAAACCGAGGTTAGTGCAATTATAATCGAAAAAGAGCCGTTAAAATGCTATGTAAGTTTACGCAGCAAGGGTAATGTAGACGTTGGGAAGATTGCCAAGAAGTTTAATGGTGGTGGAAGTCCTACTGTTGCAGCGTTCCAGAGAGAGGGTGAACTTAAAATTATTGAGACTGATCTTTTAAATGAAATTTGCCCACTTGTACCTGATAATGGGGGAACAGACGATCTTTTGATTTAAGAGGAAAATAAAAGAAATTTGAAATACAAAAAAGCCATTCAATTGGGGTTAACCACAATGAATGGTTTTTTTTATTAATCATGTCGCCATTCGGCATATAAATCAGTGTTGGAATGTATTTCAATTGTATCTTTGCTTGCACCTACATTCCCGAAAGCGGAAGTGTATAAGTTTTTGCATTTGGTTGTGTTCCATGCGGCAATGTTGAAGTCGTAATCCACTCCAATATAGGTTCTTGACAACTCAATCTGCAAACTTTCCGTGCTTATGTTTCCACTTAGGTCAACCACATTATATAATGTTGTGCCTATTATATAGGAACCTTCAAGCACGTACATATCACTTAATGATGCAGTATCGCCGCTGCTGCTTACCCACCAACCTGGTTCAACCCATTCGCTGTGGAAAGTAAGTTTGAAGTAAGGTTTGCTTTCTGATGTATAGGTTGCACTGAAAGTAAGGTCGTGATTTGGTACAACACCGGAATTTACAGTTTCACCATTTGGCGTTTTGTAATCGTGGAAGTGATAACCTATTCGCTTGCTTGGAACATTATTTTCTTTCACTGTCTCTTCAAAGTCAACAAGTTTTGGTAAATTAAGCTGCGTGCCTTGATAAAGGTCGGAAGAGAAAGTTTTTGTTGTGAACCTGCCGTTTTCAAGGACATAATATGTGTAACTTACATTGTATTTGTTGCGTATGTAAAGTGTAACATCATGTTCTGGCATAAGTATAGGTCTTGAAGTAGGCAAGATATAGTTGCTATCGTAGTACCAGCGTGTTGTGCTGTAAATAGGCATATCATTAGAGAAAAGGACTGGTTTGTTTGCTTCATAGTAGCCCGAATATTCTTTATCATTATCGTAGATTGTAAGTTTGTATATTTTTTCGCTTGTATAATCAAGTTCCCACTTTGCATAGATGGTAAGATTGTGTGATGGCATTGTTGTAGGAGCAGGGGTGGAATATTCGCCATCAGTGAACCAGCCTTTGAATGAATAAGTTGAAATTTTGTTGTCTTGACGTACTGAGATTTTTGAATATGATGGAAGATAATTTTTAAGTTCAAGTGTTTCAAAAATTTGTAAATCAAGCGTTTGACCGCCAACACCTTGTACAACACTTAAAGTGTATTTGTTTAGTGTTTGGTAAGTTTGGTAGTTTGCATATAAATTTTCGCTTTCTTCTGGAACAATTTCAACCGTCACGCCATTTTTATCTTTCCAGCCCACAAATTCTTGTCTGCAAAGAGTGTTGTTTTGTTCAACTTCAATGTAACTTTTTGCAATGTCACGTCTAAGCGGTGAGCCAATAAGTGCATAATCACTTGCAATAAGATTTCCGTTGTTGTAATAATTGATTGTGCGATAGCCCTCTTTGATAATCCATTTTCCGTAGAGGGTTATGTTTTTGGCTGGGATAATGCCTTTTGTAAATTTACTTTCATCAGCGAAGTTTTTGTTTGTGTACCAGCCTACAAAAGAGTAAACTGTATAATCTATTCCCTCATGTTTTGTGCCAATAATCTTATTTGAATATTTTGGCAATATAAATCTAGTGTTTTGCGTGCCGGCAACGTTTGGTTGAATGATGTCGTCAAAGCCTGTATCAAATTTTATTGTAAACAATTTTTCTGTGTCTTGTTTCCATTGTTTGTTTAAAGCAGAGTATTCAACACTTTCCTTTGCCTTGCTTAAAAAGTCCACATATTGATTGAATGTTGTCATGTCAATGTTTATTCCCGGAGTAAGAGTAAGGGATTTGGATTTTAAATAAAGCGTTGTACCCGAAATCAAAGGCATATCCATATCTAAAGATAGTCCTCCGATTATATTTTTGCCGTCAACATTTTTAACGCTTGCCCCAACTGCAAAATCTCCCATTTTATCATTGCCGGTGAGTGCATTGAGGTTTAGATTTAACATATAGTAGTCGTTATCTTGAGATGGGCAAGAGAAACTGTTTATTATATCTCCTAAATTTGGCGTGTAATCAGAGGCAACGGAGTTTCTGATTGAATTTATTATATCGTAATTGAAACCCGTTCCCCATTGCACATAATACAAAATGTCGTTAAACACGCTTTCATAATGTGCTTTGAGTGCTTTTTGATAACTATCTCCGTCACTATTATGTTCATTGCGGTAGAAATAGAAATAATTGTCTCTGTAATAAATGTAAAGCATTCTATCTTTAATTGAAAGAGGCTTTATTGCAGTAGGTGACCAAGGTGTATCATTGTTAAGGTTGTAAACAAGGAGGTTTATCACCGGAATGGCGCCAATTCCTGCTTGCATTTCAATTTTTCCGTCAACCACTTTAAGTTGAATATTGACTGCGATGTCCCAATCAATATCAATAATCCCGACCTTTAATTTTATGTTTATCCAGCCTTTAAGTTCAAGTGTTTGATATGAGGACATTGTATTTAAAGCGGCTTCGAAAAGATTGCTTGAACCGGATAAATCGATGTATGATTTACTTTTGTCTGGGGAGGTGATTCCGGTGAATTCATGCAAGAAAACGTCAAGATCAAAATGTTCATTACTTGTTGCGCCTGTATAGAAATTTCTAAATGAAATTTGTGAAAGTCTGCCATTTTTTGTAATCAATAAAACTTCCATTTGTGTTGCTTTTGCACTTGATGATAATGTGTTTCCATCAAGTATAATTTTAAGAACATTGTTTTCAACATCAATTCTTTCCAAAAGGTTGATAGATGAAAGTGAGATGTTGCCGGAATTTTCAGTGATTAACTTAATAATTTCATCAATGCTTATATTTTGGCCATTCAAAACATTTTTTGCAGTTGAGACGAGACTGTCCATTTTAAATAGTTTTAAAGCCATTTCAACTAGTTTTTCAAAATCATTTTGCGAGAGTTTAAGTTTGAGGTTGTTGTAGTCGACGTAAATATTTTCTTTATCACCGCCGGCACGCAAATTCAAGTCAAAATCGGCTGTTTTTGTGTTTTTAACTCCGCTTATCGATGCGTTTGCATAGAAACTGATTTTTCCTGTCAAATCAAGTTGGAAAAGCATGTCTTGTGCGGTGTAAATTTGCGTGTCTTTTTCATAAACATTTGCGTTTGCCGTGATATTATATTGGTTTGAAGAAATATAATCTTTGAGCGCTTTAACAAAAGGCAAAAGTTCTCCAATCTTGGTGTATTTTCCTTTAACTTCAACTTCTTCTTTTGTCGATACAACGTTGCATTTAACACTAATATCTTTGTAATTTACATCTATTTGTGACAAGTCGTTGCCACTAAAGTTGACTTTTCCGATAAAATCACCATATTCAAATTTTAACGCATTGTTTTCAAATTTTAATGTTATATTTTCAAGGAGGTCTGCAAGGTTGAATTTTGCAAGACTTTCAGTCAATATTGATGATAGGTCAATGTTGAACTCTTCAATCAAAAATTGTTTAACACTTTCAATTTCGTCAAAACCAAATTGCAATTTCAAATTGTCTTTTTCAATATATATTGTGTTTCCGACAAGTTTCAAGTTAAGCTGGACGTCGTCAATCTGGGCATTTGCAATAAGGGATAATCCGGTTTTATCAATGTTTAGTTGACCATTTAACTCAATTGATGAATAATTTGCCGTGAATTTAAGATAGAGTTGTTTATTATTTATGAGAGTAAGAACTGATTTAATTTTGCCCATTAATGTGCTTAAAGGTATGTAGTTTTCCTCGTTTACACCATTTATAACTGCTGGAGAATTGTTTACACTCAATGAAATTTCGGCATCTGAAATGTTTATTCTTGCGCTGCTTATTGCACTGTTATTAAAGTTTATTTCAACAAGTGCATTGTCAAACCCGAAAGTCAAATTATCATCTGTAAAGGTGAGCGTGCTGTTTGAAAGAATTTTATCAATCAAAGTGCTGTCAAATGTAATGCTGTTTACAATGTAAATAATAAGTTCATTTAAATCAGATGAAAGATTTTCATTGAAAAGTTTTACAAGTTGTTCAATATCGGAGTAATTGCAAGAGACATGCAAATCTTTATAATCTATGAAAATGGCATTATTTTGTAAAGTCACACTTGCTGTGGTGTTATTGATAAACACCTGCAAAAGTGCTGAAAGAGTTTGATTTTGATGATTTAGCACACCATTTATTGTTATATCCTTATATTGTGCATTTAACGTTAAGAAGTGCTTGTCGCATTTTATATATTCGTTCAGTGCGGTTGCCTTTTCAGTTAAAGTTGTAATGGAAGTGTAATTTTCTTTGTTAAATTGTGGCATAGGTTGTGCGGCATCTTTCACTGAAAGATTTATCGTAAAGTCCAAACCATCAATTTGTAGACTGTTTAAATCATCATTTATAAAGCCGGCATTAAGTTGTAAATCTTTAAAAGCAAAGGTTATATTGTTTTGTTCAATTTTGAGGACAACACTGTTTAAAATATTTTCAATAATGCTGTTTAAATCCAAATTGATTGCAATGTTTGACAAATCGGCGGTTATGGAGTTTTGTAAAATTTTCAATGCCATGTCAAGGTCTCTGCTTGGGAAAGATACAAAACTATCATTCACATGCAAATATATTGTGCCATCTTCAATAATCATTCCAAAGAAGTTTGAATCACTTGCAATTTCAATGTTCGCCTTAACTTTTCCCTTTTCATAATTTACAAAGCCTTTAATTGTGTTTAAAGGTGTGTTTCCTGCAATTTCCAAGTAATATGTTTTATTTTTTATGTAATCATAAGTTTTTGCAATCTTATCTAAAACTATGCTTGCAGGCGAGTAGTCCTCTTCATTAATAGGGTCAAGTGTTATCTTGCTTGGATAGGAAAGACTGAGTGAAATTTGTGCAACCCCGACATCAACATCTATTTTTGTTATCAGTTTATCATAGTAAAGGGTTATTGTCTTATCGTCAAAAAGTGTTATTGTCAAAGAATTTGTGTCTGATGTGATGCTAAGAAGATTTTCATTTTTTTGAGGGTCAAGCCAATTTTTCAAGGTTTCAATAATGGAATTTGTTTCAAATTTTAATCCAAATTTTTCAAGAAGAGAAATGATTTCTTCTTTTGTTCCGCAAAGATTTATGCCATCAAGAGTCAAATATGCGTTGCCGCTAAGATAGTCAAGCGAAATTTCCTTTCCAAAAGCCGACAAATTTAATTTTATTCGTGTGTCAACGAGGTCGGCGGCGAGTGAAATTTCACCACTTGTTCCACCTATGGCAATTTCGCCTTTTGCCATGATATAATCTTCTTCGGACATGCTTATTGCTGCGTCTATTATAGGCAAGGTTTCGGCAAGGTCAAGATAATTGTCAAGAGGCATGCTAGGTTTTATTATTTTTGCCGGAATTGCTGTTGCGACAACAGATATATTGCCGACATCAGCAGTCAAACTTTCAAAATTGCCATCATTTATAACAAAATCAAAATTTCCAATATTTTTTAAAGTTAACGTTGAAACATTTCCATTTGTTGTAAAGTTTTCAATGATGCTTAAATCTAGGTTTGAAAGTGTTGAAGAATCATCATTTGTCAAAAGTTGAAGAAAATTTAAATTTAAAAAGTCCTCTTTTGGTGTTGCCAATATGTCCTTTATCAAATCAATTGGCAAATTCAAGTTAAAGTGAGAATTTAAAATTTCAAGTGCGTCTGGAAGTGAATTTAAATCGAATTTAAAATTCAAATTGCCAAGTTCAATGTATAAAACCTTGTCAAGAACAAGCATTTTTGCGTTTTGCCCAAGTAAATCCATTTCATATGTTGCGGACAAATCTCTTAAACTTGCATAAAGATTGCCATTAAAAACAAAATCGTCTTTTTTAAATTCAATTCCCATGCCAAACTTGTCAGTTGTAAGGTAGTTTAATGTTGAACTTAAAACATCAAACATGGAAGTTACGTCCAAATATAGCTCTTGTGGTTGTTCCACTTCAACATTTTTCGGATAACCCATGTTGAGATCCACTTCAATTGTTGTGCCGTCAATTGTTGCCTGTGGAATGGAAAGTGATTTGATGTTATAGTTTAAGTCACATACAACTTGCATTGAGCCGACAACGGGAACATTTATATCAAGAATAATAGCATCTTTTTCAACTGTTTCTTCAAGATCGGAAAGCATTCCGAGTATAGTCTCCACATCAAGGTCTTGCAGATTCAATTCATCTGAGGATAGCGAAACGCCGAGAGAAGTTAAAACTTGGTCAAGCGTGCTTGCCAAATTTGTTGTGTTGCAAGAAAATCTTCCGCTGCACATTTCCAAATAGAGATTTCCACCTTTAAAAAGAAAATCAATTGGCATGGTTTCTTCATTTATTGTTAAATCTATATTTCCTTGCAATTGAAATTTATCATCTGGGTCGTTTAGTTTGACATCTCCAGAAATTTTCAACGCAATGTTAACATCGCCAGACGTGGCTAATTCAAGGTCTAAGTGCAGGGCGTCTTTTGAAGATAGGTTTTTGTAAATTTTGTCAATTTGTGGTGCCACTTCCACTTTGTCACCCAAGGATTCCTTGGTTGGTGAAAGGGAAAGCAAATATAAGCTGCCAACTGCAGCAGCTATTGTTATAATAACATATAAAAAACTATATCCTATAATTTTTGCTAATCTTCTTGAAAATCTTCTCATTTTCACTCCCGGTCAATTTATAAACTATGAACGCAAGGTGTATCAAGCCACAAAATGAACCTAAAAGAGGCAATTTTGTGCTTTTAAATTTCATATGTGGAATAATTCGGCAAATGATTTGCCTGCAATATTTTTATTTAAGCAATTGTATATAATATTACTAAATCTATTATATTATAAATAAAATCAATTTTCAAGTAGAAATTAGCAATTTTTCTAGTATTAGACATGAAAAAAGCCCTGTTTTGTCAAATTAACCATGAAAATTGCAATTTTTTGCGGTTAAAATGATAAAAAAGGCTGTAAATTTATGCTGAATAAGGGATAAATGAATGGCTGAATAAAGAGGAAATAACCTTTAAGACGAGCAATTATTATATCAAACTATTTAAAATCTTTCCAAACTTTGCTTTCTTGTGGCCCAACACTGTTTTGATATTTTCCCTCATAAAGTTTTATTTTGCCTTTGACTTTCCAAAAAATAATTTGCCCGATTTTCATTCCTTTGTAAATTCGTAGAGGCTGAACGGCGTGGAGTTGAAAGGTCAAATTGCCTTTAAATCCAATATCGACAAGGTCGGCAGTAATTTGCACAAAAAGTCCAAGCCTGCCGGTTGAACTTCTTCCGGTGAGAGTGGGGACAAAGAAATCACTTCCAATAACTTCTTTAGTGAAACCGAGATAAATTTTATTCGGATATAGCACAAGTCCATCATCGGGAATTTCAATTGTCTTTGTTTTCAAAGCCTTTTTGCTGTCCAAAACCTCATCTTCATAAACTTTGAGAAAGTCACCAAGTTCAACATTGTAACTGTTTGGATTTACGCACGCCTCATCAAATGGTGCAATTGTGATTTTGTTCTTTTTTACCTGTTTTGTAATTTCACTTCCTGATAATATCATAAAAACTCCTTAAAAAATTTGCTAACTTGTGCTTTTTCAAAGTTTTTGTATTCGCCGTGTTCGTAAGTCAAATTTCGTTTTCCTTTAATTTTCCAAAAAGTCACTTGACCTATTCGCATAAGCGGGTAAACTTTCAAGGGTTGCACAACTTTCAATTCCAGCGTCCAGTTGTGATATGTACCCACATGTCCAAGAGGTGCGGTCACCTGCAAAAACAATCCAAGCCTCCCGAGAGAACTTCGCCCAATAAGTTGTGTGACATATTTTTTGCTTCCTATTTTTTCATAGGTGTTTGCAAGATACAATTTTCCGGGTTGCAAGGTGAAGCCTTCATCGGTGAGCAAAATTTTTTTCGGTGAGGACTTCTTTTTTGCATCTAGTTGCTCATCAAATTCCAAAAGCTCACGGTCAAGCCGATAATTTACACTATTTGGATTTAACATATCCTCGTTAAAGGGGGATATGCTGATATTTCCTTTTTTAACCTGTTTAATTATTTCAAGTTTTGTTAAAATCATAATTTTTCCTTTTTATTTCTTTAAATTTACCCAGGCATTTGTGGTTCTAAAATCAATTGGAAGCAAGTTTAAGTATGAGTCCACTCTCAAAATCAACTGGAAAGTGTCGTAAATTTGTTGTTCCATCAAAAACTCACGCAAAATTGAGATGATATGCTCGATATTTTTTGCAAGAAGGGAAATTTCATAATCACCGAAGCCATATTCATCAATTGGCAAATTGTTAAGTTTTTTGGTGTGAAAGATGTTTTCGCTGTCAAAAGGATAATCTATGATAAGATAAGGCTCGTTATCTCTTGTTGAAACTCCGGGTTTTACAGATGGGATAAAACTCACTTTATCATGGTCATCGCAATAGAAATCGGTTGTAAACTGTGCAATTGCAAGTTTGTCACTGTAATAACTTTCTCCCTTTTTAAACTTGTGACATTCCACACAATAGATGAAAATATCTTCAAATTCACTTGCCCCCATTTTGAGTTGTTCTAGCGTATCAAAAAATCTGTTATCCTTGCATTTAATGTCACTTAAAAATGCGTTTTGTTCATTTCCGCTACGCTTTAAAACATAGGTGTCAAAATTTTGATTTTTTATTTTCAGATTGTTAAGTTCGTTTTTATCGTTTACAAAAAACAACTGTATTCTTTCTTTATTAAACAAAAATGGGAAGTTTTCATATAAAAATTTCAGTCCGGTCACTCTATTAAATTTTGTTATCATTTGTCCTCCACTTCGATTTTTTCCATCAAATTAAACAAATTTTCGCGATATTGTGCAATATTTCCGAAATTTTCCACCACATAATCGCATGGAATTGAATTTTGCCACTCCAAAGCACTTTTGTCGTTTGACAATGTATGGTCAACTCGCTGATGTTTAAATCCCTTGATTTCAACAAAGATAAAACCTAATTTTTTGAGAAACTCATAATCAGGCGGACGACAATCATCATTTGTTAAAAGGCTCACATTTTCCACTTCGCCAACACTTTTTTCAAATTCTTTCAACAGAAAGTCCGGATTTTCTTTTCTTATTTTTCCGCCTAAAAATTGCAAAAGTTCGCCATCTTGCTCGCCTTTCATGCTTTTCCCGATAAATTTATAAAATTCATCTTGCAAAAAATAGAGAGGTGAGGCAATTTTGATGTTTTTTAAAGGATATTTTTCGCTTAGAAGTTGTATAGCGGTGCTTTTTCCATATCCACTTGGTGCGATAAAACAAATTTTTTTCATGTTTGCTCCTTTTTTCATGTTTGCTCCTTTTTCATTTTTATTTATTTGCGTAAAATTTACGCATTTATTTTTCAAAAATAAAAGTGCAATTTGCACTATTTATAAAAATTAAAAACAACGCTTGAAGAGGTAAAGCGGTATAATTTTGCAGGTTTTGTCGAAGAATTTTTGATTGTCATTGAGGTTTCTTCGATTATGTTTGAATTTATCAGTTTTTTTCTGAAATTTCGCCTATCAAGTTTTGTGTTGAGAATGGTTTCGTAAGTTTTTTGAAGTTCGGGCAATGTGAAAGTATCTGGATATAATTTTTTCATTATATTTGAAGTGAAAATTTTTTGCTTTAAAGTTGCAATGGCTTTTTGCAAAATTTCTTTATGGTCATATCCAAGTTCGGGAATTTTATCTATTTCAAACCAATCAGCCTCTGACGCTTTTTCCGTTTGGCTGAAATTTCTGATGATAGATGCGTCACTTACACCTATATATCCTATTGCAATCATACGTTTGAGAGGGGAGCGATATGGATTTGTAAAAACATCAAACATTTCAAAGTCAATGTTTTCAATTTTAGTTTTTTCAAGAAGTTCACGCCTCATTGCCTCTTCGCCTGTTTCATAGTTGTAAGCACATCCGCCAACCAAAATCCACTTGTTTATAAAGGGTTCATTTTTTCTTTTAATCAAAAGCACCTTAAACTTTCCCTTGTCCACAGTGAATAATGCTAAAACAACATGCAACCCCTGATTGTCATAACGTTTGTCGTTAACGTTCATTATATTCTCCTAGGTATATTATGCGTAAATTTTACACATTTGTCAATGATTTTTTCAAAAAATTTTAAAAATTTTTAAGAAATGTATTAGAAATCCTTTTTTTTGTACATCGAATGTGCTATAATGTACGTGAAGGAGGAGGTTTTATGATAAATGGAGAAAAGAAAGGCTCAACACTTTATGTGCTGGAAATTCTGAGAAAATACACGGATAGAAATCATTCACTCACGTATTCGCAAATTCTGGATAAACTTGAAAAAGAAATGAGGTTGTTCTTGAAAGAAAAACGGTTGCACG
>CANQHL010000009.1 GCA_947623775.1 uncultured Clostridia bacterium
GATGTTAAAATTCCACTTGGCGTGTTTAATTGCATAACGGGTGTATCGGGGAGTGGCAAATCATCACTTTTAAACGATATAATATTTCCAAAACTATCAAACGAACTCAACAACAGCAGATTGGAACTAGGAAATTTTGATAAAATAGAGAACATTAATTTGTTGGATAAGGTTATAAATATTGATCAGTCACCAATAGGAAGGACGCCGCGATCCAATCCCGCAACTTATGTCGGGTTATTCTCATATATAAGAGATTTGTTTGCTGCAACTCAAGATGCAAAAGCACGTGGATATACTTCTGGGAGATTTAGTTTTAATGTGAAAGGTGGACGATGTGACGCTTGTGAGGGAGCGGGAGTAAAAGAAATTGAGATGTACTTTCTGCCTGATATAGTAGTTCCGTGCGAAGCGTGCAAAGGCAAACGTTATAATCGTGAAACGCTTGAAGTTAAATATAAAGGCAAATCCATTTCAGATGTTTTGGATATGACGGTTGAGGAAGCACTGAAGTTTTTTGAAAATATACCATCAATTTACAATAAAGTAAAAGCACTACATGATGTCGGGCTTGATTATATAAAATTAGGACAACCAGCAACGACACTATCGGGCGGAGAAGCACAAAGGGTTAAACTTGCAACAGAGTTGTCCAGAAAATCTACAGGAAAAACAATTTATCTTCTTGATGAACCAACCACGGGTCTCCATATGTACGATGTACGAAAACTTATCAACATATTAAACAGGTTGGTTGAAAATGGGAACACCGTTGTTGTAATAGAACATAACTTAGATGTTATAAAGAGCGCAGACAATATAATTGACCTAGGTCCGGAGGGTGGCAATTTAGGCGGTGAGATTGTGACACAAGGAACGCCTGAGGAAGTGGCAATGAATGAAAAATCATATACAGGAAAATATTTAAAAAAGATTTTGAATTTATAATATTTTCAATAATTAAACAAAAAAAGCATTATTTTTGAAAAAAATATGCTTTTTTTAATAAAATTTTATAAATTAACTCTAAAATCAATAAAAAAGCCTCTTGTTTTGCAAGAGGCTTAATTTTTTAAACCAAATCATTCATTGAATCTTTTTCTTCGCGGGTTAATCCAGATTTTTCAATGGCGTCTATTTTTTCTTCTTTTGTTGCATTTTGATCTGTTAATGTTGCATACAAATCTCTATTTTCTTGTTTTTGCTCATTGTAATCACCATAATAAGCATCTTCGGCTCTATCTCTTAATTTTGTCTGTTTAGATGGTTGTTTAAGTGTATCAAGCAATCTTGCAAGTTCAGGGTATTGTGTTGGTTCTTCAGCAAGTCTTTCTCTGATGCCTTCAAGAATAATAGTAGGTGATTTCAATCTGTAAACAGGTGCAGCTCTTTTAAGTACAGGGTCGTTTTTAACGGCTTCATAGTATTGTTTTACAACTTTTTCTTGCCATGGTGTAACAAGTGAAGCTTTTTTGCCAACCTCACGAACATCAACATCTTCAATGTCGAGAGAGTTTCCTTTCTTTCTTTTGATGGAAGCAATCAATTTTATAAGTTGTTTTGTGTGATAATATTTTTTATAAGCACCATTTAAAGTTTTTTCAAGTTCGCTCATAACTTGTGCATTGTATTCTTCCATGCCTAATTTTCTATCAGGTGCAGTTGTTTCAACGTCAACAAGTTCAGCGTATTTTTGAATTTTTTCAACTTCACTCTTTGTTGCTTTCTTAGGAGAATGTTCAAGGCTTGCTTTCAATTTTTCAAGATTGATAATTGCTTCATTGTATTTAGCGGCTCCATTATTTGCAAGGGTGGTGAAAGCACGAAGATGATTTTCAATATATTTTTCCGTATCACCAAATCTTGCACTGAAAGTTAATTTTGAACGATTCATAATGCGGTCTTCAATTCTTCCAGCAGCATCTTCAACAGCGTTTATGTGATTTGAAAGTCCTGCAAGGACATGTGAATCATTTTCCATTATTGATTGAAGATTGATTACTTGAGACACAATGTTGTATCCAATGGTGTTGTCTTTATCGAATTCTTCATCCTTTCCATAAAGTTCACTAGCAAGTTTTGCAACAATAAGATGTGCTTTATAATCACGTTCAGCCTGTGTTGCACAATAACCATCTTGTGCAGGGTCTGTTTCGTTTAGATATGTTTCCTTGATGTAGTCAATGCAAGAAATGTAGTTGCGTGAAGATTTTAAAGCTTCAAACAAAGATTTTGTATCTGTTATTTGCATGTCTGGACTAGTTTCAATTTCTTCAAGAGTTGAGAAGTTAAACCATTTTTCTGAATCTTGAACATTTGGGTTGAGCATAAAGCCACAAGCAATAAAATCTGCGAAAGGTTCAGCAAGCTCTTTGTTTTGGTCTATAAATGATTTTACTTCGCCATAGACATCACGAATTGTTAAATCATCGGTAAGCTCTGTTCCTGCATTCATAAATAAGTGTAATAGAGTGTTCTCATCAACGCCAAATTTGTTTTGATTATTATACATTGCAGCAATCCAAATAGTAGCGAATGCGCTCAAACCATCAGTGTTGTATTTGTTGCCAACTTCTTTAAATAATTTTGCAACATTTTCCTTATCTTCCAATTCAGATCCATTTACAGCAGCAACGATTTCTCTGCAAGAGGCTTTTGGGCTGATGGGGTATGGCAAATCACTGTAATCTTCAGAAGCGTGAGTGATTGCTAAAATATTTAGGTGTTCATTATAATTTTTTGTCAGGTCTCTGGTGAGGACATCCGGATTGGGGGTGACTGTATCCAGCCAATTCGTATCTTCATTTGTGATTAAACTAGGCAAAATGTTAATTAATTTTTCCATAATTATTCCTCCATGTTTATCTATATTTTAGCATATTCGTAATAAAATATCAATACCTATTTTAAAAAAAGTTTATTAATTTTATAATATTTTATACTATTTCAGCCTGAAAAACGCACCGATGTTGGGTGTTGCGACATCGACACGCAAATCAACCCCTTCTTGTATGCCATCTTTTTGAATTTCTCCACATATTGTATTATATGCAATAGAAGGCGTATTATTTTCTTTGCTAAGGTGGGAAAGTATAATTTGCCTTGTTCCCGTTGCTGAAAGATATTTTACGGCATCAGCACTATCTAGGTTGGATAGGTGTCCATTTGGTCCATCAATTCTCATTTTAAGGGATAGGGGATAATTGGTTCCTTTCATCAACATAATTTTATCATAATTTGCTTCAATGTAAACAAGTTGACTTCCTTTAATTGAAGAGAGAATTGCATCATTAAGATGGCCAAGGTCAGTAACAACACTTATTTTGCGACCATCATCTAAAAAACTGAAACCAAAACATTTGACATCATGGGGAACTTCTACAGGGCATATTGTACCGCCACCGATAGAGAAATCACCATCAAAAGAAATTCTATTTTTGTCACTCACTTTTAAGAGTTTGTTGTCAAGTCCAAGCCAAACTGATTGATGAGCATAAACAGGCACATTGAATTTTGAAGAAAAAACGTCCACACCTTTAATGTGGTCGCTGTGTTCGTGACTTATGATAATTGCTGAAATTTCATTTGGATTTACGCCAATTTTTTCAAGACGTTCAACGACCTTCGCACAAGAAAGTCCAACATCCAACAGATACTTCTTGCCTCCCATTTCGATATATGTAACATTTCCATCACTTCCGGAGGCCAAATTGATTACTCGCATGCAAAAATTATATCATAAAATTGTCAAATTTGCAATAATTTTGCTTAAAATCTATCATAACAAAAATATATGTTTTATCCTCATTTTCTTGGATTTTTTTACTTTCATGTATTCCAAGCATAGTGGTTATCCATATTACACAAATCAATAAAATTAATCCTAATATAAAAAAGATTTTGTTCCTCACATTGACATTTTAACATCTTTCCCCTAAAGCACAAAAGAGGAAAGTGCAATAATATGTCGAGTTTTGTTGCAAAGTGGTAAATCTAAAAAATCAATTAATTTAAAAAAGTTGACAAACTTTCATGTTATTTGATATAATCTTGCGGTAAGGAGAGATAATGAAAGAAAAGTTTTATATTACAACACCTATATATTATCCAAGCAATAAATTCACATTAGGCAACGCGTACACAACGATAGCGGCTGATGTTATTGCAAGATTTAACAAAAAATTAGGAAAAGATGTTTTTTATTTGACGGGAACAGATGAGCATGGTGCTAAAATATCAAAATCAGCAAAGCAAGCGGGCGTGAGCGAAATGGAATATTTGGACGCAATTGTTGAAGATGCAAAATCATTGTGGAAATTGCTTGATATTGAATATGATAAGTTTATAAGAACAACCGATGAAAGCCATGTTAAGACCGCACAAAAAGTGTTTAACGATTTATATAAAAAGGGATATATATACAAAGGCTCATACAAGGGGTGGTATTGCCTCCCATGTGAATCCTTTTTCACAGAAAGTCAACTTGTTGATGGAAAGTGCCCTGATTGCGGAAGAGAGGTTGAGTTTCAAGAGGAAGAGGCGTATTTTTTCAAATTATCACAATTTGGAGATAAACTTATAGATTTATACACAAAAAATAAGGAATTTTTACAACCTCAGAGCAGAGTAAATGAGATGGTAAACAATTTTATCAAACCGGGACTTAGTGATTTATGCGTTTCAAGAACATCAGTAAAGTGGGGTATTCCTGTGGAATTTGATGAAAAACACACCATTTATGTGTGGATTGATGCTCTTTCCAACTATATATCAGCACTCGGGTATGGTACGGACAATGATGAAAACTTCAAAAAATATTGGCCAGCAGATGTACACTTGATGGGCAAAGAAATAGTAAGATTCCATTCAATAATATGGCCGGCAATCTTAATGGCATTAGATTTGCCATTGCCTAAACGAATATTTGCACATGGCTGGATAATGTTTGGCGGAGACAAACTTTCCAAAAGCAAAGAAAGCGAGATTAAAGAATGTGTTGACCCTCGAATTTTGGCACCTATGTATTCGGCAGACGCCGTTCGTTATATGCTGTGTCGAGAAATACCATTTGGAAGTGACGGAAATTATACATCTGAGGCGTTTTTAACACGAATAAATGCTGATTTATCAAACAATTTTGGAAATCTTGTTTCACGAACATTCAGCATGGTGCGAAAATACTTTGACGGCGAAGTGACAAAGGAAGATGAAGTTAGTCAAGATGATGAAGAATTTAAAACAAATGTTTTGGAAGAAACACAAAAAGTTTTAAAATATATGGAAGAACTCGATATTACAAAAGCGGTGACATCAGTATTTGAAATCTTTTCAATGGCAAACACATATATTCAAAAAGTGCAACCATGGGCTGTTGCGAAAGAAGAAAATGGCAAACCAAGACTGCAAACAATCATGAAATATCTTCTTGAAGCGATAAGAATTGGAAGCAGCCTTGTTCAATCATTCATGCCGGTAAGCGGTGAAAAAGTTTTGAAAGCACTCGGGGTGCAAACTCAAACTTTTGAAAATCTTGACAATTTCAACGGACTTGCTGAAGGGTATAAACTAGGCGAAATGGAGATATTGTTCCCAAGACTTGATATAAAAGCGGAACTAGAGAAATTGCAACAATATTGCTAAAAATTCATTAAAACTGCAAGAAATTTGAGATTTTGGTTAAAAATCATTGAAACAACAAAAAAAAGTTAAGACTTGTATCTTAACTTTTTTATTATGCTTTTAATCAAACAACATAGAAATTTTAAAATTGAAATAAATGTTTGAATAAAATTGAAATAAATGTTTGAACAAAAATGAAATGGCTGTTTCAAAAAATAGTTTTAGGAAGATTAAAGATTTTCACTCTAAATAAATGTCAAGCAGACTCAGTTTTTATCCATTGCACATTGGCATAGATTGTTTTAAGGTAGGTAGCGGCCGTTTCGGGATTTGCAAGGCTCTTGGGTGGCAGAGGAGTGTCACCGGCTTGCCAATTGTCGCAAGAGCCAAAGATTACTTTTTTAGTTTCATTTATAGTGAATGCGTGAGCATCAATTTTTACTACACTTGCTGGGATTTTAAGGGTTTCCATTTTAGCGGTAATTGAAAGCTTGCCTATGTATCGGAGACCATCATTTAAAATCACATTATTTATTGTGGAAGATGAAAATGCAGATTCTGCCACACCTATGGTATCTGCCTTTAGAGTTATATCTTGTGCACCGGAAACGTTTTTGTATGCCCATTTGTCAATATAAGTTACGTTGTTTATTGTTTTAAGTGCGCCGCATCCATCAAATGAATTTTTTGCCACTGATGTCACATTTAAATTGACTTCCGTCACATTTGTGCAATTATTAAATGTGTTAGGACCGATTGTGCCACCGTTTATTGTGACGCTGTAAAGCGATTTTGGTAGATAATATTTATATGTTCCATATACTGTTTTTCCTTCATCTGTTCCAGAAATTGCTTTGCCGCTTATTTCCGCACTTACGCTATAACTATTTTGAAACTCGGTCATACCGAATAAATATCCTAGCACAATATTACCTTCAAAAATATTATCGGTGTTGGTAAAAGAATATTTACATTGCCAATCAATTCGTGGCAAAGTTAATTTTTCAAGATTTGAACAACCTGTTAAAGTCCTATGTGGAAGTGTCTCTATGGTGTCGGGGAATATAATTTCTTTATAATTTTTGTTACCCTCTAAAGACCCATCATCGAAAGAGATTGATGTGACTTTTCTTCCATTAACTTGACTAGGAATGTTTAATATGGTGTCGTCGTAATCACTCATAATAAAGGAAAGTGTTTTGTCCTCGGTTTTAAGGAAGTAATGATTTTCATATTTCACATATGCAGGCGAGATATTTATTGCTATTGTGGTGCCAAGCGGTGAGAGTGCCAAATTTGCTACAACAAAGTACAAGCAAGTGATCAAGATTTTTTTCATTGAGTTTTTATCTGTTTTATTTCTTAGAAGAAATGCTATAAAAAGAGAGGATATGGCAAACGCAACAATAAAACCAAGTGTCAATATCAAACTAAACTTAAGTACAGACCCAAAAATAGTAAACTTATTTATCCTTATTAATACAAAGTGTATTACAAGATAAAGAACAATACTAAAAAGGGTGCTCAGTATCTCACTCCAAAGAAAAACGTTTGAAGAATTGTATTTTTCTTTTACAGAGCTTCTGAATTCAAAATAACGACCAAGACAATAAATGATTTCAGTAATGCATAATATGGCGGAAAGAAATGAAAAGATTATGATAATCCAGTATTTAACTGAATTTACAACTTGATATTTAATGGAATCAGAAAGAAATATTACTATAATTTCCATTGCAAGTGCTAGAATGATTAAAACTGTCATTATAATAAAGATTTTTTTGGATTTTCTTTCCTTCTTTGTATAATAATCCTCTTCTTCATCTTCCTCATCATAAAATGGGATTTCATCATCTTCATCAAGTTCTTCAGTATAAGGTGGGATTATTTCATCTTCGTCGTCAAAATCTTCTTCATACGATAAATTTTCATTGTTCTCGTCAAATTCTGCCTCTTCGGCGTGGATTATTTCATTGTTTTGACTATTGCTTGAGTTTTGATTATGTTTAGTTGTTTCAGACTTCAATTGTTGCACATGGACAGGTTTTTTTACAACTTTTTTAGTGTTTTTTTGCTTTAATTTTTTGCGCAAAGGTGTAATTATTCCCATAAAAAAAGTAATAATTGCAAAAAGTGTTGCTAAAGGACTGAGAAGTGTGCCAAATTCAATCCACTTATTCATTTGTGACTCCTTAAAAGGAGTATACCATTTTTTATAATAAAAATAAAGGAAATTTTAAAATTTTTTTATTATTTAAGAAATATTGTAGTTTATAAATATTTAAAATGTAATAATTAAAAAGTTTTGTTACAAATTTTCATTATTAAAATATAATATATATGTGGAGAAAACATGGCAAAAATATTTGATAATGAGAAATTGAAAAACAAATTTCAAACTCTTGTGTATTTCGGGAAATCAAAAAAATTAAATGAATTTTTAGATAAAAATACACCGGGAGATGAAAAAGAAAACATTGATTATTTTTTCATAACAAACTATCTCAATTCAAGTTTGTATAACAGCGATGTTATGCGAGTGCTTTTAAATCATTCCCATTTTTCATTTAAACATTTAAGCAACCACATATATTCTGATTTTGCATATAGATTATTTAAAAAAGACAAGGAATTAATGTTATTTACATACGAAAATGGTGTTTTAGATAAATTATTGCCAACAATTGAGCAACGCATATTTAATGAAGATAGGGAATTTTTCTTGCGGTTAATGCAGGTGAAAGATGTCGGCGGAGGCATACTCAATGATTTAATTAAAAGCAATGATAAATTTGCCTATAAAATGATTGACTCAATAAAATCATTAGAGAACTATCATTTTGAAAGTGCCATGAATGCAAATGTATCACCAGAGATTTTGCGACATTTATTCACGAAAGGGGAATATCATTTTGATGATAGCGTTATAAACAAAAAAGAAGGCATACTTGTTTCTTCCATAAAATTAATTTGCAACAGAGTGCGTCAGGGTGACGGATTTTCGGATATAGTTGAAAAAATGCAAATAATACTTGATAATTGCAAAATTTCTTCATTTGAAGCACGTGCATTCATAGATGAAATTGAGAAAATAAATTCATTTCCGGTAAAAAAAATCGTTGTTGACGCATTGAAAGAAAAGGGCGTTTGCAACAAAATAGTAAATGCCTATTTACTTGATGATAGCAAACGCAAACATGATAAATTGGAATATTCAAAAGAAATGCAGGCAAGACGGAAAAGCAAATTGCAGTTATGTTTTCATTTGATAGATGAGCGTTTTGCCATAGAAAAAGAAATTGTGTTAAACAATGCAAGTCGCGGCAATTGGAAAACACTTGGTATGTTTAAGAATGAAGTGAAAAGCTTTGATTTTTATAATTACAAAGAGGAAATAAATGAGGGATATTTGCGTTGCGTTGACCGTGCTAAATATTTTAATGAAGAGTTGGTTGACGAGGTGTACACGGCAACATATAATATGGTTAACATATTAAAAAGCAACAATTGTATAGACATATTAAACACTGACAATGTTATAAAAAAAATAGATAAGTTTGAGAAAGAAAAAACATTCAATTTTAAATATACTCTTAATGATGTTAAAAGAATAATTTACTATATTTCAAAAAGCATAAATGGAAAGGCGGTTGCGGATATATTAAATGGCGGTAAAAGTTGGTATGTATTATTAAATAAAAATATTGAGTTGCAAGATGATTATATGGCAGAAATAGTTGAAAATATAATAAAAAATATAAATAAATATGGTTTTAATGCAAAATTATTAGATAAAATCTTTAAAATAAAAGGTTTTAAATTGAATAAGCCACTTGCCGAACATTTGCTTGTTGAGGCAGTCAACAAACTTGCCACGCCTGCAAACGAACAAAGAAATTCGGGCAATGAATTGTTTTTAAGGTATCTTTTAAACAATTCAAAAGTGACATTGATAAAGGGGATTGATTGGCAAGAACTCGTCTTGTCAAGAGATGTTCAAAGATATGATGATTTATATGATAAAGTTTTAAATCTCGCGTTGAAGCAGGAGGAGATGAGTAAATAAAAAATCAGACTGAACTTGCTTGTCAGTCTGAAATTTTCACATTAAATCCTATAAATTTTTTAAAAATAAGCATTTTTTTGCAAATTTTAACAGAAATTACGTTAAATTCTTTAAATTATATCCATTTTTCGTTGTTTGAAAGTACAACTTCACCTTTTTTTAAAGATGCTTGAACATCAATGGTTCTTTGATTTGCCGAGCCTTTAAATTTCAAATTAAGACTTTTTTGACTTAAAACAAATTTTCCATCAATCAAAATATCGATATATGAAAGAAGCTCTTTTGCGTAAGGTACACTTCCGCCAACAAGTTGCTCGTAAACATACCCCGTATAACATGCAAGTTCCAGCCCCTGTTCTTTGACAAATTTTGCAATTGGCAAAAGTTCTTTTGCTTGAGACATCGGGTCACCACCTGAAAATGTTACTCCATACAGCAGGGGATTTTTTTGTATTTCTTTGCAAATCTTTTTTTGACGTACTTTTTTACCACCTTTGAAAGGGTGCGTTTGAGGATTGTGACACCCCTCACAATGATGCGGACACCCTTGAGTAAATATTGTGTATCTTAAACCGGGCCCATCAACAATAGAATCATTTACAATGCCCGCAATTCTTAATTTTTTCATAAAAATTCCTTTTATTTTGAAAATTAAAGCGGACAAGAAGTCCGCAATAATTATTCTTCATGAGTTATTCCGTGTTTTACTCTATCATGCTCTTCTGCTCGTTTGCCATTATTAAATCTATCAAGAGTTCCAACAAGATAGCCTGTTATTCTTCTTATTCTTTCAAAGTTGCCTTTTCCGTCCTCTTCGCTTCTTCCGCAATTAGGGCAAGAGTCACCAATAATTCCATTGTATCCACAAACAGGGTCACGGTCAATAGGGTGGTTGATTGCACCATAACCTATTCCTTTTTCTTTCATGTGTCGTATAACGCTTTCAAAAGCATCAAGGTTGTTGGTTGTGTCGCCATCAAGTTCTATGTATGAAATGTGTCCGCCATTGCAAAGTGCGTGGAAAGGTGCTTCTAGATCAATTTTCTTTTCTGCACTAATAGGGAAGTAAACAGGAATATGGAATGAGTTTGTATAGTAGTCTCGATCTGTGATGCCATCAATTTTGCCGTATTTTTCTTTATCTATTCGCACAAATCTTCCGCTCAAGCCCTCAGCCGGAGTTGCGATAAGTGAGAAGTTCAGTTTATATTCTTGTGCTTTTTTGTCGGCAAATTCTCTCATATGTTTTACAATATCATAGCCAATTTGCCAAGATTTTTCACTTTCGCCATGATGTTTGCCGGTTAAAGCAACAAGTGCCTCGGCAAGACCGATAAATCCATATGTTAATGTGCCGTGTTTAAGTACTTCGCTTACTGAATCTGTTGGACCAAGTTTATCTGAGTCAATCCAAATTCCTTGTCCCATAAGGAAAGGATAGTTGAAAACGCGTTTAGATTGTTGAATTTCAAATCTATCCAAAAGTTGTGTTGTTACAAGTTCCATCATTTCGTCGAGTTTTGTGTAAAAAGCTTTTAAATCGCCCTTTGATTCAATTGCAATACGAGGCAAGTTGATTGATGTAAATGAAAGGTTGCCTCTTCCATAAGCAATTTCCCGAGATGGATCATAAACATTTGCCATAACTCTTGTTCGGCAACCCATGTATGCAACTTCTGTTTCTGGATGGCCAGGTTTATAATATTGAAGATTGAAAGGTGCATCGATAAATGAGAAGTTTGGGAACATTCTTTTTGCCGAGCATTCAATTGCCAATTTGAATATATCATAGTTCGGGTCACCTGGGTTGTAGTTTATTCCCTCTTTAACTTTAAATATAGAAATAGGGAAAATAGGTGTTTCGCCATTTCCTAGTCCTTCTTCGGTTGCACGTAAAAAGTTTTTCATAACCATTCTTCCTTCAGGTGATGTATCAGTGCCGAAGTTAAGGGAAGAGAAAGGAACTTGCGCGCCCGCACGTGAGTGCATTGTATTAAGGTTGTGAATAAGAGCTTCCATGGCTTGATGAGTTGCTTCATTTGTTTCTTCATAGGCCTTTGCTGTTGCATAAGCCTTAACATGAGCAAACAAATCTTCGTCTATGTCTGCAAAAGCCATTCTTTCTGCTTTGTCGTATGCTTCATTTTTTGCGAGGGTAGGGTAAAGATTTTGAGATTTTTCAATTTCTTTAATTTTGTCTTTTACTTCTTCTTCGGTCAAGGAACCTGCTTCTTTAAGGAAATAAGCTTTTGCAAAGTTGGTTCTGTAAATCTTTTTGTATGTTTTCATAACGCCGGGAGCACAGCCGTAATCGAAGTTTGGCACACTTTGTCCGCCATGTTGATCATTTTGATTGGATTGAATTGCAATGCAAACCAGGGCGGCGTAAGTTCTTATATCGTTAGGCTCTCTTACAAAACCATGTCCGGTGTGAAACCCGTTTTTAAATAGTTTTAAAATATCAATTTGACAACAAGTTTCAGTAAGTGTGTAGAAATCGAAATCGTGAATATGAATATCTCCGTTTACATGTGCTTCAGCAATTTCTGGTGCAACAACTGCTTTAGTGAAGTAATTTTTTGCACTTTCAGAACCAAATTTAAGCATAATTCCCATTGGTGTATCACCATCAATGTTAGCGTTTTCTCTTTTAAGGTCTGAATCTTTTGCGTCACTGTTGTTTATTTTGTCGAATGTTTTCATAAGAGCGGAATTCATTTCTCTTACTTGATTTCTTTTATCTCTATAAAGGATATATGCTTTAGCAACATCGCTATGTCCTTTTTTCATAAGCACCTTTTCAACAATGTCTTGAATTTCTTCAACAGATGGCACTTTGTCTTGAGGGAATGCTTTGTCGATTTCTTCTTCCACTTGCATTGCAAGTTTGTGAGCAAGTTTAAACTCTCGGTCTCCCACAGCGTTCATAGCTTTTGAAATGGCTACTTCAATCTTGCTAAGGTCGAATTGGGCCTGCCTGCCATCTCTTTTCATAATGTTTTTTACCATAATATAACTCCTTTAAAAAATCCATATATAGTGTTTAACTATGTATTTGATTGGCACATTTAGTGTCGCAACGATATATATAGTAAAACTTTTAAAATCAAAAGTCAATGATTTTTGACAACAAATTTTGGCAAAAAGGGGGCTTCGTTATATAAAAATAACATTGCTATTTTGGCAATCGGCGAAAGGGGATTGAAAAAAAATTAATGGTTAATAATGCGTTGTTTGGGAAAAAATATTTTTGAAATATTTGCGAAAATATTGTGAAAATATATTGATTGAAATTAAAAGATATGCTATAATGTTTTATATATAAGGAGGAAGTTATGTCAGCAAGTTTAATTGGATGGGGTATAACGCTGCTCTTCATCGTTATACTTCTAGGTGGCTTCTGGGTAGGCTTTTGGCGAGGACTTAAAAGATCCACATTCAATATGATTTTGTCGTTTGCGGGTGTACTACTAGCATTCTTTATTGCTCCGCCAATAACAAAAAAGATTTTAGGGATCAAAATCAATGTGGACGGAACAAGCACGCCGATAAATGAAGTGATGGTGGAACTTCTAAGTAAGAACGACACCATAAAAGGTTTGATGGATGGAAATCCAAATATGAAAACCTTTGTCGCAGCACTTCCACAGGCACTCGCAAGCACAATAGTATTTTTGATTTTAACAATCGTAGTGGAATGCTTGGTTTATTTAATTTACAAGCTTTTCGCATGTTTGTTTGTAAAGGTAAAGCCAGATCAAAAGAAAAGAAAATTGCTTGGGGGAGTTGTTGGCGTTGTAAAAACATTCGTCGTAGCAGTTTTTGCATTTATGCCTTTGGCAGGACTTATTGGACTTGGGGCTGATTTATATAAATCAAATGATTTTTCAGTAATGCCTGTAAACATTGAAGAAAAGGTTGAAAGACCAAATCTATTAAAAGAGAAATTTCCAGAGGGAGAAACTATAATAACAGCCCTTGACAAGAATTTCTATACTATGTGCAGCCATATGTTTGGTCTTGACAATAAAATGTTTGACTATTACAGTGCAATCAAGGTAGACGGAGAAAAAGTATATTTAAGAAAGGATATAGAAAATGCGTACTACTTGGTTGACTTTGGTTATCAAGTAAGCAAGGTTGGAGCAGATCAATTAGATTATGAAAAAATAAAATATGAAAAGATTACAGAACCTGTTGATAAATTAGTTGATTCTGCACTGTTTACAAAAGTTTTATCACCAACAATTGCAGATGTACTTGTAAATTATCAAGATTATTCATTTGTTCCAAGTGGATATGAAGACATTTTAGATTCAATTAAGACGGATTTGCAGACTTATCAAGCAGAAAAGAAAGAAAGTGAATATTTCAAAAATGATATTTTGAAATTGGTTGACACAGCAAAAGAGTTAGGTGCAAGTGGAACAATCAACGACCTAATGGCATTAAATGAAAAGAACATAAAGACAATTTCTACAACACTTACAAGTGTAGATAATTCAAATTCATTTGAAAAAGCAGTAAATAATGTTTTATCAATGAATTTGGTAAGAGATGGAATTGAACCTATTGCACAAAAAGTTTTGGATAAAGTAATCACTGAAATTGATAAAATAGAGGCATCAACAAGCGATTACACAGAACAAGATTGGAGTGAATTATCTTCATCTCTTGTAAGTATAGTTAAAAATCTTGCAGGTATTGAAAGTCAAATAGACGTATTTGATGTTGTAAAAGATCCAACAATATTGCTTGATAAAGAGAAAAATTATGATATTACATCAATTGCATCAAAAATAGGAACTTTGATGGATGAAGTTACAAGTGTTAAATTGCTCAAAAATTCAGAAAATAAATCCATATTTGATTCTTATTTCAAAGACTATAAATTAGTGTTGCCTACACAACCTGTTAAGAATGGCAAAGGTGACCTTGTTACAATAACAACCTATAGACAATTCTTTGAATTTTTAAGTGAACCATTAGTAAAAGTTAGAGATGAGGGCATTTACGACCTGATTTCAAATAATAGTGGAAATATACTTATTGACCTTGCAGGAATAGTTGCAAAGCCAAATAATGAAAAGGTGTTAAATGAAATTTTAATGCCACTATACTATATTGACTTAACTAAGGACATTGTTTTTGATGAACTTACTTCAACAATTCCAAGTGAAAACTTAGATTTGTCAGGACTTAATGATGCAGATAGCTGGGATAGTGAATTAACACTTATTTCACAATTATTAATTGCAGCAGTTAATACAACATTTGATGGTCAAAACAAAAATTGCTTACAACTTGTTCTTGACGGAGAATTGGATACAGTAATCAACAATTTGAAAGAAGAAGATGTTGAAAAGATTTTGACACCAATATTAAATGCAAAATCAACACGTCCAATGAAAGAAGACTTATTTGCAAGCGTAAGCGGAATGATTAATGGTGTAACAGGACAAGAAGATACAATCTCAATAGAGGGAGTTACATTTGCTGGAGAAAACGGACAGACAAGCGAAATTGTAGATGTTATAAAGAATTTCTTGGAAGTTAACCGTGAATCTGGTGCTGAAAAGACATTAAAAGACATGGATAAAACAGCACTTGGAAAGAGTTTGGAAAGCTTGAAAGCAAACGCATACAGAGTTGAATTAAGCGAAAAAACTGAAGAGGGCATATTCAAAACAGCATTCAACAGTTTTGTTGAAAAATTCAAAACAGAATTTGCAAGCGGAATTTCAGCACTTCAGGCATCGGGACAATTCAATGAAGTTCTCGGGGTTGAAAACCTTGACGGAGAAAACCGCTACAAAATTGATTATGCTGAGTTACTTACTTTGCTTGAAACAGTAGAGGGCTAATTACAAACAGAGGTACAAATGGAATTTAAACATATTCCCGTATTACTTGACGAGGTAATAAAAGGACTTGCTATAAGCGAAAACGGAATATATGTGGATTGCACAATAGGTGGCGGGGGTCATTCCCGCCACATTTTGTCTAATTTAACAGATGGAAAATTGTTTGGCTTTGATAGAGATGAAGATGCAATAAATGTTTGCAATGAAAGATTTAAGGATAACAAAAATTTAATTTTAATACATTCAAATTTTAAAGATGCACCAACAATATTAAAGGAAAGAGGAATAGAAGAAATAGACGGCTTTTTGATTGATCTTGGTGTAAGTTCCTATCAAATTGACAATGGTGAAAGAGGGTTTAGTTTTTTGCACAACGGAAGACTTGATATGAGAATGGATAAAAATTCAAGTTTAGATGCCTACAAGGTTGTCAATACTTATTCCAAAGAGAAATTGATTGACATTTTATATAAGTACGGAGAAGAAAGCAACGCCAAAAGAATAGTTGAAAACATTGATGCAAGAAGAAGGATAAAGCCCATTGAAACCACATTTGAACTTAAAGACATAATTGAAGCATCATTTCCAAAAAAAGTTGTTTACGGAAAGGGCGGCGTGTCTAAAAAGACATTTCAAGCCTTGCGAATTGAAGTGAATGGAGAACTAACCGATTTAGACAAGGTTGTAAAAGAATTGACTTTAATGTTGAAGAAAGGCGGAAGAGGGGTTGTTATCACATTTCATAGCCTAGAAGATAGAATTATAAAAAATATATTTAAGGAACTTGCAACTGATTGCATATGTCCACCGCGAACACCTGTTTGCATATGTGGACATAAGGCGCAAGTAAAAATCATCGACAAAAAACCAATCACTGCAAGCGAAAAAGAACTTCAGGAAAATCCACGCAGCAGCAGTGCAAAATTGCGAATTGTCGAAAGAATATAGAATGAATATTGAGAAAAAGAGGTGAATATAATATGGCAGAGAAAACCTTGCTTGATATTTTAAAAGAAGAGAAGAAAAAGGAAGCAATAAAAGAGGAAGAATCAGAGAGAGAAGAATCTCAAAAAGAGCTTTCTCCAAAGGAAGAACCGAAAGAAGAGCCAAAAGAACGCTCGAAAGAAAAACCTAAAGAGAAAACGATCAATATTTTTTCTGCAGCCTCTTTCAAGCATAAAACAATGCAAGAAGAAGAGGAAAAAGAGATAACAAAAATGGAAAGCAAGGTTTCTTCGGTGATAGAAACGCCAAACTATGATTTAACTGAAACGCTAAGCGAAGAAGAACACAAAAAGATTTTTGTAATAGAAAAGGATGCTCAAAAAACAAAAAAAGGACCAAACAAGTTTAAATGTATATTGCTTTCAATTTTATTTGCGATATTTGGAGTATGGGGAATAATAAATGTTGCTCAAATTGATAATGTGGCAGGCCAGATTGCAGAAGTAACTTCACAATACAACATCAATTTATTTAATTACCTCAAAAACTTATACACATTAGATGCAACAAACTCAGAGAACATGAAAAACTTGTTTGAAACCATTCCGGAAGATGAGGCTCCTGCAACAAATATAAATGAAAAATCCAATTGGTTTGATCGTTTTTGTAATTTCATAGGAGGCATATTCGGAGGTTAAACTTGCAAAAAGCCTTTACATTATTTTCATTAAAAAAAAGGATAATAGCCATTATTTTGGTTATATCCTTTATTTTTTGTTCACTTGTTGTCCGCTTGTTTGTTTTACAGGTGGTAAATGGGAAGAAGTTGCAATTTAAGGCAACAGACCAATGGACGAGAGACTTATCCATTGTTGCCCCACGTGGCACAATCTATGATAGAACGGGTTCGCCACTTGCGGAAAGTTACACAACCTACAATGTATATGTAAGGGCTCGCGAGGTGAAAGAAATGTCGCAAACGGCGATGAATTTATCTCAACTTCTCGGATTGTCGTTTGAGAGCACGTACAACAAAATAAGAGAAACCAAGGCAAGCGAAGTTCTTATAAAAATGCAAGTTGAAGGTGAAATTGCCGAAAAAATATATAATTTGAAAATGCCGGGTGTTTATCTTGCTGAAAACTCAAACAGATATTATAATTATGGCAATTTGCTCACACAGGTTTTAGGATTTATAAGCGTTGACAATGAGGGGCAAACAGGCATTGAGGCGTATTATAACGACCTTTTAAAGGGTGAAGATGGTTGCAGTTATGTTCAAAGTGACTTGCAAGGCAAAGAAATAGGAGGCTCACTCAGGTATTACATTCCTGCAAATCCGGGAAAGGATATAACGTTATCTATTGAAAGTAAAATGCAATTGATACTTGAACAAACTCTTGAAAAGATTATGATTGAGCAAAAGGCAAAAGCGGTGAATGGAATTTTGCTCAATGCGCACACGGGTGAAGTTTTGTCAATGTCCTCAAAACCTAGTTTTGATTTAAATGAGGTGCCAAGAGATGATTTAACTACACTTTTTGAACAATCAAAAGTTAAGGTTGCGACTGATGTATATGAACCGGGTTCAACATTTAAGATTTTGACTGTGGCGGCGGCACTTGAAGCGGGCGTAACAAGTTTGGAAGACAGATTTTATTGCCCGGGCTACAGGGTGATAGATGGAATAAGGATTAAATGTTGGCGAACAATAGGACACGGCTCTCAGACATTGACGGAGGCGTTTGCCAACTCATGTAACTGTTGTTTTATGGATTTGGCGTTGAGATTGGGTGTAGACAGATTTTATTCCTATATGGAAAAATTTGGTTTAGGACATAAAACAGCGGGATACTTATGGATAAGAAATCGGTTAAAAATGTTGACCTTGCAAGAATGGGGTTCGGGCATGCAATTGCCTTAACACCAATTCAACTTGTGAGCGCTGTTGCAAGCATAATAAATGGTGGCACATTCAATTCTCCGCATTTGCTTTTGAATGGAAAAACAAATTCAAAGACGGTTGGGATAAGCCAAAAGACCTCACAAACAGTCAATGGGCTTTTAGAGTTTGCCGAAAACAAGACAGGGAAATATACATTTATAGAGGGTTATAACGTCGGTGGGAAAACAGGTGTTTTACCTAGTTAATATGTAATAGAAAATCATAAAAAAGTCAGCAAGATATTTTCCGACTTTGTTTTATAATCGTTTTATATAATATGGATTTATAATATATAAATATATATATTTACACCATAGAAAGGCTTAGGGTTATCATTTAAGAAATTAATACAAAATTCGTGATGAGATTGGCATGAAAAATTTTTAAATTTATACAAAATTGTTTGTATTTTATTAAAATATTGATTATAATATTTCTAGATAATACTTGTAAGAATAGAATGAATTTGAAAAGAGAGGTGTGATTATGAAAAAATTTAAAGTTGCTCTTTCTGTTAGTCTGTCACTATTTGCTTTTGTTTTTTGCATGATCATGTTGGGGGGGGGACTTGAGCTAACGCAATCCGCCGAACCACACATCACAATAAGCGAGACAAGTGATTTTCAGATTGATGATGGGGCATTGATCGGGTTAAGCCAGCAAGGAAAAGAAAAAGTTCAAGTTGCTGAAACCTTTGAAGTTACAATTCCAAACACTGTAACTAAAATGAGTTATTCATCAATACAGGCAGGACCATTTTATGAATTTAAAGATAAATTGACAAAAGTCGCATTCGCAGAAGAGACGCATATAACCGAAATCGGGAATTATGCCTTTTCATATTGCTCAGCACTTACAGATGTAACAGGAATTCCAACCGAAGTTACAAGCATTGGTGTTGGTGCTTTTTCGTATTGTACCAGCTTGCAGAATATAACAATTCCTGAAAATGTTGAAAATATTGGCTATTCTGCATTTTACAGATGCACATCTTTGGCAAGCATAAACATTCCAGACAAAGTCACAACAATTGGCGACTCTGCATTTTATAACTGCTCACAATTGGCCACAGTTACAATAAACGACGAAAGCCAACTTGAAAAAATAGGTAAGCAGGTATTTTACAAGTGCGAAAAATTACAATCCATAAAAATTCCAGCAGGAGTCACAAGCATAGGTGAATCTGCATTTTATGGTTGCGGAAAAGCCTTAACAGCCATCACTGTTGTTGAAGGCAATGAAACCTTTGATGATTTTGACAGCAATGTTCTTGTAAACACAACAACACATGAATTGATTTTGGGATGCGACAACACAACAAGCATTCCGGACAGTGTTACAAGCATTGCAAGCCGTGCATTTTACAATTGTGCAAATCTTCAAACAATAAATATTCCAGACAGCGTAACAAAAATCGGTGACTACGCTTTTTATGGCTGCAATCAATTAAAATCAGTTGAAATAAAGGTTACAAGCACATTAGCAAGCATTGAGAACTATGCTTTTAGTGGTTGCAAAAAACTTGAATATATCACAATTCCAGACACTGTGACAACCATCGGGAAATCTGCTTTTGCAAACTGCAATTCAGCAATCTTTATTGCCGGAAGCAAAGACAGAGCAACAGCCCTTAAAGGAGCCGATTTCAACATAACAGCCCATCAAGATAGAATTGTATATCCTATCACTATAAAATTTGACAAGGGTGAAGAACCACAAGAAACACATAAGAAATTATACAAACAAGACATCAAATGGACATTGGAAGATGGCCTTTGGCAGAAAAAAGAAGAAGAATATAAATTTCTAACATTAGAAGACGGTGATTATTGGCAAGATGAAGATGGAAACCAAATTACAGAAGAGATGTTGGCTGAAAAATTGAAAAATGGAACAATTCAAGACGACATTGTTTTGACAGCAAAAGAAAGAATTGATTTAAATTCAGTAAGTATCACTGCTCAAAGTGTAGAATACGATGGTGAAGAAAAATCACCTATTTTAAGCATTGATGGCAAACCTTTAGAAGAAGATGTTGATTATACAGTCTCAGAAATAGATTCAAACACAGATGCAGGCACGGCACACTTCACTATTGAAGGTATTGGGTCATATAAAGGGAAATATACAGGTACTTTCACGATTACCGCTATAAAAGTTCAAGAAACATACATTGAATATGAAACAGAGACAGGTTTGAGCGATACAATTCTTCCTGTACCATATTCTTCTGTGCAATTGAAATATGAACCAATTCAAGAAATTTATTATAATGGCACACAACTCGAATTTGGAAAAGATTATGAGTTGCTTTATTCAAACAACACCACTGCAGGTGAGGCACAAGTAAAGATCACATTCCAAGGAAATTATGAAGGTGAAATAACAAAAAATTTCATGATCGTGGGAATAAGTGTTGATGCAAGTGACCTTGAATTTAAACTTGTAGGTGTTGATGAAAGACAAAAAAGCATTCTTGATGTGCAGTATGAGGAAGATCAGAAATCATTCGAGCCAATAGAGGAAATCTATTATCAAGGTATAATATTATCATCAGAGACAGATTATAAACTTGAATACTCTAATAATACAGGTGCAGGAGAGGCAAATGTAAAAATCACATTCAAAGGAAATTATTCTGGCACAGTAGATTTAGTGTTTACAATCAATCCTATACATATAGAAAATGATGAAGATCTTTTATTTGACGCCTTTGGGAGTATTCAAACAAAAACTTTTGACACCGAATATGATCCTAATCATGATATTGCTTGGGATATAACAGGTGTATATTATAAGAAACGATCATTAGATTCTGCAGACTATCAGATCTTTGGTACATATTGTAACACGCTAGGAACAAACTGTTTCACGATTGAATTTAAAGGGAATTATTCTGGTAGTGTTGAGATTGAGTTTACTGTTAATCCTCGTGCTCTTCCAAATTTAAAAATTACGTTAAGTCAGGAAGAAGTTGAGTATACGGGTAGTGAGATAAAATTTTCTGGAGTAGAACTTGGTGTTTACTCAGACCTCTCAATGTCTGTAACTGACGACACCGTTGTAATGGATGGAACTGAGTCTTACACGGTTACATATAGAAACAACACTGCATTAGGAACTGCCACAGTACAAGTTGATGTGGGTGGTAATTATTGGGGTTCAGCCACTGCGGAGTTTGAAATTATTCCGAGAGATTTGACTGAAAAAGAAATAGAAATAAGTGAGGTTGAGGAAAAAGAATATACAGGTGATGAAATTCAACCAACACTTACAATCACAGATGACCTTGGGAATGAGTTGCAACCAACAGATTTCAGGTTATCTTATGCAAGCAACACAGATAAAGGCACCGCAACAATAAACATCAATTTCCAAGGAAACTATAAGGGAACAAAGACTAAGGAATTTACAATCATAGCAAAGACATTATCTCAGGAAGATGTAGAAATTGATCCAATAGAAGCACAAGAATATACAGGCAAGGATATAACACCAACTCCAAACATTTATTGGAAAAAAGGAGAGGCAAAACAATTATTAGTCAAGGGACAGGATTATGAACTTTCATATTCTTCAAACCAAGCCCTTGGTTCATCAGCAACGGTAAACTTTGCATTCCAAGGCAACTTTGCGGGAACAGCCAGCACAACATTCACAATCAAAGCAAGAAATTTGACTGAAAAAGAGATAACGATAAGTGAAATTCCAGAACAGGAATATACAAGTGAGCAAATCAAGCCTGAGCCAGCAACGATATTAGATGATCTTAGCAATAAATTGACAAAAGATGAAGACTATACTTTGGAATATTCTGAGAATACTGAACGTGGCGAAGCAACAATAACCATCAAGTTCACAGGCAATTACTCAGGTCAGCAGACAACGCAATTTACAATCACACAAAGAGATTTGGGCACAAAAGGTCAAGTAGAAAAAGTTAAAGATCAAGAATATACAGGACTAGATATTACGCCAGAACCCGAAGTAAGAGATGATCTAGGTCATTTGTTACAAAAGGATAGAGACTATCAATTTGAATATGAGAACAATAAAGACTTGACTGATAACGCAAAAATAACCATCAACTTCATAGGCAACTATAAAGGTTCTCAGTCCCAGACATTTAGAATTGTAATAAGAGATTTGACTGGAGAAAGTTTAACCATCAGTGAAATTGGTGAGATTGAATATACAGGAGAAGAAATCAAGCCAGAACCAACAATAACTGATGAGTTTGAAGTTCAATTACAAAAGGGTGAAGACTATACTTTTGATTATAACAACAACGTAAATGCAAGTAAAGACGCAGAAGTCATTATTAAGTTCATAGGTAAATATACAGGTCAGAGAACAGTAAAATTTACAATCAAACCAAAGAAATTAGTTGAAGAAGAGAATATGGAAATTGCTCCAATAGAAGAGCAAGAATATAACGCTGGTCAGGTAAAACCGGTGCCAGTAATAACATGGACAGATAAATCTAGACAATTAGACAAAGAGACAGATTTTGAACTTTCATATTCCAACAACACGGGACTTACTGCATCAGCGACTGTAACAATAACATTTAAAGGCAACTTTGAAGGCGAAGTCACCAAAACATTTACAATCAAGGCAAGAGATTTGACTTCTAAAGGGCGTACAAATGAGATTAATGATCGTCAGGAATATACAGGCAGTGCAATTTCACCAGCAATAACAGAAGTATATGATGATCTTGAGCATAAATTACAATCGGGTGTAGATTACACAGTATCATATTCTAACAACGATCAAGATGTAGCATATTATGATGGTCCTAATAATGCTTCTATAAACATCGAATTCACAGGAAATTATTCGGGAACGAAAGTCATATATTTTAAAATCGTAGCAAGAGATTTAACTACGAGAGCGCAAGTAGATGAAATAGGACCACAACAATATACAGGACAAGAAATTATCCCAGTATTTACAATTCAAGACGACCTTGGACATGAATTGGTGTCGTCAGAAGATTATGACATTCAAGGGGGACCAGAAGCAAATAATGTAAATGCAGGTCAAGCATCAATAACCATCAATTTCAAAGGCAACTATACAGGTTCAAAAATAGTAGAATTTACAATCACTCAAAAGCAGTACAGTGAGGGTGAATTTAGAATTGACGTTATCCCTTCTGTGGAATATAATGGAGAGGCAATCGAGCCAAATGTAACCATTACATGGGAAAATGGGAGCGATAATCCAACATTACGGCAAACTAAAGATTATAACATTACCTATCCGAATGGTAACCATACAGACCATGGAATGGTGCAAATAACAATCGAATTTACAGGAAACTTTACAGGAGAAGAACGCAACAAAAGCTTTGAAATAACTGCAAGAGATTTACAGTATTTGCATTCTCCAACAATCGGTTCAGTTCAAGGGACATATTATTATACAGGTAAAGATATTGAACCAACAGATTTTACAGTTCAAGACGACCTTAACAAAGTTTTAGTTTTAAATAGAGACTACACACTAGAATATTTAGACAATAAATATGTAGTATCTCCTTATGGTGGTTATCCAGGAAGTGCTACAATATACATCAATTTTACAGGAAATTATTCAGGGCAAGCAACCACGACGTTTACAATCAATCCAAGGGAGTTAACAGACGGTGATTTACAAATCGACCTTGATCCAATGTCATCAGAGAATCTAGAATACACCGGAGATGAGATTAAGCCAAAAGTAAACATTCGATGGACTACTACAGAAAGCCCAGAAAGCGGCACTTTAATGCCAGCTGAATATGAAGGATACAGCAGTGGAGATTATACACTTGATTATGAAAACAACGTAAACGCATACACAAAAGCTGGATCTGGTGCAAAGATAATCATCAAATTCCAAGGCAACTTTACAGGAAGGGTGGGAAAACCATTCCAAATCCAGCCAAGAGATTTATCAGATTCAAGGCATTCGGCAAGTGTTGAGTTTCTTGCAACAAAAGCATATACAGGTCAGGACATTACATTTGAGAAAAGTGAACTTAGGATCACAGACGACCAAGCTCATCAATTGGATGAGGACGACTTTGATTTGACATCATATTTTAACAATACAAATGTAGGAGAAGGTACGGCGTCAGTAACCATCCGATTCAAGGGTAACTACACAGGAGAAAGAACAAAAACATTTAGCATCAGTCAAAAGAATGTATTACCTGGAGATGTTACCGTCAGTGTAACTTCTGGCGACCCACAATATACGGGAGCACCGATTGAGCCAACACTTGAAGTTAAAATCAATGGCTATACAGTGTATCCGGAAGAGTATAGCGTAAGTTATTCAGGAGAACACACAAATGTGGGTTCTGTAACGATAACCATCAAATTTGGAGAACGCAGCGGCAACTATACAGGGGAAGTGACAGTCAACGACGCATTTGAAATCAAACCAAGAGAATTTTCTTCTCCGAGTGATATGGGATTAACTGTTTCTGTTGATACATATAGTTACGGTTCACCATATGGCATAGAATATACAGGAAAAGAGATCCAACCAGGTGTAACCATTCAATGGGATAATAGTTCCTATTTATATGGAGGTTATGGTTCAAATATATTCTCCTTAAGCCAAGCAACAGATGCCTCCTCCAATGGAGATTATTGGCTTTCATATTACAACAACATAAACGCATATGAAAAAAGTCACACAGATGCAGAGATAACCATCCACTTAAAGGGCAACTACAAAGGAACGCTGACACAAACATTCAGAATTGAGCAAAAAAATTTATCAAGTCTAGATCCACAAAGCATCCAATATAACAAGGAAGTAGAATACACAGGTCAATATATTAGAGTTGAAGACTTAGATCTTAAAATTTTTGACGGAGACCATCTTTTGCAAAGCGGGGATTATGGTGGGCCCGATAGTGACTATTATATTTCTTCAACTTCTAATGAAATGAATGTAACTAGTTCTGCTAGTGTGGAAATCACATTCACAGGAAATTATACAGGAAGTACAACCATACCATTTAGTATCGTTCAAAGAGATTTATCAAAACCAGGTAGACAAATACACATAACTGGTCTTGAATCAGAAAGTTATGAATACACAGGATCAGAGATTGACCCATTTAATGGTTATAATAGTTATAGCATTTCAATTACTGACGACTTAGGCAATCCAGTGGATTTAGCGTATAGTGAAGTAAGCTATTCTGGTGACCACACAAATGTAGGTAATGTATCAGTAACCATCACATTTGGGGAACATAGTGGAGGCAACCATAAAGGTACCGTAACGTTGCAAAACGCATTTAAAATCACACAAAGGAGATTAGATCAATATAGTATGGGTGTAACTATCACCCTTGACACAGCTAATTGTGATTTATCATCAGAAGGTTATATAGAATACACTGGAAAAGATATAGAGCCAGGTGTAAACATTCGATGGGATAATAGTTACTATGTTCAATATAATTCAACCACCGTAACAATAATGCCAGGTGATTATAGTCTTTCATATTCCAACAATAAAGACGCATATGAAAAATCTAGACAATATGCAGAAATAATCATCACATTGAGGGGCAACTTTACAGG